>QCUZ01000022.1:0-17113 GCA_003210555.1 Synechococcus sp. AG-683-A03 | reverse complement strand
GGCCTCTTTCTTCGTTCAATCAGGAGAAGGGGCTACGTTTGCACTTGTTCCTTTGGTGAAACGTCGCGTCACGGGCCAAGTCGCTGGCTTGGTTGGTGCCTATGGCAACGTCGGGGCTGTGACTTATCTCACGATTTTTAGTCTGCTTCCGATGTGGATGGGTGGGGGTAAAGATCCTTCACCAGAAATCATCGCAGCCTCCAATAGTGCTTTCTTCCAAGTTCTGGGGGTCGCTGGCCTGATTGTTGCTTTCTTCTGCTTCTTTTTCCTCAAAGAACCTAAGGGTTCCTTCGATGACTTACATGAAGGGGAAACAGCGAGTCCTGAATTCGCCAACAACTGATTCCATATACCTATTCATAACTGCAGTGCACCCGGCGTCAGTGACTCCGGGTGTTTCTAAATACCCATCTTCAAATCATGGCAGAGCCAACCACATCCATTCGCAGTCAATGTCCTTATTGCGGAGTGGGGTGTGGTTTGGACCTACAACCACCAGCAAAAAAGGGGGAGGCCGTCAGGCGAGATGCAGATGGAACCCCCATGTGGACGGCTAGAGGAGATCGACTGCATCCATCAAGTCTCGGTCAAGTTTGCATCAAGGGGGCCACAGTCGGAGAAACCCTATCAAGGGGCCGCCTGGATCAACCCCTCGGTCGAACCAGTCTTGATGATGACTTCCAACCGATCAGCTGGGATGAAGCTCTTGAGCGCATCTCAAGCCAAATCAAAACAAGCCTGGAATCCAAGGGACCAGACTCCATCGCCATGTATGGCTCCGGACAATTCCATACCGAAGACTATTATTTGGCTCAAAAACTACTCAAAGGAGCGCTAGGAACTAATAATTTTGATGCTAATTCAAGACTTTGCATGAGTTCTGCCGTTGCGGGTTATACCCGCAGCTTGGGCTCAGATGGTCCCCCATGTAGCTATGAAGACCTAGACCACTGCACTGTGGCGTTTCTCATCGGAACCAACACTGCTGAATGCCATCCAGTGCTCTTTCAACGATTACTTAAACGTAAAAAAAGACATCCTGGCTCTGTCACCATCGTGGTAATTGACCCACGCCAAACCGATACCGTAAAGGCTGCTGACATCCACCTGGCGGTAGCTCCTGGGAGTGACCTTGCCCTCCTTCACGGCATCGCCCACCTGGTGATGCGTGAAAACGGACAGGACCCTACGTTTATCGACAATTGCACAGACAACTACGACTCCTTTTTTGATGTCGTAGCCCGCTGGACGCCTAGACGGGTGGCCTTGTTTTGTGGCATTCCTGAAAAACGCCTACGGGAAGTCGCCCAACTTTTTCATCGTCGTGAAAAAGTCTTAAGCCTCTGGTCGATGGGAGTAAATCAACGGCGAGAAGGAACCGCCGTCGTGGGTGGAATCATCAATCTGCACTTATTAACAGGACAAATCGGCAAGGAAGGAGCCGGACCTTTTTCACTGACAGGGCAACCCAACGCCATGGGAGGAAGAGAAGCAGGTGGCCTCTCCCACCTTCTTCCTGGATATCGCCAAGTCACGAACCCAGAGCACCGAGCTGAAGTCGAGCAAACCTGGGGATTTCCCAAAGGGAAAATTTCAGCCATTCCTGGCCTAACGGCCTGGCAACAGGTGGAGGCGATGGAACGAGGAGAGCTGGATTTGTGGTGGGTCGCTGCGACCAACCCTCTCGTGAGCATGCCAGACCTTGAACGCGTAAAAACAGCGATGAAGCGCTGCCCATTAGTCGTTGTTAGTGAAGCTTATACAGACTCAGAAACATCGCATTACGCCCACCTACTTCTACCAGCTGCTCAATGGAGTGAGAAAGCTGGAACGATGACCAACTCTGAGCGCAGGGTTACTTACTGCCCTGCATTTAGGAATCCCCATCGAGAAAGCCGTGCTGATTGGGAGGTCTTTGCCGAGATCGGAAGGCGGCTTGGTTTTGAAAAACAATTTACATACGATTCTGCGGCTGAGGTCTATGCAGAATTCACAGCACTAACGAAAAAGCGATTGTGTGATGTCTCAGGGTTAAGTCATGACGTTTTGGCCAAAGAAGGGCCACAACAATGGCCATTTCCGCAAGACAGTTCACCATCTCAAGAGACAAAACGGCTTTACACCAATCAAAAGTTTTCAACCGCGAATGGAAGAGCGCGATTCTGTACCGACCAACCGCTTGGTCTTGCAGAACCACCCTGTGACACCTACCCACTGGTTCTCACCATTGGCAGATATCTGGGGCAGTGGCACACCATGACGCGCACCGCCAAGGTGAAGCGCTTAACAACAATGCACCCCGAACCTCTTCTGGAGATTCACCCAAAGGATGCCGATCAGTTCGCTGTTCAACATGGAGAACTCGCGGCCATCAGCTCACGTCGCGGTCAACTCACCGCTCGCGTGCAGGTCACAGACAAGATCCGAAAGGGCACGGTATTTCTTCCCATGCATTGGGGCTTCACGCAAACTCAAGCCTGTGAGGTCAATGCGTTGATGCATGACCATGCTTGCCCCATTTCAAAACAACCTGAATTGAAGGCCAGTGCCGTCATCGTGGCCCCCGCTGTCTCCGTCATCAAACCCATCGAACAGCAAGGCAATCGCTTAAAAAGATTGCGGCGCATGATCATCCCAGCACTTCGTTGAAAGCAGCATCCAAGTTGTGGTGATCATGGCCAGGGCGCGCCAACTTACACAAAGCAAAACGCTCTAATTCGAACAAAGAAGCCCATTGGCTAACACTGATCTCAATCGATTTCCTTCGAGCCGATTCCTGCACAATGCTGGGTAGCTCTCCCAACACTTGCCAGGGTTCATCAACCCCAATTGGCAAGTCTTTAGCCATCCCCTCGGCCATCAATCGAGTGAGCAGTCGCAAGTGCTTACGCAAGGCATTCAATGCTGGTAATTCATCAGGCCAATCCACAAGCATTTGGCGCTGTTCCTGAGTGAACTCAAGCCAATGGCTCAATTTCAGCTTGACGCCGATGAGATCTAGCTTCCGGCGTACACAAAGAGGAATGCAACGCCAGTTCCCAACAAAATCCTTCTCAAACCCAAAGCAATGACTGGCTTGATTCATGCATTCAACGACATAAATTGTTCACATTGGACCATTTATAGACATCGCTCCCTGAAATGGTCTCAATCGCAACCTCGAACTTCAACATTCGAAGAGAAGATTTTTCGAGCTTATGACCTCCTCTGTGCGTTTAGCCATTTCACTTGGACTTCTTCTTGGCTCTCTTCACGGCTGGTATACCAGCGAAGCCAATGCCCATGCAGGCACGCCCTACGGCGTTAAGAATGTGAATTATCCTGGAGCTTTTGCTTCATTTGGTAGCGATTCACTCAACACGTTTCCATAGTGAGAGTCTGAATTCTTCAATTTAGGCATGAACTCTGGGGTCGTTTCTACAGGAAATCGCAGCCAAATCGCAATAGCGACGGGCTTTCTAGGAGCCTTCATTGTTGGGTCGCTTGCGGTACAAATGGTGCGAAGTCAAGTTGGTGTTGCGAGCGACGGCACTAGACCCAATGCACAAGTGGAGCCAGTGATTGCTTCACCAGCCACCCTCTGGGCCGATATGGGATCCCGCAGCGAGTTGGTTGAGCAACGTTCGCCATCACCGGCCATCAACGCATCGCCAAAAGCCGTAGTCGATCCAGTTGTGGGATCTGAGGCAACACTGTGGTCTGCCTTAGGAAACCGCTGAACATGGAAGAAGGCCTCACTCACCTCAACACAGCAGGTGAAGTTCACATGGTTGACGTGGGTGATCGCCGTCCAACGAAACGCGAAGCAACAGCTAGGGGCTGCCTTCAAATGCAGCCAACCACGCTGGAACTGATCCGTTCCGGCAACACACCGAAAGGTGATCTCCTTGCTGTTGCGCGAGTTGCTGCCATACAGGCGGCAAAACGGACCTGGGAACTGATTCCCCTTTGCCACCAGTTACCACTCAGTGGTGTGGAGGTCACGATTGAACCGGATTCCTCACTACCGGGACTCATCCTGTGCTGCCGGTGCAGCACAACAAACAGCACGGGTGTGGAGATGGAATCCATGACAGCAGTGTCCATTGGATTACTCACGCTTTACGACATGCTCAAGTCCATTGATCCAGGAATGACCTTGGGTCAGATCGCTCTCACCCATAAAGATGGAGGTCGCAACGGTGCCTGGTCCCGTTGAGCCCTATGGGCGCGAAGGGTTACCTCTTAGCGAAGCCAGACATCGTCTTCTCGCAGACATCAGCCCGATCAATGCCCTCACAACCGTGTCTCTTGATGAGGCGCTTGGGCGCGTCAATGCCAAGTCAATCAACGCTCCTGTCGCGATCCCAGGATTCCGAGCCTCGATCATGGATGGGTATGCCTTAGGGCAACAGCATCAACCGACAGTCGGCCAGCAATGGGCTCTGCAAGGTCGATCAGCCCCTGGTTCTCCATTTGATCGGGTCTTAAACGCTGGTGAAGCCATCCGAATCTTGACCGGTGCCCCCCTCCCAGAAGGAGCAGGCTGGGTCTTGCCACAGGAATGCGTGGAGACCAGCCAAACGCAACTGACCTTGGCTGCTGAAGTTTCGGATCAACCCTGGATCCGAGCTGAAGACGAGGAATGCAAAGCCGGGGACCTATTGATCAATCCTGGCCAGCGCTTGACGCCTTCCCAGCTTGGACGTTTAGCAGGTTGCGGCATAGCCACGCTTGAAGTCCATCGCAAACCTCGCATTGGCCTCCTGATCAGCGGGGATGAGCTCGTGCCAGCCGGGCTAGAGCGACGAGCAGGAGCCATATGGGAAAGCAATAGCACCCTTCTTGAGACGATCCTGAACAGCCTCCACCAAGTGGTGCATGCAAAATGCGTGGTTCCAGACCAACCAGAAGCTTTGCGGCGGGCGTTAGCTGAGCTCAGCAACACCTGTGATGTTGTGGTGAGCACAGGGGGGATTTCAGCAGGTGACAGTGACTGGATCCGAGCGCTGGTGGACGAATTAGGGCACGTGAGTTTCTGGAAACTATTTCTGAAACCAGGACGTCCCTTTGCCTTCGGGCACATCAAAAGCCAGAAAGGAACCGTGCCTTTCTTTGGCCTCCCTGGAAACCCTGTGGCTGCAGCGGTCACCGCCCTGCAACTGCTCTGGCCAGCCTTACAGATCTTGGAGGGTCAACAGGAGCCTGAGTACTTTCCACGCGTCAAAGTCAAGCTGGCCAACGCTTTGGCTCGCCGGCCTGGACGCCCCGAATTAGCCCGCGCTCGCTTGGAGGTCAATGCCAACGGAGAACTAATGGCGAGGGTGAGCGACTCTCAAGCCTCATCCCGCATTGGCTCCCTGGTTCAGAGCGATCTTTTGCTGGAGATTCCCGCACAAACAGGAGGGTTAGAAGCGGGCGAGAGTCTTTGGGCGCAACTCATACGATCCCGCCTCCTCTAAGAAGAAGCTCAAAGTGGCGTATTTCCGCTAACCCACGAGCCCTGTCCGTTCCTCCACTCTTTTTTCCAAAAAGGGGCCTGATGCTTAATCGCTTCAAGCAAAGCCATGCAACAACGTTGCGCAGGGCCACGGCGATCAGCCTCAACAGCCACAAGCACGATGACCTCATGGGGCGATAAGCGTCCAACCCGATGGATCACAAGCGCTCCTGTCGCACCATGCAGCATCAACAGCCTTTCCGCATCCTCACGGATCAAGCTTTCGCACAGTCCTGGATAGTGCGTGAGCTCAAGCGCTTCAAGCGAAATCCCATTTTCAGCAACATCTCGAACACGTCCACTGAATGAGGCTGAAGCAGCGGCAGTCGATGACCATTCAGACAACCGAATCCAAGGATCAAAGGGTTGGCTATGAATCTCAACTGTTATTTCCAGTTTTTGCATCAACGCTTCAACCTCCAGTAAAGGGTGGAAGAAAAGCAACTTCATCCCCTATTTGAACAGGGGTAAGCGAATTCACCAACCGCTGATTAAGAGAGATCTGAACAGAGGCAGGACGAGGTCCAAGTTTTAATTGATGCCAGATATCATCAGCCGTAACAACATCTTTGTCGGGAAGCAAAATACACTGTTCATCCCAACCAGCCTGATCTCGAAGCGAAGCAAACAACAACACCTGGAGTGTTCTCTCCGGAGATTTCGTCATAGCGAACACCTGCAAGACCTGCTTCGTTCTAGCGTTATCTTGCATCCGCGATTCTGGAGCTGGCCCTCTCAATTGCACTCCTCACCATTTCCGACCGACGCACCAGGGCGGAAGACACCAGCGGTGATGCACTCGAACAACGTTTGACGGCAGCAGGTCATCAACTCGTTGATCGGCGGATCTGCCCTGATGATCGCTATCAGATCCGCTCAGAACTCAGTCAGTGGATTGCCAATCCAACCGTTGATGTGGTGATCACAAGCGGCGGAACAGGCCTGACAGGCCGAGACGGGACCCCAGAAGCAGTCTCCCCATTGCTGGACAAAACCATCGACGGTTTTGGCGAACTCTTTCGTGTTCTTTCCTACGAGAGCATTGGGACGAGCACATTGCAAAGTCGTTGCCTAGCAGGCGTCGCCAACGGAACCATCATCTTCGTGCTTCCCGGTTCGTTAGATGCCGTTCAAACGGCTTGGGACCGTCTGATTTCCAGCCAATTGGACGCGAGCACGCGTCCTTGCAATCTCGTACAACTTCTGCCTCGACTACGAGAAGCATCCTGGAAAGCCCCAGTGAATCCTGATCTGTGAATCCTGATTCAGTCGTTGGGAGACCTCAAGGCTCTTGGTCGTCTCTACTGCCAAAGTCACAAAATTCAAAATGGAATCGGCATGGTGACCGCCGCAGGCTCAGGTGCACAAGCATCAACTTGATGATTGACCACGTCTCCCACAACAACGATCGAAGGGGAGGCAAATTTTTCAGTACGAGTCGCGGCTGCCACTTCACGTAAGGGTGCCTTTAGACAGCGTTGACCCACCACAGTGCCCTGCTGAACCACAGCAACAGGTGTGTCGCCATCAAGGCCGCCAGCGATTAATTCCTCAGCAATACGCGGGAGATTATGCAAACCCATATAAATCACTAAGCCATCACTTGCGGTCGCCAAAGCACGCCAATTCACGGATGGTCGACGCTTATCGATCTCCTCATGACCGGTCACGAAGGTGACCGACGAGCCTGCTCGTCGGTGCGTCACCGGTATTCCGGCATAAGCGGGAGCGGCAATCCCGGCCGTCACGCCAGGCACCACCTCGACTGCAACGCCATGGGAAACGAGATGGGCTGCTTCCTCTCCACCACGGCCAAAGAGGAAGGGGTCTCCACCTTTTAAGCGCACGACCGTTTTATAGCGCTGACCCAAGGCCACCAACACTGAGTTGGTGCTGGGCTGGGGAACGGAATGGTGCCCTCGGCGCTTGCCGACAAAGTGTCGCTCACAGGTCTCGGGAACAAGTTCGAGAACCTCACTTGGAACCAGTGAGTCGTAGACGAGGGCATCACAACATTGCAGTAGGCGATGAGCTTTCACGGTGAGCAGATCAGGATCGCCTGGTCCAGCTCCAACGAGATACACAGTGCCCGTCATGGTCGAGTCAGTCACGGCAATAGGGCAAGACAATGAATAAGTCCCTGACGAAGCTGGGGATTTTCAAGGAGGGATGGCAGGCCACCAACCTGACGCAACGCCTCAGACATCCGATTGGGTGCTAACGAAAGAGGTAATGGAACCACGTTGGGATGGTCGATAGCAAACTGGTCCCAGACATCAAACGGCACCACAGGCAAGTCAAAACGACCCTGAATTGAAGCCAGGAAACGATCAGACAGCCCTGGCCTCAATGGATGATGAACCAAAGCCAGAGAAGGATGCTTCGCAGCAACATCCGCAATCCAACACGACATGAGACCCCACCAACAATCCCAAGCGCCAAGAAAAGGAAGCGACTTCACAACAACACCCTCAGCCTTCAAGCGCTCACGAATCAGCGGGACGTCACTGCGTGCATGACTGCCTGGCAGTAGGAGCAGAGGGACAAGCCACTGGCTATCGCACTGCACAGGCGATGGATGCTCTGCAGTCAGCACTTCCAATTCAACTGGGGCCGTTCGGCGCTCAGCCACAGCATCCACAATCTGCTGCAAGCAAGGGGATATCAATCCACCTGAACGTCCATGGATCACAAGACGAAGGGCAGTTCCACCACTCAATTCGCCACGTTTCCGTAACAACGGCCACGGATCTGAAGCCCCTGGAACTGATCTAGTCAGGTGGTTTTCATTCATGCATGCATGACTAACTACCGCAGAAGGCATTCTCGCGCTCCCATGCAGTCCACTGCTCGCAACAACCGAGCACCACAGCGATTTAAAAACGATTTTGATCGCGATTTAGCGGCCATGGCAAGGGTTTGGTCCATGATCCGCCATGGAGCCGTTCGCTGGATCGGAGAAATAGGCCGCCAATACTGATTCAATTCTCTGCCGTTAAGGAGGGGTTAATCGAGCCAGAAACAGCAGAACTTCTTTGTAGCAAATCAAACAAAAACGTGAGTCCGTAGACGCTGATTTGGTTCCAACCGATACCGAAAGATCACACCACAGATCGCTATAAACCTTTTCTCAGCACGACCATCTCTGATGTGCTGGAAATCTCGCTAACTGACGAATTCCTGTACCAGGACATCAGCACTATGAGCATTCAAGTCCCCACAAGACCATTCCTAGAGAACAAGAAGCTCAATAAAATTGAGCAGAATAAAGCAGCAAAGGATGGGTTACTCGTTGGCAACGAGATTGAAGAGTTTGCGAGAGTTGGCTGGGAAGAAGTCGATGAAACCGATCTTCAGCTTCGTCTTAAATGGTATGGAATGTTTTGGCGTCCCAAAACACCAGGCAAGTTCATGCTTCGCTTGCGAGTCCCCAATGGCGTCATTAATCATCAGCAGCTTCGGGTTGTGGCCTCAATCGTGGAGCGCTACGGCGAGAATGGAAGCTGCGACATCACAACACGCCAAAACCTACAACTGCGTGGCGTACTGCTGAATGATTTACCAGATATTCTCAAGCGACTGAAGGACGTTGGACTGAGCTCAATCCAATCAGGCTTTGATAATCCAAGAAATGTAACCGGCAATCCGCTTGCAGGAATTGATCCAAACGAAATCATCGATACACGACCTTTCACCACTGAACTTCAGGACTTTCTGACAAACCATTGCGAAGGAAATCCAGAGTTCTCCAACCTCCCTCGAAAATGGAATACAGCTGTTGCTGGGGCAAAAGACAACTTTCTGCTCCACAACGACATCGTCTTTCACCCTGTTGAACGGGATGGTGTTTTGGGGTTCGGCGTATGGATCGGAGGAATCCTCTCGTCACAAATGAATGCATATGCCATCCCCCTGAATGCTTGGGTGAAGCAGGATGAAATTTGCAGAATGACCGATTGCGTCATTCGCCTCTGGCGTGACAACGGCGAACGAAACAAGCGCCCCAAAGGCCGCTTCCGCATGTATCTCGACCAGCTCGGTATCGACGCTTTCAGAAGTGAAGTAGAAAGCCTCTTTGGTCCGCTCATAGAGGATCCAGGGTCAGTCTTTAACTCCACACCTCGGTCTCACTACGGAATCCACCCACAAAAAAATGCCGATGAGTTTTTCGCAGGACTGCATGTCAGCGTTGGACGGCTCACAGCAACAGATCTGCACGACTTAGCCACTGCAAGTCTTGATTACGGGTCTGGTGAAATTCGCCTTACAGAAGACCAGAACGTCATCATCGTGGGGCTTTCATCAGCAAATTTGGATCGTTTCAAAGCAGATCCGTTGTTGCAACGCTTCCCGCTTGAACCAGGTGCCATCGCCGCTGGCACGGTTTCCTGCACAGGAAACACCTACTGCAGCTTTGGTCTCACCAACACCAAAGACCAAGCCATTGCTGCTGCGAAACAACTCGATGCAGAGCTCGAATTACCCGAAGAGCTCAAAATCCATTGGACCGGTTGCCCCAATACCTGCGGGCAAGCGTTTATGGGTGCGATCGGCCTGACAGGCACCAAGGCGAAAAACAGCAAGGGCGAAATGGGTGAGGGCTACACCCTGAGCATCGGAGGATCTCAAGGCGAAAACCCTCAGATCGGGGAAGTCCAGCAAAAGGCAATCCCCGCAGAAGACATTCAAAACGTTCTTCGACAGGTGCTTATCGAACAATTCGGAGCAAAGCCTCGGGCTTAAAACAGACCGAATTAGATCTACAACGTAAAACCGTGGCGCTTTGTTTTGAAGCCATGGTTCAACGCATTTAAAAAATCAAACTTTTATTCATTTTGCAATGACTTTCAAAGGTGATTTCCTATCGCGTTTTGTCAATTGGCTTAGCGCAAGTGGCAAAGACAAAGAACCAGTTTCTGTATCCCCACAGCACCAAGATGTCTTCTCACGCTTCATGAATCGCGTTAGCGGTTGATTTCCTTTTCATTTACTAAAACCCAATCATGAGCGCAACAGCGTCCCAGATGGACTACGTCCTACCTAACGAACTCGTCGACGGCATGATTTTAGCCGGCGGCAAAAAAGCAACCGTCAGCATTAAAAATCTGCTAATCCGTGGCTTTTATTCTGGCGCCATTCTTGGTCTTGCCGTCATCCTGGCCCTCACAGTAGGAATCCTTACGAAACTGCCATTTGTGGGATCTCTTTTGTTCCCCTTTGGTTTTGCAAGCATCGTCCTGTTCGGGATGGAGTTAGTCACTGGAAACTTTGCGTTGCTACCGATGGCAACATGGGCCGGCAAATGTAGCTGGAGTGCAACCTTCCGAAATTGGACTTGGGTCTGGATTGGCAATTTCATTGGCACGCTCGTTGTGGCAATCATCATGGCCATTAGCCTCACCAGCGGAAGCATGGATGCTGCTGCTGAGAACGTTGGTCCACCAATTTGGGATCTTGTGGCTCAAAAGATCGTTGCTCTTAATCAGATCAACGTTGTGAAAAAATACGAAGCCCTTGGAAGCATGGGTTTCTTCTTGGCTTTCTTGCGTGGAGTTGTTGCCAACTGGTTGGTTTGCCTCGGCGTCACGATGGCCCTTGTGAGCAAAAGTGTTCCCGGCAAATTGCTTGCCTGCTGGTTGCCGATTACGGCTTTCCAAACAATGGGCATGGAGCACATTGTTGTGAATCAATTCCTGCATACAGCTGGACCAATCCTCGGCTCAGGCGTTCCTTTTTACAAAGTGATTTTCTGGAATTTCCTCCCGGTCACCTTGGGAAATATTGTTGGAGGAATGGTGTTCATCGGCATGCTCTTCTACAGCACCCATCGCACCAAAATTTCCGATGTGCTTCCTGTCGAGCATGATGAAAAACTAGAACGTGAACTCGCCGCTGAACTCGGCGCCCGCTGACTTCAAACCTTATGAGTGCCATTGATGAAGCCTGCCTTTGGGATCGGCTAGCCAATGCACGGAAGATTCCCTTGAATCCAACCTGGCTGGGAGAGATTTTCTCTCCCAGCCTTTCTGATGAACTCCGTTTTGCAGTGGCTGAGCGTTTGGGAATGTTGGCCGAAACAGGCTGGCCAATCATCCAAACCCTGATCCAACAGCATGGAGTTTGTCCTGAATTAATCCATGCAGCCGGCCTCTGCCATCAACCTGAAGCAAAGGATTGGTTACTCACACAACTGAATCAAGCCAATGATCCTGATGCCTTATTGCTCAACGCACTGAGTTGCTGGGGTGCAGAACTCACACTGTCTCAATTTGAGCATATTTTGCAATTGCCTGGCCAAGCACAACGCCTCGCAGGCCTCAATCTTCTTGGCTTCAAATCTCATCAACTTAAAGCCATTGAACTACTACAGTTGTGTGAACCCGCTCTTCAAGATTGGCGTGATCCTGTTGTCATCGCTTGCATACGTTTACTTCAACGAAGAGACGACACTCTCATTAGCAATAGGTTAGCCAACCTGGTCCAAGCAGGTTCTGATCTAGCTGCTGAGGCTGCCCTAAGAGCTCTGGGATGCATGGCTACAACTCAAAGCAAATTAGCCTTGAAGTTACTGAGCACAGAACTCAGTGACCAAGAGCGAAGAACACACGCCTTACGCCAACTTAAGCAGCAATATTAGAAACATTAAAAATGCCCGGGAGTGCCGGGCTTGACTTCAATTAGGTCAAAAACTCACCACTTTTTATACGGCAAGAATTTCCCACACATCGTAATTTTCACTCGATCACCCTTTGGGTCTTCAACCTTATCCACATCCAAAGTAAAATCAATCGCACTCATAATTCCATCACCAAACTTTTCCTGGATGACATCCTTTAGAGGCATACCATAAACCTGCATGATTTCATAGAAGCGATAGATCAGTGGATCTGTAGGGATCACTGGGTCTAGACTTCCTTTGGTCGGAAACTCCTGCAGCGCAGCAGTAATGGCCGGATCCAAAGCCAACAAATTGGCTAATTTCTCCGCTTCTTCAGGGGATGCGGTTGCCTGTCCATAAAAGAGTGACGCGATCCAAACCTCATCGAGACCAAGAGCCGCTTCTAAATCAGCGAAAGATAATCCCTTCGCCTTTTTTGCCGCCATAAGCGAAGCAGTCAGCGTTGATGGGGAAGGACCAGCCAACGACGGAGCCAAAGCAGATGTTGTCATGCAATGAAAGACCAAATAAATGAGCTACTTGAGATCAGCGAACCTTGCGGGGCCACTCAGCAGTGAATGAATCATCTACAAGATCAAGACCCAAAACTGATGCATTGACTACCAATCCATGATCTCGAAAGAAGCAATAGCAGCATCGGCGACAGAACGACAGAAAAGAAAAGCGCATGATTAATTTGTCGATGGTTGGTTCGTTGTCATGTTCCTTTCCTCATTCCTAAATCAGTCAAATAAAATCCTGAATCAATCCTTAAAGACTATCAATGGCTTGCTGTCGAACAATTCTTTGTCAGTCAAACCAGCCCTTGTGCGTCAAACCTTTCCAAATCTGCTCATTGAACGCCTCTATTACGCCGAAGGGCGACAGCATCCATCCCACCCACTGCATGGAAGCCATACAGGCCTATGCAGAAGCTAGCCCTGAGGGCTCATAAAACAGTCTGGTAACAATGACTACAACCAAAGGAGATAATTCTGCGGAACGATCTCCTTTGGATCCGGTCATATCAATGGAAACGTCTCCAGCTGCCGAGAAGCGTGCTTGCTTCAAACAATTGCTACGCAAAATCGGCAGCGGAGAGCACACCAGCAAAGGGTTGACCCGAAGTGAGGCCGATGAGGCCATGGAGTTGATGCTCACGGGAGGAGCGTCAGACGTTCAAATCGGCGCCTTTCTAATCGCCCATCGCATTCGCCGGCCTGAGCCCCAGGAACTAACTGGGATGCTCGACACTTATAAACGCTTGGGGCCTTGTCTTCGTAGTGAGCCCGATCAACGCCGGCCGATCTGCTTTGGCATGCCCTTTGACGGTCGATCTCGCACAGCACCGATCTATCCCTTAACCGCCTTGCTGTTGGTGGGGTCCGGACAGCCTGTGGTCTTACAGGGAGGGAGGCGAATGCCGGTGAAATTTGGGATCACCGCCGCAGAACTGTTCGCTTCCATTGGGCTCAACTTGCATGATGTATCGATCGAGAACGTTCAAACAGGATTCAACCGGCATGGTCTTGCCCTCATTTATCAACCGGAACACTTCCCCCTAGGCGAGGCTCTGCTGCCCGCTCGGGATGATCTCGGGAAACGACCTCCACTGGCTAGCGCCGAGCTGCTCTGGACCGCGCACCAAGGTCACCATCTACTAGTGAGTGGCTTTGTGCATCCACCAACGGAAAGCCGAGCCTGGCGAGCCCTGGAACTAGCCGGAGAAAAAGAAGTCATCACCGTTAAAGGATTAGAAGGCGGCACAGACTTGCCTGTTAGTCGAGCCGGGATCACGGCTCGAATTCACAACTCAGGGGAACCCGAACGCCACATTGTTCACCCCCGAGACCACGGCTGCTTCGGAGATGACCCCCGCTGGGAATCTGAAGAGGTCTGGGCTACACACGCCAAAGAGGCACTGCTGGGCCGAGGGCCCATGGCCGATTCCTTGCGTTGGAACACAGGCTGTTATCTCTGGTTGAGCGGACTAAGCAAAAGCTTGGAGGACGGTGTGAAGGAGGCCCAAACCATGCAAGCCAATGGAGTTGGCAGCGCAGCCTTGGAGCAACTGATTGAATGGCGCGTAACTGTGGGAAGGTAACTAACCGCCTCGATCGAACGTGCGCCGTCCCCACGTTCCAACGCTATTCAGTGCGTTCCTGACGCTGCTCAATGACCGACTGAGCGAAAGCATTGTTTTTCCATTACTGCCTTTTCTGTTGGCATCGTTCAATGCCGACGGGCGCACCCTTGGGCTGTTAGCTGGCAGCTACGCCCTCGCACAGTTCGCAGCAACTCCATTCATCGGAGCCCTAAGTGATCGCTTCGGCCGCAGGCCTGTGATCGCTGTCTGCGTGAGTGGTTCCGTCTTTGGCCTCGGACTGTTCGCGATCACCTTGAGCCAAGCCTGGCCGGCTGGTGCTGTGTTGCCCCTCTATCTCCTTTTTGGGGCCCGTCTGATCGATGGGGTGAGCGGGGGAACCGCCGCCACGGCAGGAGCCGTACTCGCAGACATCACACCGCCAGAGAAACGCGCACGCGCCTTCGGATTAATCGGTGTGGCCTTCGGCCTTGGTTTCATCATCGGGCCTTTTCTTGGTGGCCAATTGGCCCGCATTGCCGTCACGGTTCCGATCTGGGTGGCAACCGGCTTCGCCCTGCTCAACCTCGTCGTCGTGCTGACGTTGCTCCCTGAAACCCATCCGGTGTCAGAGCGCCGCGACCTGCCCCGCAAACGAGAACTCAACCCCTTCGCTCAAGTCGCGCGGGTGATTGGCAATCCAGCAGTGGGGCGTCTGGGCTTGGGCTTTTTTCTGTTCTTTCTTGCATTTAATGGCTTCACAGCAATCCTGGTGCTCTATTTCAAACAACGATTCAACTGGGGGCCAGAGCTTGCTACCACAGCCTTTTTGATTGTGGGGGTCGTCGCCACCGTTGTCCAGGGTGGATTGATCGGTCCGTTGGTGAATCGTTTTGGAGAATGGAAACTCACGCTGATCGGCCTCGGTTTGGTTATCGCCGGTTGTTTACTCATCCCCACAACCAATCCTGAACAAGCCAGGACCGGAGTGTTCACAGCCGTAGCGATTTTGGCCAGCGGCACGGGTCTTGTGACCCCAAGCCTTCGCAGCATGGTGTCTCGACGTCTCAGCGATGAAGGACAAGGGGCTGCCCTTGGCAGCCTGCAAGCACTGCAAAGTCTTGGCAGTTTTTTAGGTCCACCACTGGCTGGACTGGGATACGACCTCCTAGGTCAAACCAGTCCATTCTTTGGAAGCGCAGGATTGCTCGTCATCGTCGTGCTCTTAGTGACCCGCAGTCCCCTTGAACACACCACAGGCTGACGCACGATTGCTACCTTTCCCATGCGAGCACAGTGCTCTAGCCCATTCATCAGCAGCGTCATGCTTCCCGGGAACCTCTACATCAATCGGGAGCTCAGCTGGATCGCCTTCAACAGGCGCGTTTTAGCTCAAGCGCTTGACCAAAGAACGCAGTTATTGGAACAGGCCAAATTCAGCGCCATTTTCAGCAACAATCTCGATGAGTTTTTCATGGTGCGCGTGGCGTCCTTGAAGTCTCAGGTTGAAGCGGGCATCGACAAACCAAGTGAAGACGGGCGCACCCCTCGGGAGCAGCTTCATGAGATTCGTCACCAGCTCTCAGAGCTGCTGGAAGCCCAGCAAAAGCACTACCTCAACCATCTCCGCGTTGGCCTTGAAGACTATGGAGTGTTTCTGTTCAACTACGAACAACTGAACGACGCCCAACGCGACTGGGTGGACAACTTCTTTCAAACGGCGATTTTTCCTGTCTTAACGCCGCTAGCGGTGGATCCTGCCCATCCCTTTCCATTCGTAAGCAACCTCAGCCTCAACGTCGCCGCCCTGATCCACGACCCAGAGTCGGGCCAACGCCAACTGGCCCGAGTGAAGGTTCCTCAGAAGATCCTTCCTCGCTTCGTCTCGATACCCATTGAGCTTGGCGACGATGCATCCAAGCCAATGCACACGGCAGTGCCTCTGGAGCAGGTGATTGCCTTCAATCTCGGCCTGCTCTTCCCAGGAATGAGCATCGAAGGCCATTACTTCTTCCGGGTCACTAGGGATGCAGACCTGGAGCTGCGGGACCTTGAAGCCGACGATCTCATGATCGCGATTGAACAAGGCTTACGAAAGCGACGGATGGGTGGTGAAGTGGTCCGCCTGGAAGTGGCTGCCGACACACCCCAAGACGTGATTGAGATGTTGATGGACGGCATGTCCGTCGTTGAAGAAGACCTTTACAGGGTGCATGGACCTCTCGGGCTCGATGACCTCTTCGGCTTAATGAGCCTGCCGCTGCCACACCTCAAAGACGCAACCCATTCAGGTCAAACTCCCATCGTCCTTGGTGGGCATGTTCGATTTCCCGACGAATCAATTGCTCCATTCCTTTTCGCAAGGAGACAGGAGCAACGAGTAATTTGCGGAAGCTTTGTTGTTTAGAGAAGCCGGTTAGGTAGTTAAACAACTCCACGAGGTCTTGGCCGAGTTCCGGTCGTGCTGAGAGCAGGCCTAGATCGGTGTAAAGACGAGAGGTTTTGGAGTTGTAATTGCCAGTGCCGATATGGACGTAGCTGCGCAAGCGCTCTTTTTCTTTGCGTACGACCAGAACAATCTTGGTATGCGTTTTCAGGCCAATCACGCCGTAGACCACATGCACTCCTGAGCGCTCAAGATGTTTGGCCCATTGAATATTGTTGTCTTCATCGAAACGTGCCTTGAGCTCTACAAGGGCCATCACCTGCTTCCCATTTTCTGATGCACGGATGAGGGCCGCGATAATCGGAGAATCTTTGGACGTGCGGTACAAGGTCATCTTGATCCCCATGACGAGGGGATCGTCCGCCGCTTGATTGATGAACTCTTCGACCGACGTGGAAAACAGGTCGTAGGGGTGATGGAGGAGAACATCGCGGCGACGCAACACCG
>QCUZ01000021.1:0-17203 GCA_003210555.1 Synechococcus sp. AG-683-A03 | reverse complement strand
GCTCTCTCGCTTGCTGCTCGGTGATTCGACGCAGAGGAGAACCTCCTCCGATTGATCGATATGCCTCCTTCGACTTATTGCTGCGCAACGTACTGATCAACCAGGCCAGGGGTTTCTGCAGGACTGGATTGGGTAGTCGAATAATTTCTGGATCTGCAAACAGGTTGTACAGAAAGGGGCCAACATCCTGAATCCGTTCTGGACCACCCAGATTGAGCAGAAGAATGCCAACCCGAGACATGGAAATTACTTTGTTTTAGGGGTTGAGCGTAACTCCCATCAACGTCATGGTGACGCTGTCTTTACAGGGTCATGAACTTCGACACCGCGATCGTGGCCGCCAATGCGGCTTTGGCCGAGCAGGGCTGTGGTCTTCGTGTGGAGCGGCGAGGGCAAAAACTCAATCTGCGTGGACGGCTGCCATGCCGACAGCAACCCAACCAATGGAAAACCCAGCGCCTGAGTCTGGGGCTTCTGGCCGACCTCAATGGGTTAAAGGAGGCTGAGCGCATGGTGCAGCTTGTGGAGCTGCAGTTACACAGGCAGCTTTTCGAGTGGGACCAGTGGTTACCGAAGCAAAAAGTTCAACAGAACAACAACCCACCAGGCGAATCATCCGCATTCGTCGACCCCCTGGATCGCGATCTGGATACGTTTAAGGAGGCATTCTTCGCAGACCCCCGTCGTCGTCGCTCCCCAGCTGGTAGCCGCACCACCTGGAGCGGGGCCTACCAGCCCTACCTGCGACGCCTCAAGGCCTTGGCTCTTGAACAACACTCGCTCCTCACTCCTGATTTATTACTTCTGACCTTGAATAGTTACCCCGATGGGAGCCGGAGTCGCCAACAGTGCTCCACTGCCCTAGGGGCACTCGCCCGTCATCAAAACCTGGCCCTACCGGATGCATGGCGTGCAGAGGCAGGCGGATACGGATTGCACCGCGCTCGTTTTCGGCAGTTACCCAGCGACCCACAAATTCTCGAGGCCTTGCTGCGCATTCCCAATCCAGGTTGGCGACTTGTTTATGGATTGATGGCCACCTATGGACTTCGCAACCATGAGGTGTTTTTCACAGATGTTTCGGCTTTGGCGGATGGAGGAGACAGGGTGATTCGTGTTCTTCCAACAACCAAAACCGGTGAGCATCAGG
Source organism: Synechococcus sp. AG-683-A03 (assembly GCA_003210555.1). Taxonomy (GTDB): domain Bacteria; phylum Cyanobacteriota; class Cyanobacteriia; order PCC-6307; family Cyanobiaceae; genus Synechococcus_C. Next base: position 16,053 of record QCUZ01000021.1, on the reverse strand, counting down.
TTTGGCCATTCCATCCGGAGTGGGTGGATCGCTTCAACTTGACTCTTCTCGCCTCCAACGCTGGCGCCCTCCCTCCGGTTTGCACCGATCTTCGCCAGACCACACTCCAACAAGTTGGACGGCGTGTTGCAGAGCAGTTCAGGAGATACGCCGTTCCCCTTACTCCCTATGACCTTCGCCATGCCTGGGCCGTTCGCACCATCCACATCGGACTGCCCGATACGGTGGCCGCCAGGATGATGGGTCATTCCGTGGCGATTCACACCCGCACCTACCACCACTGGATCACCCGGCGAGATCAACAACAGGCCGTCGATGCCGCGCTAGCCAGGAGAGAAGCCTGATGACATCACCCCTGCGCCAACTGGCCTACCGCTATCGCTGGATCTACGACACCGTCACAGGGATCTCCGCGCTGAGTGTTGGAGGTGTCGATCGACTGCGAAGCCTTGGACTAGCAGCACTCGATCCTGTGCTGCCAAGGGGGGCCAAGGTGCTCGACTTTTGCTGTGGTTCAGGAGAAGCGGCGGCACCATGGATCGAAGCAGGATTTCAGGTCACTGGGCTCGATGTCTCGCCCAAGGTTCTGGAACTCGCCGCAACCCGCTACCCGCTCCTGACCTGTATTGAGGGGCTTGCAGAAGATCCGCCCTGCACACCAGCCAGCTTTGAAGCCATCCAAATCAGCTTGGCGCTGCATGAATTCCCAAGGGCAGAACGCCAGCAGGTGTTGCTGTCCTGTTTGGAACTACTCAAACCAGGCGGCTGGCTGGTGGTTGTTGATCTCCACCCCGCTGGTCCACTCTTGCAACTCCCCCAACAACTGTTCTGCACTTTGTTTGAGACAGAAACTGCGATTGCCTTGCTCAAGGACGACATCCCCAAGCAATTGCAGGAGATCGGCTTCACCACTGTTAAGCAGTCTGTTCTGGCCGGATCTGCTCTCCAACGCATTACAGCGCGCCGCCCCTCCGGCGGCAAGCTGGAGGCAACTGGGGAAATGCCATGAGCTCGGATCAAACGTCAGCCGGAAAGCCATCGCCTGTGGACCCATCATCCTTGGACCAATCAGCCGAATCCCTTGGCATGGGCGGCGATTTAGCCCCAGAGAAAGACGCCGATGCTTACCGAAAGCGCATGGCACGCCGTCAAGACGTGCAGCGACAACGGGTCTCAGAGAGGAGTGTTGAAAAAGGATTGGTCTTGGTCTTCACGGGCCACGGCAAGGGCAAGACCACCGCGTCTCTTGGCTTGGCCTTACGGACCCTGGGGCACGGGCACCAGGTTGCGGTTGTCCAATTCATCAAAGGAGGCTGGGAGCCTGGAGAAGCCAAAGCACTGAAAGCCTTTGGAGACGCCCTGAGTTGGCATGCACTTGGAGAAGGTTTCACCTGGGAAACCCAAGATCGTGAGCGCGATCGCCAATTGGTGCAAGCGGCTTGGGACACCTCGCTCTCTTATCTCCGAGACCCCAAGCAAAAGCTTGTGGTGCTGGACGAAGTGAACGTGGCGTTAAAACTTGGCTACCTCGAACTGGATCAAGTCCTGCAAGGCCTTGATGAGCGGCCTGAACTCACCCACGTTGCCCTCACGGGCAGGGGAGCTCCGGATGGGCTGATTCAAAGAGCCGATTTAGTTACGGAAATGTCCCTCGTCAAACACCCCTTTCGGGAACAGGGCGTCAAAGCACAACAAGGAATTGAATTCTGAACAAATCAAGACCTCATAAGTGCGTTCAAAGCAATCCGGGTGACTTCTCCACTCACTTGGCAAAACAACATCAGCGGCCCATCAGCTTTCTCGATCCCTTAAGAACAGCCTTGCTACTGTCCTACGGATAAGGATATTGAATGGCCTACGCGCGTGCCCTCCTGAAGATCAGCGGTGAAGCGCTGATGGGCAATCAGGGCTACGGAATTGATCCAGAAATTGTTTCGGCCATCGCCACAGATGTTGCCAAAGTGGTTGCTACTGGCACGCAGTTGGCGATTGTCGTCGGCGGCGGAAACATTTTTAGAGGTTTGAAGGGTTCCGCCGCCGGCATGGATCGCGCCACAGCTGACTACGTCGGCATGCTCGCCACCGTGATGAATGCCATCACCCTGCAAGACGGACTGGAGCGAGCCGGAATTCCCACCCGCGTGCAAACCGCCATTGAAATGCAAGAAGTGGCTGAGCCCTACATCCGCAGGCGCGCGATGCGACACCTAGAAAAAGGCAGGGTGGTCGTGTTTGGAGCAGGTTGTGGCAATCCATTTTTCACCACCGACACCACTGCTGCTTTACGCGCAGCCGAAATCAGCGCTGATGTGGTGTTCAAAGCCACCAAGGTTGACGGTGTGTATGACAAAGATCCCCATCAATTCCCTGATGCGGTCCGGTACGACTCCTTGACCTTCCAACAAGTGCTCAGCGGCGAGCTCGCGGTCATGGACAGCACTGCCATCGCTCTTTGCAAAGACAACAACATCCCGATTGTTGTTTTTAATTTGTTTGAACCTGGCAACATCGGCAGAGCCGTGGCCGGTGAGCCCATCGGTTCTCGTATCAGCAACTAGTCATCGTCATGTCGAACTCCGATCTCGAAGCCAACATGCGCAAGTCGGTGGAAGCCACCCAGCGCAACTTCAACACCATCCGCACGGGCCGAGCCAATCCTTCGTTGTTGGATCGAATCAATGTTGAGTATTACGGCGCTGATACACCTCTGAAGTCACTCGCCAGTCTCTCCACTCCCGACTCGCAAACGATTGCTGTTCAACCCTTCGACATGGGATCGCTTGCGCTGATTGAAAAAGCGATCGCCACAAGTGACTTGGGATTCACGCCCAACAACGATGGCAAGGTCATTCGCATCAACGTGCCCCCCCTCACAGAGGAACGTAGAAAAGAATTCTGCAAACTTGCCGCAAAGTATTCAGAAGAAGGAAAGGTGGCATTGCGCAGCGTGCGTCGCGACGCCATCGACAAAATCAAGAAACAAGAAAAGGATGGAGACCTTTCAGAGGATCAAAGCCGAGATGAGCAAGATCAAGTTCAGAAAACAACCGATCGTTTCATCGCAGAGCTTGAAAAACATTTGGCTAACAAAGAGGTTGAAATCCTCAAGGTTTGAGCAGCACTGACGTTGCTGTCATCGGAGCCGGTGCCGCCGGCTCCAGCACGGCTTTCCATCTCGCCCGCTTAGGTCATCGCGTCACCGTTTTGGAACGCGAACGATCAGAGCGGATCAAACCATGCGGTGGTGGGATGGCGGCCTCCGTTCAGCAATGGTTCCCCTTCGACCTTCAACCAGCGGTGGATGATGTCATCCAACAGGTTGATTTCAGTTGGTGTCTCACTGATCCAGTGGTCGCTGAGCTTCCAGGTTCTGCACCCTTCTGGATCGTCAAACGTGAACGGCTTGACGCACTGTTGCTTGAACAAGCGATCGCTTTAGGGGCAGATCTGCGCAGACCCTTCGAGGTCGCAGACCTTGAACGGGACGAAAACCACTGGCTTGTGCGCAGCAAAGAGGGTGAAGTTATCGAGGCCAAAGCCGTTGTTTTGGCTGATGGCTCAGGTTCTCCCTGGCCCACACGCTTTGGGATTGGCCCTCGAACTCTCCACATGGCCAAGACGCTTTCTGTTCGACTCGAAGGAATGGGAACCTTGCAACCAGGGACAGCAAGGTTTGAATTTGGGCTCGTTCACCATGGTTTCGCTTGGGCATTTCCAGTGCAGAACGGCATCAATGTGGGAGTTGGCACTTTTATTGGACGTCGGGCCAGTGACGCGGAAGCCGTGCTCGAACAACTCCTACCTGATCTCGGGTTTTCTTCGACAGACGGACTGCGACAAAACGCCGATTTAAGAGTGTGGAATGGCCACACACCCCTCCACGGCAAAGGGATCGTGGCGGTAGGTGATGCCGCATCGCTCTGCGATCCCTTTCTTGCCGAAGGCCTCAGGCCATCGCTGATGAGCGGCTGCGAAGCAGCAGCCAGTCTGGATTCTTGGCTCAAAGGGACTCAACCTGACTTGTCCAACTACACAGTGTGCATGCGCGAATGTTGGGGCGATTCGATGGCTTGGGGACGCCGCATAGCCCAAGTGTTTTATCGCTTTCCAAAAGTGGGCTATCAGCTCGGAATCAAGCGCCCCACTGCGCCGCAGCGCATTGCTCAAATTCTCTCTGGTGAGATGGGATACGGCGATATCGCTCAGAGGGTCATCCGCCGCTTGATGCTGCAGAGGGGTTAGAGATCAAGCGTTAGCTGTTGTGAATTATTGGGAGCAGGGTTTCTCCGTCGTCGTCGTCGACCCTGGCCTGAGGGTGCCAAGCCTGAACGTCTCGACCCGTGACGCTGCTGAATGCCATCGGCAATGGCAGAAAACCCAGAGCGCTCCCTGATCGCCCAAATTTTCTGCTTGGCTTCCCGCGCCGCAAGCGCAGGTTCCACCATGGGTAATGGATAGTCCACCCCAAGCTGAAGTCCAGATTGTCGTTGCGCTGACAACGACAACTTCCACGGCTCATGCACGTAGACATCGGGAACCATGCGGAGTTCAGGCAGCCAAGTACGAATGAATTCACCCTTCAAGTCATGGTCTTGCCCCTGCTTGATCGGGTTGTAAACCCGCACAGTATTGATGGCCGTACTGCCTGACTGCATCTGACACTGGCTCCAATGGATTCCAGGCTCGTAGTCCACAAACTGTCGCGCCAGATGAAGACCGCTATCTCGCCACGGCAACCAAAGGTGGTAGCTGGCAAATGACATCAACATCGCTCGCATCCTGAAGTTGATCCAACCGTGGGCCCGCAAGGCGCGCATGCAGGCATCCACGAAAGGCACTCCAGTGCGTCCCTCAGACCAGGCAGAGAGCCGCTCAACATTGGTGCAGCGCAGCCCGCGCATAAACGGATGGAAATCTTCGAATTCAATCGCGGGCTGCGCTTCAAGCTTTTGAATGAAGTGACAATGCCAATGCAAACGGGACTCAAAACTGCTAATCCCGCGGCCGCTGAAGCCCCGGCTTGTTTGAATCACCTCTCGCATCGAAAGACATCCCCAGGTGAGATAAGCGGAGAGGCGAGAACAACCGGTGAAAGCGGTGTTGGGGCTGGAGATGGAGCGTGCATATCCCGACGCCCGATGTTCGAGGAAATCATCCAGTTCCTGCAATGCCATGGACCGACCACCGCTTTGGCGATGCGGGCATGGATCAGATGCCAACGCCGGATGGGGACGATCAGGAATAGTCCCGGCATCGATCCCCTCGATGGATGGCAGACCTAACGGGGAAGGAGTGATCGGCTCGGCCATCTGCGCTTCCCAGCGTTTGGCCCAACGATTGCGCGAACGCAACCGGCGGATTACACCAAATTGGGGGATTTCCTTCCAAGCGATGCTGTGTTGCCGGCACCAGAGGGCGACCCGTTGGTCGCGCTGATAGGTCCAACTATTGCCTGTTTCTTCATGGCTCCAGAGCGCCTCAAGACCAAATTGACGATGGGCTCGCTCAAACACCTCCAACACATCACCACTGCGCACCAGCAGCGGTTGGCCTAGCTCCGCGAGAGCCATGCGCAAATCCAGCAATGACTCACGGCAAAACAACCACTGCCGCTCGGAAGCATCTTGCTGCTGCCACAACTCGGGCTCAACGACATAGAGCGGAAGAACTGGTCCCCTGAGCAAGGCCTGCTGCAAGGGCTTGTGATCCTTCACCCGAAGGTCTCGCTTAAACCAGACAAGCTGGAGAGCCATTAAAGCCGACCCCCTAAAACCCTTGTCGATTGACCCTAACGATGGAGTACGAAGTCAGCGAGACGCGGGTGCAAGGCTCTGAAATGGCATGCCGACGGGAGCCTTAAGCCAGTTCGATCAAACTGAGGTCAAGGACAAAGCACCGCCGAACCCCAAACGCACATCGTCTGGTGTCAAACGACCATCATGATCTTGATCGAGGGCATCAAAGACCGCATCACTTCCCAACCATTCATCGCGGGTGATGCAGCCATCACCGTTGAAGTCGTTCAACATGAAGATTTCTTGAACGGCATGGCTGAACGCTGAGCCACCCTCAATCTGAGCCAAGCGGTGCGCAAGCTGCTGCTCGAGGGTTTCGATCGCTTTGCTGAACCCTTTAATGCCTTCACTGAGCTTGTCAGTGGCCATTCGATCTTCAGCCATCATTGAGATGAAGCGCTCCTGATCGACGTGCATTTGCTCAGCAACAGGAGCGAGATTCGCAGGATCGAGCTTGCGCATCAGCGCAGCATCGCTATTCCGCAATTGATCCAACAATTTCGGGGAAATGGTCAATAGATCACAACCAGCAAGCTCAGTGATCTCATCAAGATTGCGGAAGCTAGCTCCCATAATTTCGGTTTTGTACCCATACGTCTTGAAATAGTTGAAGATGCTGGTCACTGAAATCACACCAGGATCTTCAGGACCTGGATAGGAATCACGCCCTGTATCGGCCTTAAACCAATCGAGAATGCGACCCACAAATGGCGAGATCAAGGTCACGCTTGCTTCAGCGCAGGCGACAGCCTGCGAAAAGCCAAACAAAAGGGTGAGGTTGCAGTGAATTCCATCTTTCTCAAGAACTTCAGCCGCTTTGATTCCCTCCCAAGTGGAGGCAATTTTGATCAAAACACGGTCATTACTGATTCCTGAGTCGTTGTAAAGGCGAATGAGCTTTCGCCCTTTTTCAATCGTGGCCTCGGTGTCATAACTCAAACGGGCATCCACTTCCGTTGAGACTCGACCAGGAACAATCTTCAGAATTTCCTTACCGAATATCACGCTGATTTCATCAAGCGCTTCATGCACCACTTGCTCCACTGGAGCGCTCTCTCCTAAAAGCCGGCGCGATGACCGCAGCGCCTCATCAATGAGGTTCTCATAGGCTGGAATCTGAGCTGCAGCAAGGATCAGGGAGGGATTGGTCGTCGCATCACGAGGAGTGAAACGCCTGATCGCTTCGAGATCACCCGTATCGGCCACCACCACGGTCATGGCGGAAAGCTGCTCAAGGAGGGTGGCCATGGCGCACTTAAAACTCTATGAATTCAACGTAGCGACGATTTTCAAACTGACAGCTCAAGGGGGAGATGTGTCCGTTTGTGCAGATTTAACTGGTCCACTTGGTGGGATTTTTTCAATCACCAACAGCCCATCAATGATGGATTTAGCCACAGGCAAAGCCACAGTTGAGCCATAGGCGTGCGCCCCTTGTGGTTCATCAACCACCACCAGAACGACATATCGAGGGTTCTCAATCGGCAGCGTTGCGACAAAGCTGCAGATCAATGCTCCAGGGACATACACACCATTGACAGCCTTTTGGGCGGTGCCAGTTTTGCCGCCAATGCGATAACCAGGAGTGCGAACCCCCTTACCACTGCCTTTTTCCACCACAGATTCCATCCAGTTCAAAACCGTGCGCGTCACCTCTGGGCGGAGCAGGGGCTGCCCCATTCGCTCTCCACTCGGAGCCAACGCATGACCAGCCCGTAAACCACGGGTGATGTGAGGGCTCACCAGCCTCCCGCCATTGGCGATTAATGCATGGAGTTGAACAAGCTTGAGAGGCGTCAGCGAGAAGCCTTGACCGAATGCTGCGGTTGCTGGCTCGATGGGCTGAGTCGTGAATTGTTCCTTGGTCTTCAACTGGCCCGCTACCGCACCAGGAAGGTCTGTATCCGGCTTTGCATCGAGCCCAAGCCGGCTCAACCAGTCCCAGTAATTAGAAGGACGCATTTTGCGCATCGCCTGGACCATGCCGACATTGCTCGACACCTGAAGCACAGTTGCAAAATCCACGATCCCATTGCCCTTGCGGTCGTGATTGCGAATCGGCCAGCCACCAATGGTGAGGGCCCCACTGTCGTAAACCGTCTCATTGGGCTGGATCACACCTTCTTGCAGCGCTAATGCCAAATTGATCGGTTTAAAAGTCGACCCCGGTTCGTAAAGATCTTGAACGGACCATTCGCGAAAACGCTCTGGCTTGAAGTCCCAATAACGATTCGCGTCATACGTCGGTGTTGAGGCGAGCGCCATTAATTCGCCATTGGTGACATCCATCACGATCGCCACTCCCTTTTTGGCCTTCCAGGTTTTTACCTGTGCCGTCAACGCCTTTGCAGCCAGCTCCTGCAGGCGAGCATCCAAGGTGAGCTGCAATCTCAGGTCATCCCCGAAAAACACCCCGGGCGCCAGGTTGTCTGGTAACGGAGTTCCGTCAGCTCCGCGACGAAGACTGCGGGCCTGTTCATGGCGCTGCAAGTCTGTATCGCGACTCTGCTCCAGCCCCGCCTGAGGCTGACGCTCTTGATTAAGGAACCCAAGAACATTTGCGAAGAGAGATCCCTGCGGATAAACGCGGTAGGGATAGGGCTCGAGATCGATGCCACTGATTCCTAGGGAACGAACTGTTGTTGCTGTTTGAGGGTCGACGCCCTCAGCCAACTTGATACCAGACGAGCTGTCTCCCATTCTTTTGTTGAGCTCGCCAGTTGAAAGGGCCAACACGGAAGACAGGCGCGCAGCCACCTCCTTACGGTCACGAATGAGCGTCGGCTCGTCGCCCGGAAAGTTGAAGTAACGAGGATGGGCCCAGAGTCGGTAGCGCTCCTCGTCTAGGGCCACAAGCCTGCCGTTACGATCCACAATCGGCCGACGGCTTCCCAAGGGCATAGTGCGTTGCGTTTGCACCACACGGGCCCGCGCCTCCAACTCAGAGGCTTGAAAAATCTGTAGCCAGGCCATACGCCCGACCAATCCGAATAGGCCTGCACACAGCAGAACAAACACCACTTTCATGCGACCGGCGGGCACCGGCTCAAGCCGAATCACCCGTCGTCGGTCACGACGAACCTTGGAGGTCGAGCCTTGCCGGTTGGCTGGCATCTATTTAATACCCGTGATGAATTGAACGATCCATCAAGGAGCCGATGAAAGCCAGATGATCGTGGGAGGCTGCGGATACCGCCTCAGTGGGACGTTCCAGATACAACAACTTTTCTGCGGTCGTCGGAACCATCGACCTTGGCGTCTGGGTTCGATCGAGGAGATAACGCTCCAGCATGGCTGTGGATTCCGTCAGTCGGTGGCCCACTCCTCGTGTGTCCTCCAAGCGTTCAAAGGCGACCGTCCAGCAGTATTGCCAATGAAGCGTGAGACCACTGAGAGCCAGTACGGCTGTGAAAACACCAATCAAACTGCCATCAGCCGCACGATGAAGGCCAGCAAGCAGGGGAGAGCGACGTGCAACTCGCTTGGCAGACAGTGAGCCCTGAATGAGATCGAAGGCACCAGTGGCTGATGCGTGTTCCTGTGGAGCAGGTTGAGTTTGGGGAACCGCGACCACGTTGAACAAACAGGGCAATGCGCTAGTGAACCATCCGTATGGTCCGCCCGCAAGGCTGAAATGTCTTACAGCATCAGGGAATTCGACTCAACTTCCGAGCAAGACCAGATTCAGGAAGGTGACACCGTTCCAGAGAGCATGCATCACCACACAGGGAAGAAGGCGACCACTGCTTAAACGCAACAATGCCAACCCCAAACCAAGAACCAATAAAGGAAGTAATTCACCAATGCTGAGGTGAGCAACCGCAAACACAAGGGCGCTACCGAACACGCTCCAACCCCGCCCTAACGAACGCCCTAAAACGGGCAACAACACACCCCGGAATACGGTTTCTTCAAAAAGTGGGGCTAACACAACCGCGGTGATGGCCAGCAGAAACAAGGCCAACGGATCTTTGCCATTCAGCACCATTTCCAGCAGTGGATTACTGCCTCCCTGATCGCCGATGACGCGACTCATTAGCCAACCGGTCAACACCACCGGTGGCATCACCATCAACCAGGCACGACCGCCCTGAAACAGAGCTGACCACCACGGGCGCACGCGCCACTGCAGCCAACCACCCACTGGCACCAAACGTTGATCCAGACCATCCAGCTGACTTTTGAGAATGAGCAGCGGTGGCGTCGCTAAAGCGCAGTAGCCAATCAGCACAGCCACAGACTGGTTGAGTGGCGCCGCAATGCTCCGAGCTACCAAGGCTGAGAGAGGAGTGACAAGAAGCGGGACCAACACCTCACCCAGGACAACAAAACCGCCAGCGATCAGCAGCACCATGTCAACCAAGCCAAGAGGAGCAGCTTGCAGCTCAGGCCAGGCGGACTGCTTGCGGCGAAGCAGCAACCAAAGCTGCCGAACCAGCAGAAGAGATCCCAACAACAACGCTCCGAGCGGCAGGACCTCACTGAGGACAAGACGTCGGGCCGCGGCCTTGGCTGCTGAGCTATCAACACAATCAGCCTGAGCTCCCCCCAGTGCTTGACAAACCAGACGTCGGGTTAAGGGATCTGGACTGTTATCAGTCAACAGGTCTTGATCTTGAGAGGAGAGGTCGCGAGGAAGGGGCTGGGCGTCCAGGGTCTCCTGAAGCGTCCGAAGCTTTGGAGCCTGGAGTGGAGTCTCCAGCAGGGTCTTACGACGCCCTGGGTCGTTTTCTAACGAAGCAAATAAAAGTGTTTGGCGATCACTGAGGCTGTCGAGAGGCGTCTCTCTGAGTGTTTCAAGCAAGCTTTTGGCCGGATCTTGGCCAACAAGCAGAGGTTTGAGCGATGGCGTTAACGCCGGGTCGGCCAACAACGCCAGCTCTTGCTGCTCCAAAGAAAGCGCGGGAGCCACAGAGGGTCGCCCGAGGCTGTCCATCAAGCCGAGGAACCAAACGCTGCAAGCCAGCACCATCGAAACGACAGCCAAAAGGACTTTCCACTTGGGCACTGCGTTTGAACGTCCGTTCAGCGGGCTGGTCAACAGACGATGGGCAACTGCAACCAATTCTCTCCGGCGAAGGGCTGCCAACGACCGATTTTGACCATTTCAGCGTGTCATTGGACCGTGCGCCCATACGATGACCGCGCCTTACCCCTTTATTGCGGTGTCACTGCGTCTCCTCCTGGTCCGCCACGGCCTGAGCAGCTTCAACGTTGAGCGCCGCATTCAGGGGCGTAATGATCTTTCAACCCTCACTGCCACTGGCGAAGACCAAGCGCGCCGCATGGGCATGGCCTTGGCCGACGTGCCGATTGATGCGGCCTATAGCTCCCCTCTCCAACGTGCTGCCAGCACCACTGCTGGAGTTCTGAGCGTGCGTCAAGACGGGCTCACCCCCGTCCTAGATGACGGACTGCTGGAGATTGATCTTGAACCCTGGAGCGGACTGACCGCCGATGAACGGGCGATCAAGGATCCCGACGGCTACGCCACCTGGCGTCAACGACCGGAAGCCCTAGAACTCACTCGCGCTGACGGAACGCGTTATCAACCCGTTACCGAGTTGATGGTTCAGGCGCGTGCGTTCTTGAAAGGTCTCATGGATCGACATCCGGTGACCGGCGACGACACCGTGCTGGTGGTGGGGCACAACGCCATTCTCCGCTGCTTAATCCTGGTGTTGCTTGGCGAGCCCCAAGGCGGCTTCAGGCGGCTGCGCCTCGACAACGCATCGTTGTCGGTGTTCAACCTCTCACCAGGACCGAATGGTTACCAAGTTCAGATCGAATGCTTAAACAGCATTGCCCACTTAGAACCTGCGCTGCCAGCCAAAGGCTCCAAGGCCCGTCTGATCCTTGTCCGCCACGGTGAAACGGATTGGAACCGGCAGGGTCGGTTCCAAGGACAGATTGATATTCCGCTCAATAGCAATGGCCATGCCCAAGCGGAGGCTGCTCGCTCCTTCCTCGCAGATGTAACCCTGGATCGGGCCTACAGCAGCTCGATGTCACGCCCAAGGGAAACCGCTGAGGGAATTTTGAAATCGCACTCAGGCGTCCCGCTCACCGTGAATGATGGCCTGATGGAAATCGGTCACGGGCTTTGGGAGGGGAAACTCGAATCAGAAATTCGAGAGGGATGGGAGGAGTTACTTCAGGCCTGGAAGGACGCTCCCGAAACGGTGCAAATGCCGGAAGGAGAAACCATTCAAGATGTATGGGAACGATCTGTGGGCTGTTGGAACACCATTGCTGATGGCCTCAATCCGTCTGAGACAGCCTTAGTTGTGGCGCATGATGCAGTCAATAAAACAATCCTGTGTCACCTCTTAGGGCTTGCTCCCAAAGACATTTGGTCTGTTAAACAAGGCAACGGAGGCGTCACGGTGATCGACATGCCCGAAGATCCCAGCCAACCTGCGGTGGTGAGCTGCCTGAATCTCACATCCCACCTCGGTGGGGTTCTGGATCGAACAGCAGCAGGAGCACTGTGAACCCATGACTGAGACGATGCTGCTCGATCCAGTACAGGTTCTTGTCGCCAGCGATCAGCCGCTCCAAGTGGAAAGTGCTGCCCTCTTTGAAGGTGATCGTCTCATCGCCCTTGGGGACGAAGCGAGAGAGAGGGCTGCTGAACGAGGTATTGCAGGGCAGAACCGTGGCCACCAACTCCTGGCCCCATGTCTCGTCGACCCCCACTCAAGCCTTCCCAGTCCATTTACAGGCGGCGGAGAGACGCTCGAAACGCTCATCAACGCAGCAGGGAGATCCGGTTATGGGCAATTAGCACTGCTTCCAAACGGTGAATCAGAGCGGGACAGCCCAGAACGCTTAAAGGGGTTCCAACCGAAAGATTGCGATCTCAAGGTTCATCTATGGGGAAGCTTCAGCCATCGCGGTGAAGGAGAACGCCTCAGCAGTCACGCAGACCTTCTTGAAGCAGGTGCCATCGGTCTCAGTGCTGGGGAGCAGATTCCATCTGCCAACCTGATCGACCGAGCCCTACTGCTTGGAGAGATGGCTGGGGCCCCTGTGCTGATTGCACCCAATAACGCCAGCCTGCGCGGCGAAGGAATGATCCGGGAGGGCGTGGAAGTACTACGAGCCGGATGGCCTGCCGATCCAACCATCAGCGAAACGCTGCCCATGGGACAACTCCTGGAGCTGCAGCGACTGCACAGCACTCGAAAGCTTGTGCTCATGAACCTCTCCACCGCCGAAGGCGTGGAGATGCTGAGCCACACAACATCACCACCATTGGCCACAGTGAGCTGGTGGCACCTGGTTCAGGATCGTTCCCACCAAACAGCAGAAGCAACCCATTGGTTTGTTACCCCTTCCATTGGTGGACAAACCGATCGCCAAGCCTTAATTCAGGCCTTAGGAGAAGGAACGATCAACGCCGTTGCTGTCCACGGCATTCCTCTTGACGATGAGGAGTGCCTTTTGCCTCCCGATCAACGTCCAAAAGGCATTTCTGGGCACCACTTAGTGCTGCCAACGCTCTGGCAACGCCTCGTGGTCGATTTGGGATGGAGCGTGAACCAGCTGTGGCAAGCGCTCAGTTTCGGCCCGGCACAGTTGCTTGGACAGAACGAAGAACGACTCAGCATCGGAAGCAACCGCTGGTTGCTCTTTGATCCTGAGCAAACCTGGGATCAAACCCGTGATGCCCCCTACGCCCCCAAAGCGGCCAATCAACCTTGGATTGGCCTGCCGATTCGTGGGCAAGTGGTGAGTTGTGGACTCAAGATCCCAACGAACCAAGTCGGTTGAATGGCCAGAAACGCCAGACCGCTCGCCCAATGATCTGATCTTCAGGCAGGAAGGCCCCCCCCGGCCAATAGCGACCATCCCAGCTGTTGCTGCGGTTGTCACCAAGAACGAGCACTCGGCCCTCCGGGACCGTGGCATTCAGGGTGCGGCAAAGACTCATCCCCTGCTTATCGAGGGCGCAGTAGTTGGTCACATACGGTTCGTCGAGATCAACTCCATTCACACGCACCTCTCCTCGAGGGTTCACAACCACCTGATCCCCCGCTACAGCCACAACCCGTTTGATATAGGCATCACAGGCCGGATGACTGACGCCAGGAATCAACCCAATCAAAGGGATATTGGCGAGAACGCATTGAAACGGTGGAGGTGACGTTGTTGAGCGCAGTGCAGGATCGAAGGCATAGGGGGAATTGAACACAACAATTTCTCCCCGCCGAGGTTTGCGGCCGCGATAGGTGAGCTTCTCGACAAGCAGGCGATCTTGGATCTGCAAGCCAGGGAGCATCGAACCTGAAGGAATGAAGCGAGCCTCAGCCAAATAGTGACGAATCCCGAAATAGAGAGCCATCGTGAAAAACAATGGGCCCCAAAAATCCCAGAGAGGATGTCCAGAACCCCGTTCCTTTTTCCGAGCCTTATTGGGCTCCTGAGGAGGCTCGCTGCTATTGGGCCGGCCGTCGTCAGAACGACTGTTGTGTTGCTTGTCTGCCAACAGGCACCTTGCTTCAATCCTCAAGAGCACGATAGGCGCGATCAGCCTGCGCTTCTAGCCTGAAACCAGGCACAGTGATTCATGGTCCGACCCCGCTGGCAGGGCGTTAAACCCCGCACCATTCAATTGTTCTGGAATCGCTGGGATCAGGTTTTAGCCCTGATTGCAGCGCTCAATCTGATCTGGGTGATTTTCGATATCACCTACATCCCCCTGCGCAATTTCTGGCTACAGAGAACGCTCTATCCCCTGCCCTCGATCAACTTGGCCTTGCCACTGCCGTGGCTGCCGGACATCACACCCTTCTATGACCCGCTCAAGGGCATCGAAGTGCATCGAGACACGATGTCCTATGTCGAGCATTTCCGCCGACTCGAAACCACCGCTTCAAAGTTGGGCATCAACAGTGAAGCCGCCCGACAATTGCGGCTCGAAATGGTGGTTAGAAACAGCCAATTAGTGGATGAAAACCCGTTCATCAGTTCTGGGAATGTAGGTGCATTCGAAAAGCTTAAAAACCGTTTAAGAGCAAGGGCTGAGATGGATTCAGCCAAACAAGCGGCGGCCTATCTCCTCAGCGACCGCTACTTGACCAAGCATGACTGGAGCAAAGAGCGCCAGTTTTGGAACACCAAAATCCTTCCGCTAGCGGAGACCAATTACTCGCGAGGGATTGATGAAAACGGAATGCCCATCGATCTCTCCTGGCGGATCGACATTCCTTTTCAAACGCTGTTCTTATTAGACATCCTGGTTCGAACGCTTCGACTGAAACGCCGATTTCGAGGGATCACCTGGAGAGATGCCTTACTCCGGCGTTGGATTGACCTACCCCTCTTAATTCCATTTTGGCGGCTATTGCGCGTCGTTCCAGTCACAGAGCGGCTATCCCGCGCTCAGCTTCTTAATCTTGAACCTCTCCGGGCAGCCGTAAGTCGGGGCGTTGTTGCGGTCCTGGCACTTGAATTATTTGAAGTCATCACGCTGCGTGTTCTCGATGCCATGCAAGGCATCGTGCGCTCGCCAAATCTTCCCGACAGGATTCTCCGGCTTTGTAGCCATCAATCTGTTGACAGCAGCGAGGAGAGGGAACTCGCAGAGCTGCTTCGACTCTGGCTCCCACTCATTCTCACTCAAGTTGGTCCAGGGATGCGGCCGCAACTGGTGGCGCTGTTTGGCCATGCCCTTCAACGCAATCTCGATGGTCTGGTCCTGCCAGGCCCCCTAAGAGAGCTGCCTGGAGTGCAAAAAGCTGAGTCCGAACTCAGTCGACAGCTCGCCACGGGGATGGTGGATTCGCTGTTGGGACTTTCCAAAAGTGCGGGTGACCAACTTGGTCAGAAAGATCAAGTTCTCGAAGATCTTGGGATTCAAACGCTCGATCGTTTCTGGGAGGAGCTCGCTCGCACACTCGAACAAGGCGTGGTGCTCGAACGGAGCCAAGAACTCCTGGTGGCGTTTCTAGAAGAATTCAAACGCACGAGCATGTTCCAGCTGCACACCCAAGGTGGTGTAGACGAACTGATTACTGAGCTCGATGGGCTTAATTTCAACCCAAAAGAGCCTGATTCCAATCCACGGGCTTGAATCCCACCAAAAAGTCGCCGCTAGGCAGTGCAACAAAAGGACGTTTGATCAAACGCCCATCGGCGGCCAATGCGGCCAATGCATCATCGTCACTCATTGCTTTAACAACCTCTGCCCCTAAGGCTCGATAGCTCTGGCCACTGGTGTTAAAGAGAAGTTGACGGCGTGCCAACCGGTCAA
>QCUZ01000020.1:0-18386 GCA_003210555.1 Synechococcus sp. AG-683-A03 | reverse complement strand
TCGGAGGCCGTGCATCCAATCCGTGCCTTCAACGTCCACCACCTCGGTGTTCCAGTGCACCGTGATTTGGGGATTGGCTTCAACCCGATCAGCCATGGCCGCACTGGCTCTTAAGCGGTCTGAACGCACCAATAGGTGCACGTGACTGCCGTACTTGGTGAGATAGACCGCTTCTTCGCAAGCGGAATCTCCGCCTCCCACCACAGCCAACGCCTCTTTACGGAACTGGGGCGTTGCGCCATCGCAAATGGCGCATGCACTGATTCCCTGGCTCCAGAAGCGTTCTTCGTTGGGTAGGCCTAAGCGGTTGGCGCTCGCGCCAGTGGCGATGATGATGGATTGGGTATGGATCGTCTTGCCTTCGGCCTGAATTCGATAAGGACGTTCGCTCAGGTCAATCACGTCAGCATCGGCTTCGAGCAGATGCGTCCCCCAGCGCTCCGCCTGCGCCTTCATGAGATCCATCAAATCGGGGCCAAGAACCCCATCAGGAAAACCTGGGAAATTTTCAACATGCGTGGTGGTCATCAGTTGGCCACCAGGGATGCCTCCGCGCTGAAATCCCGTGATGAGCAGCGGATTGAGATTGGCTCTGGCTGCATAAATGGCTGCCGTATACCCAGCCGGGCCGGATCCGACGATGACTAGGTTCTCGCTCACGCCCATGGCTTATGCGTATTGAGTATGAGTTGAATCTAAACGGACTCTCTTGGCGATCGCTGTGCTTTTAGTGCGTCACGCTGTGAAATTTCGAGCAGAAGATGTATCGCAAAACCAAGATTTAATAATTTATTCAGATTTCAACTGAGTCTTCGGCGCCCTCTTCGAGGTCAAAGCTTTGACGTTTCTCTGAAATTTTTCCAACGCTCATTACGGATTCAGCAAAAAGTTCCGGACTTTCCCCGATACATGTGATCCATTCCCTGAATTCTTGGGTCAATGCATAGCTGTCTTCGTAGCGCTCAGCTTTGTCCAGGGCATTGATTCTGGTTGTTGCCCAGCAGGTGGCAACACTGACTCGGCGTTCAAGTGCTGCATCCATGACTGACTCCCAGATAGAGACCACATTGCCTGTTGGAGGACCAACATCGTGTGTGATTTCGCACAACGTCGCATTTTTTTTTCTGCAGAGAAGTTTTCATTGATGCAAAAAATTGGGTAACTCGGGTGTTCTGAGTCGAATCACGGCACCAGCTCCATCATTCACGGCCTCTAAGGGCAGGCTTGGACCTCTCCCTGCGCTCGACTGCAGCGGGTCATCGGAATCACCTTCCTGTTGTTGGGCTTGAATCCGATAAGGCTCTGAGAGAGACCAACTGCGCGCATAGCTCATCAGCAAGGGGTCCGCTGGAGCAAATACATAAGAAGGGTCTCTTGGCACCGTTTCAGTGGCTGCCCTGGTGCTGCACATCCGAACAGCGCGGGTAATGCCCTGCACAAAGCGACTGCGGGTTACGACTGTGGTGAGATAAGCGACAACACGCAACCTTGGGGCGTCGAAGCCTTCGGCGCACATGTCGATGCTGACAAGCCAGTCGGCACCACCCTCTTGAAAGCGGCTGAGTCGTTGGGCTGCCTCTGGATCTTGCGAATGCACGAGGTCCACCCGATCACCCTGTTCCCTCAATAAGGAGCTGATCGATCGTGCGTGAGCAATGTCTTTGGCGATCACGAGACCGCCAGCGCCGGGGTGTTGTTCACGCACCTGCTCCAGCTTGCGTCTGGCCCTGATCAAAAGTTGCTGAGCAATGCTGCTGCTATCGGAGAGTCGGATCGCCCTGCGCAAATTGCGTGCTCTCCAGCTTTCACGCACCTCCTCAGACAGAGGCGACACGTCGCGATCAGGCTTCCCAGCACGACTGTGCTCCACCCAACCATCTTGGAAGCGAAATTCCAGCGGTCGTACGTCGCCAGCTGCAATCAGCTCTCGGGGCTCAACGCAGAGGTCTGGGCTGATCTGCTCCACCAGCTGACCCCCCTCCTGGATTCGGATCCGTCTCGCGGCACAAAAGGCAAGATTGTCGGCTCGAAATGGGGTTCCTGTGAGCCCCAGCCTGAGTCGAGCCTGGCTGCTCAGCTCTAGAAACGTGCGTCCCCAGACGGGACCATCTGGCTCGTCTGGGTCCACGCCCAGGTGATGGGCTTCGTCCGCAATCGCTAAAAGTTGATCACCAGCCCATGGCTCGAGCGCCTGCTGGAGCCTGTCGAGCTGACTCGCTGCCCCTTGGTAGGTCACGAGCCAACCATCGGCGTTCTGGAGGGTTTGGCTCTGGATGTTGGGCGTCGATTCATTCCAGTGCTCAAGGCGTAGACCCAGCCGTTCTGCGGCTGTGCGCCATTGGCTGAGAATTGATGTGCGGTGGCACAGCACCAAAAAGCATTTCAACTTCCCCTCTTGCTGCATGGCTTGGAAGCCGAGCAAGGCCCCCAGGGTCTTGCCCGCACCCGGTCCTGCATGGATCAGGACGTCGCGCCCGTGACTTGCTTCTGGATCCAGTCGTCTGCGCAGCAGCTGAACGAGTTGCTGTTGCCACTGACGCGGCTGGATCCTGCCTCTTGGGCCGTCGCCTGGGAGCTGAAACGAAGGACGTGCGATCGGTCAGCCGCGAAAGTTAGGTCTTTCTAACCATTCCATCCGTTGATGCCACCCTTAGCTTCCAGCCATTAGCCCTTGGGGTTTCCGGCCCCCTGCCGCCATGGCCAAAAGCCGTCCGCGCTACCCATCCAATCCTGATCAGCGCCAACAGCTCGAGCATTGTTGGCCCCTTGAATGCGATATCGATCCCTTGATCCTGCGGCTGCGTTGGTTGCAGCACCAGAGGCAATGGCCCCTGGTGCAGGCGGTTGAGCAAGAGCTGCTTCCGCTGTATTAACCGGGGGCTAAATTCAGGATCAAAGGGATTCGCTGTGGTTGTAGAGCAAGCGCTCTACTTCCATTAACCCCTCTTCTGCGGCTGTTTGAGCCCTTTGCTCATCGCCGCCAGCAGCACCGGTGAGTTGGGAGACAACACGCTGCAACATGGCCGTCTTTTGGTCTTGAATCAGGGTCAGGATTTCGTCTTCGATCAGCTGACGCACGGCCTTGCTACGCAGATGATCGTCTGAAGCTTCGTCAAAGGTTCCCTGGACGAGTTCTTGAATGAACAGACGATGCACTTCGCTGCTGCGCAGGAAGCTTTCGGTGGCGTTGATCATTCCATCCACGAGGGTCCGATCGGGCTCGGCCTCTGTATCGGACTGCTTGTCTTGCAATTTGAACTCCCAATCCAAGTGGCGTCGTTGCCAGCCCGCTGCATGGAGGCTGGGCATCACTGATTGAGAGAACGTGTCCACCGACATTTCGTAGATCCGTTCCGCGAGTCGCTCGCACCATTCCCGGCCGTGTTCGGCGAGAAGTTCTTCCATGGTGTGGCGATTCACGGCATGCCCGCCGTGATGGCTATGGCACACGCCATCGGGACATTCGATTGCAGAGAGACCCATGCGCTTATAGACAGAATCCCCTGATTAGCCACAGCTGCTTCACTAAGTCAGCTTCTACAGAAAAGATGCGTTTCGGGAGCCATGACCCCGTAATCTCAGCTGGGTGGCGGCACAACGAACTTGCCCAGACTCCTTATCCCGATTGAAAGCGCAGCGGCTGAAACCCGTGTAGCAGCTTCACCCGAGACCCTTAAAAAATTCATTGCCCTCGGCTGCTCTGTTGCTGTCGAGCGTGGTGCCGGAGTCTCCTCCGGTTTCCTTGACGAAACGTACGCCAGTGCTGGAGCCGATTTGGTTGCTCCAGGAGAGGCAAAAGCCTGGGGTCAGGCCGACGTGTTGCTTTGTGTTCAAAGCCCAAGTCCGGCATCGCTCAGTCGCTTGCGACGGGGTGCCCTGGTGGTGGGGATGCTGTCCCCCTACGGAAATCCCGAGCTAGCGGAAGCCTTAAAGGGGTGTGGTCTTTCAGCCATGGCCCTTGAGCTTCTTCCCCGGATCAGTCGTGCCCAGTCTGCTGATGTGCTCTCGTCCCAGGCGAACATCGCTGGCTACAAGGCTGTGTTGCTTGGTGCTGCAGCCTTGGATCGCTACTTCCCGATGCTGATGACCGCAGCAGGCACCGTGCAGCCCGCCAGGGTCGTCGTGCTGGGTGCTGGTGTTGCAGGTCTTCAGGCGGTGGCAACCGCTCGCCGTTTGGGGGCAGTTGTGTATGTGAGCGACATTCGCCCTGCTGTGAAAGAGCAGGTGGAGTCTCTTGGAGCTCGCTTCATCGATCCCCCAGAGATGGACGACAAGCCCGCCGAATCGGGGGGGTACGCCAAGCAAGCCTCGGATGCGTTCCTGGCCGCGCAGCGACAACAGCTGTCTGACCAACTCGCCCAGGCTGACGTGGCGATTTGTACAGCTCAAGTTCCGGGTAAACGAGCCCCACGCTTAATCAGTGAGGACATGCTTGATCGCATGCGCCCCGGATCGGTGGTGGTTGACCTGGCCGTTGCTCAAGGCGGTAACTGTGCTGATACCGTTCCGTCCCAAACGGTGAACCGCAAAGGCGTGAAGCTGATTGGTGCGAACGAGCTTCCCTGCAGCGTTCCGAATCACGCCAGTTCTTTGTACGCCCGCAATCTTTTGGCTTTGCTGCAGCCCACCCTTCAAGACGGCCAGCTCACGCTCGACACCGAAGACGAGCTCATCGCTGGTTGTCTGATCGCTCATGACGGCAGCATTCGCCGTGGCGATGTTCTTACTCCTGGAGGTTCCAACTGATGTCTTTTTTAAGTGAGGCTCTCTGGGTTCTGCTGCTCGGCAGCCTTCTCGGTCTTGAACTGATTGGCAAAGTGCCTCCCACTTTGCATACCCCCTTGATGAGTGGCGCTAATGCCATCTCGGGAATCACGGTTTTAGCTGCGCTCACCTTGATCATCAAGGCGGGAAATGATGGCAATACCCCGTTATTGGCCTTGGGTGCTGTGTCCCTCGGTTTCGCTCTTTTCAATGTCGTTGGAGGTTTTTTGGTCACCGATCGAATGCTGGCCATGTTCAGCCGTAAGCCCGCACGCAAGGAGAACCGCTGATGAGCTCTGCTGTCGTTGTTAAGTACGCGATCGATCTGGTCGCCGTATTGCTGCTAGCCCTCGGAATTAAAGGGCTCTCAAAAGTTCGTTCTGCGCGGGAGGCCAATCGTCTGGCTGCCGTTGCCATGGCTCTCGCTGTGTTGGGAGTCCTTGTTGATTCGTTTGCGGGTGGAATCTCAGCCTCTGCCTGGAGTTGGATTATTGGAGGCACCATCATTGGGGGCCTTTTGGGCGCGATTACCGCTCAAAGGGTGCCGATGACCTCGATGCCTGAGATCGTGGCCCTGTTTAACGGTTGTGGGGGAATGTCCTCCCTGCTGGTGGCGCTAGGGGTTGCACTTTTCCCTGTCATGGGAGCGGAAGGGGAATCTCGAATCGTTGAAGAGATTTCGATCGTGATCTCGCTCTTCGTTGGTTCGATCACCTTCACCGGTTCGATCGTGGCCATGGCCAAGCTTCAGGGCTGGTTGTCCACACCGCCATGGATGCAAAGCAAAGCGCGCCACGTGGTGAACATTGCTTTGGCGGTGGTGTCCTTGATCGCTGCGGTCGAGATGATCCGCAACGGTGGAAGCGGCCTATGGCTGCTGGTCGTGTCCTCTGCGCTGCTGGGAATCGGCGTCACCCTGCCGATCGGCGGAGCCGATATGCCAGTGGTGATTTCCCTTTTGAACAGCTATTCCGGCGTGGCTGCCGCTGCTGCTGGTTTCGTTGTGGGCAGTCAGCTGCTGATCGTGGCTGGCGCGATGGTGGGTGCTGCCGGTTTGATCCTCACCCAGGTGATGTGCAACGGCATGAATCGCTCCTTGGTGTCGGTGCTGTTCGGTGGAGCTCTTGGCGCTTCATCCACCGCCTCCGGTGGTGGTGGCGAATACACCAACATCACCAGTTGCAGTGTTGAGGAGTGCGCCCTCACCCTTGAAGCGGCAGAGCGGGTGATCATTGTTCCCGGCTATGGCCTGGCTGTGGCTCAAGCCCAGCACACTCTGCGGGAAGTAACTCGCTCCCTAGAGGCCGCAGGGATTGAGGTGGCCTACGCGATTCACCCTGTGGCGGGCAGGATGCCCGGTCACATGAATGTGCTTCTTGCAGAGGCCGATGTGCCCTACGAGCAGCTCAAGGAGATGGATGTGATCAACCCTGAGTTCCCTGCCACCGATGTGGTGCTTGTGTTGGGTGCCAACGATGTGGTGAATCCCCAGGCCAAGACCGACCCCAATTCGCCGCTCTATGGCATGCCAGTGCTGGATGTTCAGCAGGCTCGCACCGTGTTTGTGGTGAAACGCGGCATGAGTGCTGGCTATTCCGGGATCAAAAATGACCTGTTTGAACTCGGCAACACCTCCATGGTGTTTGGCGATGCCAAGAAGGTGCTTGGAGATCTGCTCGGAGAACTCAAGGAGTTAGGCGTCGGTAAGAAATGATTCGCCTGTGAGCTGGCCTGATCCACACCCAGACCCCCAGCTGCTGCTGCAACTGGGGGTCTCTCCCTTTCAACAGCGTTTCCCCTGGTGGGGAGGCGACCTTCAAACCTTGAGGGATACGCTCCGTCCAGTTGATTTGCCGATCGATCAGGGGCAACCCTTGGAGATCGAAGTGCCTGCCCTAAAGAGCGGTGCCGCTGGCTCTGGTGCGTTGCTCGCTTTCCTTGATTGCCCGCCAGAGCCAAAGGCAGTGGTGGTCATACTTCATGGTCTTGGTGGATCCAGTCGTCGCGAAGGTGTGCGCAGGCTTGGTGTAGCCCTAGAAAGTCAGGGTTTTGCGGTGCTGCGCCTCAACATGCGCGGAGCTGATCCTGGTCGACATCTGGCGGGTGGCACCTATGCGGCCCGGTGCAACAGCGACCTTCTTCCTGTTTTGCATCGGGCGCGACAGCTCTGTAGCACCCTGACCCCAGAAGGGACACCGCTGCCCTTGTTTGGCGCTGGGCTTTCCCTGGGGGGAACCATGCTTCTCAATGCTTGCCTGTCAACGTCAGCGGAACGTGTTACCGCCGGACTCGACCCAGCACGCCAGCCCCTGGATGGATTGTTTTGTGCCAGCAGTCCCTTGGATTTGGCGGCCTGCAGTGCCTCCATTGAACGTCCCCGCAATCGTGTGTACCAACGCTGGTTGCTGCAGCGCTTGGTGCGTCAGACGCTGGCTGATCCCTTTGGCGTGAGCGATTTGGATCTTGAGCGGATGAGTGGTGCTGAGCAACCACGCACGATTCGTGCCTTCGATAGCAGCGTGACAGCGCCTCGCTGGGGATTTGTAGACGTGGAGGCTTACTACCGGGAGGCTTCACCGCTCCAGCATTTGATCCAATCGCCCCAGCGTTTGCCTCCCACCCTGATGCTTCAGGCTCTGGATGATCCATGGGTGCCTGCTTGCTCGGCCCTCGATCTTGAGGAGGCTGTTCCTACGGATGGGCCCATTCAATTGATCTTCACCCGCAAGGGGGGTCACAACGGTTTTCACGGACGAGCCGGCTGTTGGGCCGATGCGCTTGCTGCGTCTTGGTTGCAAACGCTCAAGTGAACGTGGTGGTTTTCAAGACCCACTCTTCGATCGGTTGTCCTTGGATGATGTGTCGCTGAAGAATCCTGCTAATCCGTTCTGGCGTGACACCTCCGTACCAGGTGCCATCGGGCCAGACCAACAAGATTGGGCCTTGTTCACAGATGCGTAAACAATCGGCTTTGTTGCGCAGCACGATTCCTTCTGCCCGGCTGGGATTCTCAAGGTCCAGTTCACGCACCTGGCGCTTGAGAGCATCCCAGCTTGCGGCACCGATCTCTGGATCACAGCACTTGGCTTTCGTGGGTGTGGCGCAGAGCAACAAGTGATGGCTAATTCGCTCGCTCATGCGGCCAGCGATGCGCTGCTCAAGCGCGTTGTGCCCCGGTTCACTTGCTCGCGCACAGCCTGGCGTGCCCACTGATCCACCTCCAACACATCATCCAGACAAGGGTTGGCCGCCAGATCAGGTTTGTGCTGTTCACAGGCTCCCTCAATCATCTTGGGAATGTCGAGAAAGTGAATCTTCTCCTCGAGGAATTGGGCTACGGCCTCTTCATTGGCCGCATTGAGCACGGCAGGCATGGTGCCGCCGGCACGACCTGCGGCGTAGGCCAGGTCCATGCAGGGATATTTGGCTGGATCCGGTGCACGGAAACTCAATTGCCCCACTTCGGTGAGATCGAGCCTTCTCCAAGGGGTTTCCAGTCTTGAAGGCCAACTCATGCAATAGAGAATCGGCAGTTTCATGTCTGGCCAGCCCAGCTGGGCGAGCACGGAGGAATCAGCAAGTTCCACCATCGAATGGATGATGCTTTGGGGATGAATCACGATCTCGATGTGGTCGTAATCCAGGCCAAAGAGATAGTGAGCCTCAATCACCTCCAAGCCCTTATTCATCAATGAGGCTGAATCCACGGTGATTTTTTTGCCCATGCTCCAGTTGGGATGGGAGGTGGCATCGGCCACCGTTGCTTTTTCGAGATCAGCAGCTGACCAATCGCGAAAGGCACCACCAGACGCGGTGAGTTGAATACGGCGTAGGCCAGGGGTTGGAACCCCGGTGGAGAGACGGGCGGTGTCGCTCCATGGTGTTCCTTGCAGGCACTGGAAGATGGCGGAGTGTTCGGAGTCGGCAGGAAGCAGCCGACTGCCGCTTTTTTTCAGCTCAGGCAGGACCACCGGACCTGCGGCAATCAATGTTTCTTTGTTGGCAACGGCGAGGTCTTTCCCGGCGCGAATCGCTGCCAGGGTGGGCAACAATCCAGCACAGCCCACAATTCCAGTCACAACGAGATCCGCTGCATCCCAGGACGCCACCACATCAAGGCCTTCTGGTCCAGCCACTAAGTGCGGTAAAGGCTCCGGGCGTGAGTCGGCAGGCAGGGCCATCAGCCTGTCTTTGAGCTCAGCGAGCAGCGCTGGATCCGCCAAGGCCACAACATCAGGGCGATGTCTCTGGATTTGGGTCACCAGCAGGCTGAGATTGCGTCCAGCACTGAGGGCTACCACCCGGAATTGATCGGGGAAATCCTCAACGATCTCCAGCGTCTGGGTGCCAATTGAGCCAGTGGAGCCCAGAACGCTGATGGCTTTCACAGGGATCCAGGCAATTGATCACAGTTTCCCACCTCAATGCCTGCGCCTGGCAAACTTCGCAGCATTACGGATGGGCACGGGCTGATGGCGCTGAAGGAGCACTGGCGGTCCGGATTGGGGTTTGTGTTGGCCGCGGCTGGTAGTGCCGTGGGTTTAGGCAACCTCTGGGGCTTTGCTTATCGCGCCTCCCAGGGAGGTGGAGGCGCCTTCTTGCTGCTGTACGTCCTGATTGTCTTGTTGGTCTGCTTGCCCGTGTTGGTCGCAGAGATGGTGCTGGGTCGCAGTACGGCCCAAAGCCCTTTGCTAGCTCCTGTTGCGGCGGCGGGAGAGGCGTGGCGGCCGATGGGATGGCTGTTTGTGCTCGCCTCTTGCGGAATTTTGGCGTTTTATGCGGTGCTGATGGGGTGGACGGGTCACACCCTCATTCATGCCCTATGGGTGGGTTTGCCAGACGATATGGAGACGGCCAAGTCGCTGTTTGGCTCGGTGAGCACTGGGAATAGCGCCCTGCTCGGTCAAGGGGGCAGCCTTGCCTTAACCGCTGCGGTGGTGGCCGCGGGCGTGCAGGGAGGAATCGAGCGTCTATCGCGCTGGGCCTTGCCTCTGTTGTTTGTTTTGTTGGTTGGTTTGGCCCTTTGGGCCGCCACGTTGTCTGGGGCTTTGGGGGGATATCAAACCTTTCTGTTGCGTTGGGATCCAGCTCAGCTGCTCAATCCCACCACCATTCGCAATGCGTTTACCCAGGCTTTTTTCTCGATCGGCACTGGAATCGGTTGCATCCTTGCCTATTCGGCCTATTTGAAAAGTAGTGCGCGTCTGCCGAGGGAAGCGATTGCGGTGGTGGGTTTGGACACAGCCGTTGGTCTGTTGGCTGGACTGATTACATTCCCTGTGGTGATCAGCTTTGGGCTGAAGGAAACGGTGAGCGAGTCCACCGTTGGGGCCTTGTTTTTAGCGATTCCCACAGGACTGGCTTCGCTTGGTTCTGCAGGGCGCTTGGTGGCCGTGCTCTTTTTTTCCTTGGCCTATCTCGCTGCGATTACGTCATCGGTGTCGTTGCTGGAAGTACCGGTGGCTTCCTTGATGGATCGCCTGGGCTGGTCCCGCAGACGATCGGCATGGCTGATGGCATTGCTGATCTTTATCGCAGGTCTCCCCGCGGCGATGTCAATTCCGGTGTTGGAAGCGATGGATTCAATCTTTGGGGGTGTGCTGCTGATTTTGGGAGGACTGTTAATCACCCTGCTTGTGGGCTGGGTGGTTCCGAAGCGGTTCCGGAATGATCTTCAGGGCTCCAAAACGTCTGCGGGTTTAATCGGCTTGATGCTCTTTTTCCTGCGCTGGGTGTCGCCTGTTGTGATTACTGCTGGTTTATTAATTAGCGTTGTTGATTTATGGCGTCAGTGGTTGCCAGTGGCTTGATGGCTTACATCGTGGTTGAGTTTTTCTAAAACTTTCTCCGCACAAATTCACTGGCCAGCCGCACCTCCAGGAGGAATGAGATCGAAGCCATCATCAACATTCCCATTGTGGTGATAAAAAGTGGTGCCACGATTGCCGTAAGGTTTACTTGCGTGATCACACTCATAAACATCGCTGAAACCACGATGGAAAGAAGCAGGGTGGCGCAGGTGAGGAGCCAGATCGCACGCAGAATGTGTTGCATTCGTCGTTTGCAATGCCTGCGCTCAAAGTCATCTCCTCGGGCATCCAATTCGCTGAGCCGGCGAGAGTGATCAGCCACCCTGGCGAGCCTGGCTGACAGAACGTTGAGAAGGGCCCCAATCCCGGCAAGCAAAAACACCGGTGAGACCGAGAGCTGAATGGCCTTAGACAGGCTTTCAGGATGCAAAGTTGTGAATTCCAAGAGTGGGTAAGTCCGTCAAATGGTGTCAGCAATCCGGTAGACAGGAACCTCTGTGGACGCGGTTCGATGTTGTGGCTCAAACGTTGGAACTTTATTGAGCGGGCTCGCTTGGAGCGGGAGCTTTGGGATGCATTCGAGGCCAAAGACGATATTGAAGCGATGGTGAATGCTCTCAAGGCCCGTATCGAAGCGATGGATTCGACCGACCCTGAGCTGGGCGATCAAAACTTCCGTCTTGAGGTTTGGATCACAACGATGGAACGCATTCGCAAGATCGAAGCGATGATGGCTGGAAAGGAGCGTTAAACCAGTCTCCAATCCGTGAGTCCACCTGGCTTGTCGATGAGTTCAATGCCTTGGTCGCTGAGGGACTTGCGAATGCGATCGGCTTCTTGATAGTTCTTCGCTTCTTTCGCTGCTTTGCGATTGGCAATCGCCTGTTCAATCGCTTGTGAGTCGATGCCGCCGTTTTCAGAGGGTTGGGGTTCATCGGTTTCGCTGCGAAGACCGAGAACGGCGGCGAGCTCGCGCAACAGCATCCAGCGTGACTGCAGTTGGTTCAGCTCATCGGCTTGCTGCTCATCAGGTTGATCGCCTCGATCCAGACGGTTGGCTAGTCCCCTGAGCGGACGGGCGAGATCAAACAGCACGGCTAAGGCACCAGAGCTGTTGAGGTCATCGTCCATGGCGGCGATGAACCGTTGCTCAAGGTCTTCAAAGGGGCCATTGGCGCTCAGTCCAGCTCTCACCGCATCCACGCTGAGGGCCGTTTGTTGCCCCCATCCCAATGCAGACGCATGGGTTTCCCCCAACTTGAGGGCCGCATTCAACCCCTTCCATCCAGTCGTTGCTGCCTCCAGCGCTTCGGCCGTGAAGTCCAGGGGCTTGCGGTAGTGGGCCTGAAGAACAAAGAGGCGAAGGGCCATGGCCGAGAGTCCGCTTTCGAGTAGCGCGCGGATTGTGGTGAAGTTGCCCAGTGATTTCGACATCTTCGTTCCGCCCACGTTGACCATGCCGTTGTGCATCCACAGCCGGGCGAGGGGAGCGCCGTTTGCGGTTTCTGATTGAGCGATTTCGTTCTCGTGGTGAGGAAACACCAGATCGCCGCCGCCTAGGTGGATATCGATGGTGAGGCCAAGTTCCTGACGCACCATCGCTGAGCATTCGATGTGCCAACCCGGCCGTCCTGGGCCCCAGGGAGACTCCCAGCTGGGCTCACCGGCCTTGCTTCCTTTCCAGAGAGCGAAATCAAATGGGTGTTTCTTGCGACTTTCCTCTCCATCAGCCGTACGGCCGCTTGCTCCCTGCTGTTGGTCGTTGGGGTCGCGACCACTGAGCTTGCCGTAGTCCTTGGCTTTGGAAATATCGAAGTACACATCACCATCGGAGCTGTAGGCCGCCCCTTTTGCTTCCAGTTCAGCAATGAGTGTTTGTATCCCTTCGATGCAACAGGTGGCTCGAGGCATGCGGTCGGCCGGAAGGATGTTGAGCCGGCCCATATCGATTTCAAAGGCTTCGATGTTGCGCTCGCTCACCGCTTCCATCGTGCTGCCCTCCTCGGCAGCACGATTGAGGATTTTGTCGTCGATATCGGTGTAATTCTGGACATAGGTCACGTCGTAGCCGCGCCAAATCAAGTAGCGGCGTAGGACGTCCCAATTGATGTAGCTGCGTGCATGACCCAAGTGGCAAAGGTCATACACCGTGACGCCACAGCAGTAAATCGTTGCCTTTCCTGCCTCTAAGGGCTCGAATGCTTCCGTGCGACTGGTGAGGCTGTTGGTTAAGCGCAGGGAAGACATCAGGCTTAGGGATGGAAGTCAAATCACGGCTGATGCCTGCCTGCGCAGATCAAAAACCAGTACTGGATGGTAGATCCGAGCTGGTGTTGCCCCTTTGGATGCGCTGGCCATAATCGCCAAAGCTGTGTTGAGCTCAGAGCCTTGACATTCCAGCTCAGACGGATGGATCTGGTTGCGTGGCTGGACGTGTTGCCTTGTTCTGATCGAATCGCTTTGAGGCACCCCACCGATTTCTCGGGGTAGTGCGATCGCTCAGATGGGAAAAGTAGATTTAGAGGTTGCCTTGTGCGAATAAATGCCTTGAGATTGATTGAAAAATTAAATGCTTGAATGCTAGGATTAGGATTAGGGCGATTCACATGATCGTCAACATATTGTTGTTGGCCATAGGGAATAGGCAAGAAATATTGATTGTGAATCTAAGGCTTAGGGGTAAATTGTGCTACTGCTGAGGCAACAGTTTATGTCAGTGAGCTGGTTGATTGGGAGTGCTGAATCAAGCGTTGCTAACTTTTAGATAGGAAAGGCGTTGCCTGGAGGAAGCTTCAATGTCACTTGCGATTTTCGCATTGATGTTTACTTGTTTTGTTGATGTGATGGGTCAAGGTCTTGCCTTTCCTATCTTTGCTGCTTTGTTGATGCAGCCGAATGGTGGCTTTCTTCAGGCTGGCGTTTCTCAATCACAGGGTGCTCTTCTTTATGGAATTGCAATTGGAACATTCTTCCTGACCTGGTTTTTCGGATCGCTTTATATTTCAAAGCTGTCAGACAGTATTGGACGCAAGCCGGGAATACTGATTTGTTTGGTTGGCGCGATTGTTGGCTATGCAATCGCAGCTGTGGCACTAATTTCTCATAATTACATCCTATTGGTGCTCTCTAGGGGGATTACCGGTTTTACGGCTGGGGCTCAGCCCATTGCTGCTGCTGCGATGATTGACCTTGCTAAAAGTGATCGTGAAAGCTCACGAAATTTAGGATTGGCCACCGTTGGGATGAGTTTTGGCCTTGTGGTGGGTCCCATCATTGGTGGACTATTTTCCGATAAGGATCTTCTTGGTGCTCTCGCCTCCTCACACTTGCCATTTCTAATTGGTGGTTTGTTGTGCATTGTGGGATTGCTACTTGTCTTCTTTGGGTTTGAGGATGTGAAGATGGAGGTGATTCCAATGGAAGCGAATCCATTGGTGGTGTTTAGGTTGCTGACTGATGCTCTTAATCGAGAGTCGGTTCGGCGTGTCTCCTCGGCATTCTTTCCATACATGCTTTGTGTTTTAGGTCTGTATGTGTTTGTTTCAGCCAATCTTTCAACCCGATTTGGTTATGGAGCGACAGGCTCAAGTGTTGGAATGTTTTTGATGGGTGTTGGACTGATTGCATCGAGCAGCTTTCTTGTTGAGCCCCTCAATGCTCGATTTTCGAAACGCACCATCATGGCCAGCTGCACGCTGCTGTTTTGTGGATGTGTGGCTGCGTTCCTACTCGTTCCTTCAGGGCCCTTCGCCTTGGCAATCATGTTACCTTCCGGTCTCTTGCATGGGATTGGTTACCCAACCATGCTTACAGGATTTTCCGAATCCGTGTCCAAAGAAGAGCAGGGATGGGTGATGGGTTTTGCTATCTCACTGTTTACATTGGCAGCCGCAATTGTTTCCTTCTTTGGTGGTCAATTAATCGCTTCGATTGGAGCGCAAGCACCGTTTCAATTTTCGATTGCTTGCGGTGGCGTTGCACTCTTGGCATTAGCGCTGAGCTGGAAACACTCCCCTTATTTGAACAAAGTCATGACATGAGCAATCGCAATGGTGGATAGTTTTTGTTTACTTGCACTCCATCCAGTTGGCTCCGCTTCCGGTTTCAACCTCTAAGGGAACAGACAGCTGGATCGCGTTTTTCATGGTGTGCACCACGAGTGGCTCAACAACGGCAAGTGCCTCCGGTTCCGCTTCCAGAACAAGTTCGTCATGCACTTGTAAAAGAAGCCTGGCTGGCAGATTTTTATTTTCAAGTTCTGCTTGAAGTTGCACCATCGCCAGCTTGATGATGTCGGCACTCGAGCCCTGAATCGGAGCATTGGCCGCGGCTCGAAGTTGCTGCGCTTCCATTCCGCCGCGTCGCGCCACGTCCAAATTGATCTCAAGAGGATCCATGCCACTGAGGCGGCCGAGACCATTGCGGTCGAAGTGGAAAGGGCGCCTGCGTCCCAAAATTGTTTCCACATAACCCTGACTCAGGGCTAGTCGTTCCTGAAGTTCTAGAAAAGCGAACACCTTGGGATAGCGCTGCTTGTATTTGCTCAAAAAGTCTTTGGCTTCGCTTTGGCTGACGCCGGTTTCGCGTGCAAAGCGCTGGGCGCCCATGCCATAAATCACGCCGAAATTGATTGTTTTGCCTAGCCGTCGTTCATCGGCCGACACCTCGTCTTTGTCGAGGAGCAATCGCGCCGTTAGAGCATGAACGTCGTCACCGTCGCGATAAGCCTGAAGCAGCACTTCTTCGCCAGATAGGTGCGTGAGAATGCGCAGCTCGATTTGCGAATAGTCGGCACTGAGGAGTGTCCAGCTGTCTTGGGGCAAAAAGGCCTTGCGAATTTGCCTGGAATATTCCGTGCGTACAGGAATGTTTTGCAGGTTGGGATTGCTGCTGCTGAGCCGGCCTGTGGCGGTGACCGCCTGGTTGAAATCGGTGTGAACCCGTCCGGTTTCAGCTTCCACCAGTTGGGGCAACGCATCCACATACGTGCTCTTTAATTTGCTCAGCACCCGATGTTCAAGAACGAGGGGTACCACGGGGTGATCGTGTTCCAGCTTTTCGAGCACGGTGGCATCGGTGCTGTAACCCGTTTTGGTTCGCCGTGACTTTTTGCGGTCCAGCCCGAGGGTGTTGAACAGCAAGTCACCCAATTGTTTGGGGGATGCGAGGTTGAAATCAAGCTCTGCAGCCTCTTTTGCACTCGTTTCCAGCCGTTCCAGGTTCGCTCCGATTTCGGAGGAGAGCGCTTCTAGATAGGGCACATCGATGCGAATTCCGGTGGCTTCCATCACGGCCAGCACCGGTTCTAAGGGCAACTCCACCTTGCTGAGCAAGTCGGGAAGTTGCGGGCCTAATGCCTCTAGTTGCTGGTTGAGATCGATGGCGAGTTTGCGGGTGAGATGCACATCCATGCCGCAGTACTGAGCTGCTTGTTCCAGGGGCACCTCAGAGAAATTGCTGGCTTTGCCGTCCTTGGCTTTTCCCACCAGATCACTAAACAGGGTGGGACTGATGCCGTAATCCCTCTGGGCCATCACATCCAGGCCATGTTTTGCTGCCGCATCCCTGAGGTAATCAGCCAGCAGGGTGTCCATCACCACACCGGCAAGCGGTAGGCCATGGCGCAACAAGATGAGGCGGTCGTATTTGGCGTTTTGGAGGGCTTTGGGGTGCTCGCCACTGGCGAGCCAAGGGGCAAAGGCTTGGAGCACCGTTTCCAGAGGCAATTGCTCTGGAGTCGGATCGCCTTGATGACTCACCGGGATGTACGCCAGATCACCCGCGTTAGCGCCCCAACAAACGCCAATGCCGACGAGCTGAGCGCGGAATGGATTGAGATCGGTGGTTTCCGTGTCGAGAGCAACGGGGGCTTGCGGATCACGGCAGTTCATTAACTGCGTGAGCAGAGCCTTGAGTTGATCAAGGGTTTGAATGATTCCGGGTTGTAAGACCGGTTGGGTTTGGCTGGCAGCAGCGGCGGATGTCGCCTCGGATTTCTCTTCTGCTCCTGATGATTCAGCTGCGGCTTTTGTTTTGGATCCAGCCTTGATGGTGCGTGGCTCCTCTGCTGTGTCGAGGAGGTGGGCATTGGCCGCCAATCCACCACTGGAAAAGGTGGCCACAAAATTGGGAACCTGACGGATCAGGCTGTTGAGCTCGAGCTCTTGCAAACGCTGACTCAGGCCATCACCATCAACGCTGCCCAGGTCCAGCTCGGGCTCCTCTGGTAGCGGAATGTCCACCAGAATTTCAGCCAGGTGTCGGGACAGGTAGGCATTGTCTTTGTCGTTGGCAAGTTTGCCTTTCAGCGCCCCTTTGATCGCGCCCCGACTCGCTTTTGGGCCTTCCTCTTCCACTTCGGCAAGGGTTCGATACACCCCGTCGAGATCGTCGTTGTCCTTCAGTAGGCTGATCGCTGTTTTTGGACCCACCCCCTTCACGCCAGGAATGTTGTCGGAGCTGTCTCCGGTGAGAGCCTTGAGGTCCACCACCTTGGTGGGAGCTACGCCGAGCTTGGCTTGCACGCCGGCTTCATCGATCAAGGTGGGGCCACTGCTTTTGGCGTAGGGCCCACCGCCCATATAAAGGACAGCGATGTTGCGGCTGTCGTCCACCAGTTGAAAGAGGTCGCGATCGCCGCTCAAAATGCGCACGCTCCATCCATCAGCGGCTGCGCGGTTGGCCAACGTGCCGAGCACGTCGTCGGCTTCAAAGCCCGGGGCTAGGCAGATGGGAAGTTGAAGCTGCGTTTTCAGAATCTCTTGGAGCTGCCCTAAATCTTGGAAGAAGTGAGCGGGTGCGACGTCGCGATGGGCTTTGTAGTTGGGGTCGGCCTTATGGCGGAAGGTGGGTTCAGCTGTATCGAAGGCGATCGTCACACTGTTGGGCTTCAGCCCTTTGCAGTTATCGAGCAGGGCCTTGAGGAATCCATAGGTGACGCTCGTAGGAATTCCCTCTTTGGTGGCCAGTCCACCCTCCCCGCCTTTGCTGAACGCGTAAAAACTACGGAATGCCAGTGAGTGTCCGTCCACCAGCAGGAGCAGGGGTTGATCGGAGGTGGAGCTCATGGGTTTCGGCAGGGGTGGGCTGGATTAGTCGCGCTGTTTCGCCCAGGGCGGCAAGTCGATGAACACCCGGGTTCCCGGTTTCACTCCCGAGAGAATCGCACTCTGGCTGCCGCCGCTGGAGCCCAGTTCGATCGGTTGGAATGTGGGTTGGTCGTTCTTGCCCACCAGCAAAACCCCTGGTTTGCCATCTTCCGTCACGATCGCCACGGTTGGTACCAGGGTGCTCGCTGCGGTGCGTCCGGTTTGAAAGTTCACGTCTGCGGTCATGCCGATGCGCAGGATCGGAGGCGGATTCAAAAGGGTGAGTTCCACCTCAAACGAAATCACGTTGTTGGTTTTCTCGGCGCGGGGTGCGATGTCGCGCACTTCAGCGGCAAAGCTTTGGTCCGGGAATGCGTCAACGCGGACGTTGGCGACCTGGCCGAGTTTGATACGGCCGATATCACTTTCTGGAACTTTTGCTGTGACTTCAAGGCCCTGGGAGAGCTCAACGATCGAAGAGCTGGTGGCGCCTGCTGAGGAGGATGCTGCGGTGGTAGGCGTCACGAAGGAGCCTGGTTCGGCATAGCGCTCTGTGATCAACCCGCTGAAAGGAGCCCTGATTAACAGCTCACCACCTTCGATATCGCGTTGTTGGATTCTTTCCTGGGCCGCTTCAAAGGTGGCTTTGCTGCTGAGGTAACGGGCTCGGTAATCATCCAGATCTGCTGCGCTGATTACACCACTGGCGAATAACGACTGACGT
>QCUZ01000019.1:0-19568 GCA_003210555.1 Synechococcus sp. AG-683-A03 | reverse complement strand
AGATAAGCATCACTTGCCTTTTCAAAATTGTCGCGTGCTGCTGATATTTGGGGAACGCGAGCAGGATCAATCAGATTCCACTGCACTTGAGCAGAGAAATTGGCTGACAAACGCCTGGTGTACGTATTGGCATCCCGCTCGAAAAGCGGTTCTCCTGTAAGAGGGTTTTGTTCTGGGGTAGCGAGAAAATCAGGGTTTCGAAATTGCTCACCCTCCAAATATTGGGGCAATCCATTCGCTGTGAGATTCACAGTGGGATACCAGGCCGCAATCGAAGCAAGCACTGCTGATTTGGCCTGTTTAACCTGACTTGCTGCAGCCTTCAAACTTGGATTATTGACTTCAACTAAACGCTCCACCTCTTGGAGAGTTAAGGGGCGAAGTTCGCGGATCGTGACCTGAGACGGAAGATCGGGTAAGGCAAGACTGTCAGGTGACTTCAGCGCATCCAAATCCTCAGGGAGAGTGGTTGCCGCGGGAGGCATGACGGATGAATCCGCCTTAGGACGCGATCCTTTGAGGTCGATGGCATTAGGCAGTGACGACTGATCCATCAGTGTCGATTCAGACGAGATGGACTCACCCAAAGCGTCCTGAGAAAGTGCAGACGTAGCTGCAAAAACAGGCAAACAACCTGCAACCAGAAAAATATGAGCAGCTTTCCGGAGCACAACGAAAATGGAACTTCGCGGAGCTTAAGTGCTTTTTTCGATGGATCCGAGTGCAGAGGCCACGATCTCAGCTGCTCCATGCACGATTCGGATCGGAACCGGCAAAGTTGCCCGTAATTGATCCAAGGTCATATCGTCCAAAAACACCGGATCGCCTTGGCGGAGCATGACGGAAGGCAGCAAAAGCTGATCGCCCAGGTCTTGATCCATCAAGCCTTCAAGGAGATCTTGTCCGGTCAGCAAGCCCGTGACAACTTGATCTTGCCCCCAGTAAGGACTGGGCAGGCCATGCAAGGTCAAATGAACACCCTCCACCGCATTCAGCCTCTTAAGCACAGGTTCAAGAGCGGTTGCAACCAAACGTCCCACCACCCAGCTGCTCTTCACTGGTTTCTCAACCGCCTGGGGGAGATTGGTGGTTGCCTCATCCAAAGAAGCGAGGAACGCTCGGATACTGCCAACGCCATTTTCTTGCTGAGGGAAGTCTTCGTAGCTCGCGCGCGAGGGCAACGACAAACCAGCGATCAAATACCACTCGTCTGAAAGCCAGACAAAGTTGCTCTCAAATTTGGTCTGAAATTCTTTCTGAAGAGGTTCCACTGCAGCAATCACCTTTCTGGCATCCACTGGGTTAACCGCACGTAAGCCATCGGAGGGAGGCCTGAACCGGGTTAGGCCAACAGGAACAACTGCTACTGAGAGCACTGCCGGCCACTCACCACCGGCAAATTGAGCCAAATCCTCGATGGTGCCCAGCAAAGCCGCTCCATCGTTTTGATCAGGACACACCACCACCTGTGCGTGGATCTGCAGATCACGCTCGGCGAACCAGCTCAGTTGCTGCAAGAGCTGACCGGCCCGTGGATTTTGCAAAAGGCTCGAGCGCAGCTCGGGGTCAGTGGCATGGACAGAAACGAATAAAGGCGACAGACGCTGTTGTTCGATCCTTTGCCAATCGGAATCGCTGAGATTTGTAAGTGTTAAGTAGGAGCCATAGAGGAAGCTCAAGCGGTAGTCATCGTCCTTGAGATAGAGGCTGCTGCGGTGGCCAGGTGGTTGCTGATCGATGAAGCAGAAGGCACAAGCATTGCTGCACTGACGCAATCCATCGAACAATGCTTCTGTGAAGGCCAGCCCAAGGCCGTCGTCCTCATCCTTTTCAAGATCCACATGATGAAGCGCCCCTGCTGCATCGCGAATCTCTAAGTGCAACTCTTCCTCAACAATCAAATAGCGGTAATCGATCAGATCTCGGGGACGAACACCATTAATGCTCAACAACTGATCCCCAGGCTCAAAGCCAAGGTCCTCTCCGATCGATCCCGGCTCCACCGATGCCACAACGGCCGGTGCGGGCTGACGGGAAGCACGATCCGGATCAAGAGCTGCAACAGCCACACCGGCAGAAGGTTCATTCCACACGGGGCTGACGCTCAACTCCGTTCAGTTTGATGCCGAACCAGACCACCAGACCAGAAGAAGGACACCAAAGAGCAACCTGTACACAACAAAAATCCAAGTGCTGTGGCTCTGGAGATATTTAATGAGCCAGTCGATCGCCAGCCAGGACACCACTGCGGCAGAGCAGATTCCAACAAAAACAGGCAACACACCTCCCGCGCTGGGCTCTGAGAAGGCGTCTTTCAATTCCACCAATCCTGCGATCGTGATGGCAGGAATCCCTAACAAAAACGAGAAGCGCGCCGCATCCGCCCGCTTCCAACCATCAAAAAGTGATGCTGTAAGCGTGCTTCCTGAGCGCGAAACGCCAGGGATCAAGGCCAGCACCTGCGCTAAACCCACCACGAGTCCGTCGCGTCCCTCCACCTGAGTGAGCTGTTTCAAGCGCGGTCCCATTCGTTCAGCGAGGCCTAACAGCAGCGCCATCACGATCGAGACCACAGCGATGGCCGGAACACTGCGTAAGGGGGAGGTGGCATAGCCCGGCCAAAACAACTTGATGCACAACCCTGCAACCAAAATCGGCAAGGTGCCGATCGCCATCGCAATTCCAAGCCGCGCCTCAGGCTCACGCCATTGACCGCGCCTGAACGCTCCACTGATGCCTTTGAGCACTCCCGCCAAATCAGCACGAAAGTAAGCAATGACAGCCACGATGCTGCCCAGTTGAATCACGGCAGTCACCGAGACACCAGGGTCGCCCCAGCCTGCAAGAACGGGCACAACCTTGAGATGGGCCGTGCTGCTAATCGGCAAAAATTCCGTTAGCCCCTGCACAACACCGAGTACAAAATCACGCCAGCAAGCTTCAAGCAGTCCGGGATCTGTCGTCAAAGCACTCTTTTAGCTGAGGGCAATACGACTATGCGCTATTGCGCTTCTAAACCAGATCCCGACTATCGGTTCAAATCTTCTAATCTTCGAGTCCTTTCTTTGCTTCATTCGGGGGAACCCTTTTGCTGAGTGGTCTGATTCAGACGCCAACAACGGAAACGAAAACCCTGGTGATGTCCAAGGTTCCGTCGGTTTCGTTCCTTCGCTCGTTGTCCTTCTGGGCTTCGGCATTGGTTGTTCTGCCAGTCTTCCTGCAAGCACCATGGGTACGTTTTCACCCATTCAGTTCCTGTCTCTTTACTGCAGTGCTGCTGACGGCGGGGATCGTGGCAGTGCAGATGGGTAATGCGTCTTGGAGACAGGCGGGAACTTTGCTCGTGGGATTCAGCGGAAGTTGGTTGGCCGGCACCCTGTTTTGGGGATGGCTGCGCATGCATCCGGTACTGCATCTTCCCGTCGAGGCCATTGCTCTACCGCTCGCCATTGGTGGACTTAATAGTCGCTGGAAGCTGAGCTGTTCCTTTTACCTAGCCTCTCTTCTAGGCACAGCGATCACCGATATCACGATGGCTCTGACCGGGGTCATGTCGTTTTGGCCAGAAGTTGTTCAAGCCACATCAAGCGAAGCCCCCCATCTTCTTAACGAGGCGGCGAAGCTGGTTTTGCAACCCGTTTCGCTATCGATCCTCATTGCATTTGCAGGGCTAATTCTCTGGTTGGCAAAGCGGTTTCGGACGCAAGCAGCCAAACCCACAGAGCATCAAGAGGCTTGGCGGGTTGCCACAGCGGTGCTCTCCACCACCCTACTTATTGATGCTTTGTTTCTTGTGCTCTCCCTCTCAGTTCCAAGCCTGAGTGGTCTGATCTGAAACGAACTGCGAACGCCTGGCTGTACTGAGGCAGCAAAAGGGTTCTGCACTTGTAAGGTTTCCGTACCGGCGCTGCCGGAAGTTAGTTCCGAATCCCGACGGAGAGTTCAGATGAAGCGCCTGTTGTCCTGGCTGACGGGATTGGTTGTGATCGGAGGCCTATTGATAGGCCTTCTCGTTCCCCCCAGTGTTTCTGCCGCTGAGATTAGAAATGTCGCAGACGACAAACTCGCCGAACGCGGCGACAAGGTTGATTTAAACAATTCCTCGGTGCGTCGCTTTCAGCAATTCCCTGGGATGTACCCCACTTTCGCGGGAAAGATTGTTTTGGGAGGTCCCTACGAGAACGTCGATGACGTTTTAGAACTCGACCTCTCAGAGCGTCAGAAAGAGTTGTTCGAGAAATACCGCGACAATTTCGTGGTCACAGCTCCATCGATTGCTCTCAACGAGGGCTTCGATCGCATCAACGACGGTCAGTACCGTTGATTTTGATCCAAGCTTGAACCGCCAGGAGCACTGGCGGTTTTTGCTCCCATGAGCAGCATCTCAACCTTTATCGATCCGATTGCGCCTGGACCCTGGGATGTGATCGTGATTGGCGCCGGTGCGGCCGGGCTGATGACATGTTTGGAGCTACCAGCTGGTCTGCGGGTCCTGCTCCTCAATCGAAACACAAGCAGGCGATCGTCGAGTCGGTGGGCTCAAGGAGGGATTGCAGCAGTCACCCGTTCCAACGACGATGCTGGAAGCCACGGCGAAGACACCGTGCGAGCAGGAGCTGGTCTGTGTGATGGCGATGCCGTGCGCCTTCTGGTTGATGCAGCCCCACACAGCGTGCTCAGACTGCAAGAGCTCGGCATGGAGTTTGATCGCAACCCTGATGGGTCACTGGCGACCACCCTCGAGGCCGCACATAGTCATCGAAGGGTTCTCCACGTACAAGACCGCACGGGCAAAGCCTTAGTGGATGTCTTGAGGGAACGCGTGGATGCCCGTCCTGGTTTGCAGCATCGCCGAGGGGTTCGGGTGACCCAACTCTGGGTGCAAAACAATCGCTGCTGTGGCGTCCAGGTTCTCGAAGGCCCAAGACTTCACTGGATTCCTGCCCGTGCCGTGGTGTTAGCCACCGGAGGTGGAGGCCACCTTTACACCAACACCACCAACCCAGCACAAGCCTGCGGCGAAGGTGTTGCACTGGCCTGGCAAGCCGGAGCCGCCATCGAAGATCTGGAATTCATTCAGTTCCATCCCACAGCCCTCAAACTTGAACACGCACCTTGCTTCTTAATCTCTGAAGCCGTTCGCGGAGAGGGGGCTCTACTTGTTGACGCCTTGGGACAGAGCCCCGTCCATGAACTGGAAGGGAAAGACTTAGCCCCAAGAGATCAGGTCAGTCGCGCTCTGGTTCGCCGCATGCAGGCCCAAGGGGTTGCTCACATGGGATTAGACCTCACCCCCATCAACGCTGAGACCTTGCTACGGCGCTTTCCCACGATTCTGGAACGTTGTCACAACTTCGGGATCAACCCAGAGAACCAGCCGATTCCCGTGGCTCCGGCAGCCCACTATTGGATGGGAGGTGTCGCCACCGACTTGAAAGCTGCAACCAGCCTTCCTGGTCTTTACGCCGTAGGCGAAGTGGCCTGCACCGGTTTGCATGGAGCCAATCGACTTGCCAGCAACTCATTGATGGAATGCCTTGTATTCGCAAGGCAACTGCGTGACATCGATCTTGGCAATCCACTCCCTAAAACAACCAAAGACGAACAACGATCAGAAGCAACATCAGACAACGACCACGATCGTGGAACACTCAGCAAACAAGAACTAACCCAATCGATCCAGTGGCTGAGATCAGAATGCTGGCGCGTTGCCGGCGTTGATCGATCAGCCCATGGCATGCAAGACGTGTTGCGAACACTGCAGAAAGCCACGCCAAACCTCGAAGCGATGACGCCTCTCAGGCTCATGCAGCAGCAACATCCTGAGCAGAGCACCCTTCTGAATGAAAGCAGGCGTGCGGAGCTGAACCTGATGTTGGACTTACTACATCGCCAGCAATCAAGTTCTTTGCTGTTGGAAGCTTGCTTATTTAGGAAAGAAAGCAGGGGCGGACATTTCCGTAATGACACCCCAGCTCCCATGCCTCAATGGTGCCGCCATAGCCGCCAAGTCAAAGGTCAAGCCACCGGGACGAGAGCCGTGACGTCTTAAAGCATGGATCTTTGGTTCAGAAGTCTTTGGGCCCCTTATATCCAGAAAGTCGGGCAAGGTCAGGAAGTTTTTTCACGCCTGAATCGAGCTCGCCGTTGATCTCCCAAGTGGGGAAGCCTTCAATCCCCTTGCTTTGACAGAGCTTGGCTTCGTTGTTTTGACCTGTTGGAGCGCACTCAACAACCTTGAGAGTTTTGGCAGCTTCCTTACCGAACATCTCTTTCTGCTCATGGCAATGAGGGCACCAATAGGCGCTATACATCACAGCTCCAGAAGCGGTGAGGTGTTCGGCAAGAGAAGTTTTTGCTGGGTTGCTCTCCGTGAGCACCGGTGGAGCTGCGCCAGGGCCTGTCGCTACGGCATCAGGGCGTGCAGGATCCAAAACTGAAGCCCAAATCAGGCCACCAAGCAACACGGCCAGTGCGAGAAGGAATCCCCGAAACAGCAGTTGAGAGGGTTCGTCCCACCCTCCTCCGACCAACGACAACACGAGCAAGATGAGGGAGAGAACCGCCGAAAGAACACAGAAAAAGCAGAAGGCCTGGATCTTGATCACCATCAGGCCCACGAGCACCAGGCTGAACACAGCCATGACGAGTGAGACAGTAAACAAGCCCCACCAAGTGCGACGCGACAGGTCCGCTTTGTTCTCTGACAAACCTGGGAGCAAGGGCACAACCGCCATGACCAGCACGGCGAGATAAGCAATTAAGCCTGCAAAGGAGAGGGGAATGTTGAAGCCATCCCCCTGAACCAACGTGCCCCAAGGACTATTCAGGACCTTGTCACAACCACCTGCGCCCATCGGACAGGTGAGATCCCCAAGGACTCCCCAAAACTTGAGAGTGATCGAGCCCGTATCGATGACGCCGATCGTGGCCAAAACGGCCATCACAATCCGAACCCATTTCGAGCCTTGGTCCTGCCGGCGTCGGCTGGTGAGACGCTGAGTTGCCATTAAGGCCGATCAATTACCCATGATTTTGGCAGCAAAGCG
This sequence comes from Synechococcus sp. AG-683-A03, assembly GCA_003210555.1. Lineage (GTDB taxonomy): Bacteria > Cyanobacteriota > Cyanobacteriia > PCC-6307 > Cyanobiaceae > Synechococcus_C. The sequence continues at coordinate 12,519 of QCUZ01000019.1, read as the reverse complement.
TGAGCAATTCAGCGTTTAAGCATGGGTGTCATCCGTGCATCCGCTCTTAAACTGGGGGATTGCAGGGTCATGCCATGGCCGGGGACGCCAAAACAGGCAACAGCCTCTCGGAACGGCCAACGGTGGCCTTCGCCCATTTGGGCTGCGAAAAAAATCGCGTGGATACAGAGCACATGCTCGGACTTCTCGCGGAAGCCGGCTATGGGGTAAGCAGCGATGAAAACGATGCCAACCTTGTGGTGGTCAACACCTGCAGCTTCATACAAGACGCCCGCGAAGAATCAGTACGAACCCTTGTGGGACTTGCCGAGCAAGGCAAGGAGTTGATCATTGCTGGATGCCTGGCCCAGCATTTTCAAGACGAGCTTCTGGAGTCGATACCAGAGGCAAAAGCGATTGTTGGAACCGGCGACTACCAACACATCGTGGAGGTGCTGCAGCAGGTCGAAGCGGGAGAACGGGTGAACCGCGTGAGTCAAACGCCAACCTTCGTAGCCGACGAAAACCTGCCTCGTTACCGCACCACAGGTGAAGCCGTTGCCTATTTAAAAGTGGCTGAAGGCTGCGACTACCGCTGCGCGTTTTGCATCATTCCCCATCTGCGCGGAAATCAACGCTCAAGAACGATCGAATCGATCGTGGCTGAAGCCCATCAGTTGGCAGCACAAGGGGTTCAGGAATTGATCCTGATCAGCCAGATCACCACCAATTACGGGCTTGACCTCTACGGCAAGCCCCGTCTTGCCGACCTCCTAAAGGCACTCGGCGACGTGGAAATCCCCTGGATTCGCGTGCACTACGCCTACCCCACGGGGCTTACCCCAAGCGTTCTTGCCGCCTACCGAGATGTTCCTAATGTGCTGCCCTATCTCGATTTACCGCTTCAGCACAGCCATCCTGAGGTGTTGCGAGCCATGAATCGACCTTGGCAAGCGGATGTCAATGAACGATTGCTCGATCAGATTCGTGAACAACTACCGGATGCGATCCTTCGCACCACATTGATTGTGGGATTCCCGGGCGAAACAGAAGCCCAATTTGAGCATCTGGCCGGTTTCTTAGAACGTCAACGCTTTGATCACGTTGGGATTTTCACCTTTTCGCCAGAAGACGGCACGGCCGCAGCAACACTTCCCAACTCAGTGCCAGATGACATTGCCATCGCGCGCAAGGACAAGTTAATGACCTTGCAACAGCCCATTTCTGCCGCTCGTAATGCTTCCTGGATTGGCAAAACCGTGGATGTCCTAGTGGAGCAACACAATCCCTCTACAGGAGAAATGATTGGTCGATGCTCCCGATTCGCTCCTGAAGTGGACGGAGAAGTGCTGGTGCATCCCGGTGATAACGGACTGCAAGTGAATCCGGGAACCATGGTGCCCGTTCAAATCACAGGAGCAGACATCTACGACCTAACCGGCAGAGTGGTGAGTGCCGCTCATATGGTCGCCGCAGCTCGCGGTGCGACGTGAACAGAAGCCCCAGCTGGCATGAACGGCAACGCACCATTTTTCTTCTTGCCTCTGGGGTAAGCACAGCTGGGTCTTTTGCAGGTCTCACTGCCAAGGGTTGGATCTTGATGAGCGGGACCGACAACGCCATGTTGCTCGCCCTGCACTTTGCAGCTCTCTCACTCCCGACCCTGATCGTGAGTGGTCCAGCTGGTGTTCGAACCGATCGCATCGGCTGCGAACAAGTGCTCATTCAGGCCCAATGGGCGCTACTCGGAGCAGGGCTCCTTGCTGCCCTATCGATTCCTCTTTTGGTCGGCACAGCCCAAGTTGCAGTGCTCCTCGCCAGCACACTTCTCATGGGAATTGCCAGTGCCTATGAACTCACTGCCCGCAATAAGTACTGCGCTTTGCTGGTGGATGATCCACGCACATTGGCGCCGTACCTCACCAGCTTTTCGGTTGTTTTCAATGTTGGGAAATTAGTCGGCCCCCCCATCGGGGGATGGCTGGTGGCTTTGACCGGACCTGCAACCGCCCTCAGCCTCGATGCCCTCACTTATTTCTTACCGATTGCCAGCGTGATCTGGTTGCTGAAGCCAAACCGATCAATTGAGCAACTGAGTAGCACTTCCAGTTCGGCCACTCTGAACTCAGCATGGAGAGAATGCGGACCCGTTTTACGGCACGTGCTGAAGTTCACCGGCTTGATTTGCGTGGTTGGCTTCTTTCACCCAGGTCTGGCACCCCTGATTGCGGCCGACACCCTTGGGCCAAGCCCTCAAGACCTTGGCCTCTTCACGAGTGTGCTGGCCGCAGGCAGCATCACCGGTGGGATCATTTTGCAACGCAACAGCCACAAATTCAGCAGCCGTCCTGGTCTCACGCTGGGTTGTTTCGCCTTGATTACAGCCATCGCTCAACTTGGGATGGCCAGCAGCCGATTGATTCCCGTCGTGCTGCTGATGGTTTGGCTGATTGGCGCTGGAACCGCTGGACTTCTCAGTAGCGCCAATTTGATCACCCAAGTTGGCTCGCAGCAGGTGCTGAGAGGCCGTATGGCCGGGTTAAGCCAAATCGCTTTTTTGGGTGGTGGAGGCTTAAGTGGCCTGATCGCAGCTCAGCTCACGATCACCATTGGACTCCAAGCAACATTTGCGATTGCAGGGGGAATTGGCCTGATTCTTTCCCTAGGGGAGATCTGGCGTCGCGGTGCAATGCCGATGAACGAAGTCAAATCAGCTTGATGCCGCGCAGAAGAGTGCTGAAGGCAAAAGCTGCAACCAAACCGGCACCCACAAGACCTAAGTAAATAACGAAGCCCATAACAGACACAGATTGCAGCAACCATTAGATCAGAAACCCTGCCGAGTTGCCTACAAACGCGCTTAAGCTTGTGCGCATCGCAATCTTCGGATTTATTACCGGTCTGTTGAGGTTCGGCCGGATTCCACGAACGCTTAGCTCTCCAGTTACCACCATGCGCACTCTTTTCATCTACCCCGTATTCCCCAAAACATTCTGGAGTTACGAAAAAATTCTGGAACTGGTTAATCGAAAAGTACTGCTGCCTCCTTTAGGCCTGGTCACAGTTGCAGCCTTACTTCCCCAGGAATGGGAGATGAAGTTGGTAGATCGGAACGTGCGCGAGGTGACCGATGCCGAATGGGATTGGGCAGAGCTGGTGGTGATCTCAGGAATGATCGTCCAGAAGGACGACATGCAACAGCAGATCAATGAGGCAAAGCGCCGTGGCATTCCTGTGGCAGTGGGTGGTCCATACGCCAGCTCCACCCCTGATGCGCCGGAAATTGCGGACGCCGACTTCAAGATCTTGGATGAGGGAGAAATCACCCTGCCTCTCTTTATCGAAGCCATCCAAAGGGGTGACAGCGGCGGTCGGTTTAGCGCAGAAGGCGAAAAACCAGATGTGACCTCCACCCCAATTCCTCGCTTTGACCTGCTGCAGCTCGATGCTTATGACTCAATGAGCGTGCAGTTCTCTCGCGGATGCCCGTTTAATTGCGAATTTTGCGACATCATCGTTCTCTACGGCCGCAAACCACGCACCAAAACACCTGAGCAGTTGATCGCTGAATTGCAATCTCTCTACGACCTCGGATGGAGACGTTCGATCTTCCTGGTGGATGACAATTTCATCGGGAATAAGCGCAACGCGAAGCTTTTGCTTCCTGAAATCAGATCCTGGCAAGAAGATCGTGGCTACCCATTTAGTTTTGCCACAGAGGCGTCAGTCGATTTAGCAGATGACGAAGAAATGATGCGAATGATGCACGAAGCTCGTTTTGAAAGCGTGTTTCTGGGTATCGAAACTCCAGACGAAGCCAGTTTGGAAGTTGCGAGAAAAGTTCAAAACACTCGCAATCCCCTTGACGCCGCTGTTGACCGGATTACGGCAAATGGCATTCGGGTTATGGCTGGATTCATCATCGGTTTTGATGGAGAAAAGGATGGCGCCGGTCTCCGGATCGTTGACTTCGTGACCCGCACAGGCATCCCCGCAGCAATGATGGGAATGCTTCAAGCGCTTCCCCAAACAGCCCTATGGCATCGCCTTGAGAAAGAAGGTCGCCTGATTCAAGACGAATCGGCTGCCAAAGGCGTGAATCAAACTAACTTGCTTAATTTCAAACCAACCCGGCCCATTCGTGACATCGCTAACGAGTACGTAGAAGCATTTTGCACGCTCTATGAACCCAATGCCTACATGGATCGCGTTTACTCCTATTACTTAAAGATGGGTGCTCCACGTTGGAAAGGCACTAGCAAATTGCCAACTTGGACGGATGTCAAAGCGCTTTCGATCGTAATCTGGCGTCAAGGCCTCAAACGCGATACAAGAGGACGCTTTTGGCGCTATCTCTTTGGGATGGCACGCCAAAATCCAGCCATGCTTGAACAATTCATCGTTGTTCTTGCTCACAACGAGCATTTCATGGAATACAGAGCCATTGTGCAAAAAGAAATCCGTGAACAACTGGAATCATTGCCACCAGAAGAACCCAGTAACTCGCGCGAACTTCAGCCTGTTTGAAGTATTAATCCTGAACGTACGCGCTTCCCTCCCGCAAGCACTGTTCAGCCTTCTGAAGTTCACGGCCTAAATACAACGCATGATCTAAACAGCTGAGGGGATGGTTTCCCTCCCCTTCGCTTAAGGCAATGCCCACCTCTTTTGCAGTGCGCCCACGCAACACGGCCGTAGGCGTTCTTGGACCACCTTGACGGCAAGCAATCACTTCGCCTGAATCAGGGTCTCGTGCAAGACCTTGCTCATCAATCGTGTTGCCGTAGTGCTCAACAACCAATTCAGCCGCTGCAGCATCCACTCGAATCAAGAAATAACCCAATGGATCCAAAGCTATAAACCGCTGCGACAACTGATCATCCAGCTGAGCACACGCGTTTAGGTCAATGACGGTGTTGGTCTGGTTCAATCTGACTGCGATTCTCTTCTCAACCTACAGAGCAAGCGATGGCGTCTCTTTTCGGAAAGGCAGCTCAGCATTAATCGCCTCAATCTCCTCGAGCATCAATGGATTGACCTTGCCTAGCCAGCCACGAATCAGTCCATCCATTTGGGGCTCATACCAACGATGGAGGCTGGTATGAGGCCGAGCCACAAACCCACGCCGTCGCTTATGGCTCCCTCCTGCCCCTGGATCAAAACTCTTCAATCCTTGCGTAAGCGCCCACTCAATCGGCGCGTAGTAGCAAACCTCAAAATGCAAACAATCAATCTCTTCGTTGCTGCCCCAGTAACGGCCCCAGAGAGACCCATCGTCATGGACGCAAAGTGACATCGCGACGGGCTCATGGGGGTTGCCGCGATGAGCACTAAAGAGAACAATCCGCTCTCGCAACGCGTTTGTCGCTAAAGAGTCGAAAAATGATGCTTCGAGATACTTACTACCCCACATCCCCCAACGAGCGCAGTGCTGTTCATAGAACCTATGCATGCATTGCATCAACGAATGATCAAGGTCCTCACCACAAAGAGGCGTGATCTCAAGCCCTGCCTCACGAACCGCCTTCCGCTCTCGTTTGATGTTGCGCCGCTGATTAGCATTAAAGCCTGCTAGATAGTCGCTGAAATCGGTCTGACCATCTGATGTCCAGAGGCTCTGCTGGTTTAACCAAGAGGCGCAACCTGCCGCCTCTGCCAAAGGACGCCAGAGAGGATCGACATAGAGAAAATTGCAACTAAGGATGCCATTATTCCGCGCAAAAGCATCAATTAACTCCAGCATGAGTTGAGTCAATGCTGCAGGATCTTCATCCGCAGCCACATGAAAGCGATAACCCTGTACCGGGCTTACGGGGCTCATCCCAATCAACTTTGGGTAATAACGAAGTCCAAGATCGCCAGCGAGCCGGGCAAACGCTTGATCAAACACAAATTCCCCGTAGCTGTGCCCCTTGAGATATAGAGGCGCAAGCGCACAAAGCTGGTCCTCTCCGCGCCACAGGGATAGGTGAAGCGGTTGCCATCCCTGATCGGGCGCCACGCTCCCAGAATCCTCAAGGGCAGCGAGCCAGTTCCAGCGATAAAAAGGAATGACGTCAGCACCAAGCAGCTGCTCCCACTGCTGTTCAGGGATCTCCCGAATCGAGCGATGCCAACGAGCCTTCAGGGATGCCATAACCGGCGAAGACAGCGGCGAAGATGATGACCCTAACCAGTGAGAGCCACCGGAGTCACACTGAAGGGAAGCCAGTTCCGCTCAACCTGCTGTGAACCGTTCGACACCACACAAAAAGCAGGTGGTTTTATCGCTCATGGCGGTCAGCTTGATGCTCAGCGGAGGTGCGGTGCAAGCTGGACTCCTGCAGCCATTGCTGCAAATGATGCGGCCCAAACTCGAGAGTCAGCTTGCTCACCAATGTCAACAACTAGCGAAACAGGCCCTAAAGGACGCTGAACTCGACCTTGAACCCTTAAGCAGCATGGGGGAGCAGCCTTGCCAAGCATTAGCCAAGCCCGTCAGTGAATGTCTCATTCGTGAAACCAGTCGCAGTGGCAGAGAACTCGGTGTTATCAGCGAACTGTTGTCTGGCCGCATTGGAGATGACGCCCAAGTTGTGATGAAGCGCTGCCTGGCATCGCTGCTGGGACTCCAGGCAACAGACCTCAAGGATGTCCCCCTGAGCGAGCTCTTTCAGCGACTGCGTCCGTAACGAACCACGAGCTCATTGCCGCTCAGTTGATCGGCCGAGATCAGCGTCCACGCATTGGGCTGCGACAGCGCCGGTGGCATGCTGCATCCATCGCTCGGAATCCAGCTGAACCGACCTCCTAGCAGGCATGGGCTCAGGGTTAATTGGAGCTCATCGACTTGATCGGCTTCCAGTAGTGATCCGCAAAGACCAGCGCCTCCTAGAAGGACAAAGCGCTGAAAACCCAATGCAGCAAGCTCAACCAAGGTGCTTCCCCAAGAGGGTTGCAAGCGATGAATAGAGGAAAAACCCTCTGCTGACATCCGATCTGGGGTCAAGAGATGACGCTCAAGCGCTTGGTGGAAAAACGGCCAGTCCTGACAAAAGTCGGGATGGCGGCTCACAACAAAAGCCGCTGGCTGCAAGGGCCTGCCATCTTGCTTTCGCTGAGCCAACAGCTGTGGATCATGAATTAAACAGGTGCAGCGATGGGCTCGCAGTGTTCCAGCACCGATCAACACAGCATCAGACCAAGCCAAAGCTTGCTCAAGCACGCGCCGATCACCGGCACCGCCGAGTTGAGCAGCACCACCTGAGGAAGGTGCAAGCCGTCCATCCAGGCTGACAGCAAGCACTAGACGAACCAATGGTCGCTGCACGTCGAAGCGGGCTCAGCCGTTCACGACGGCATGCATTGCTTCAGGCATTGCATTCAGCGCCGGAGCCTCGGCATAGACCTCTGCAGCGTTATTAGGGCTCTCCTGAAGTCGCACCTTATGCAGCTGCGCTCCAATGGCGCGCACGGGAGTGGTCAGTCGATCAACGATATGAAGGGCAATGTTCTCAGCGGTAGGGACACAATCGGCGAAATGGGCGACGTCCTTATTCAGGAAAGTGTGATCAAAAGGCTCAACGACCAGATCGCTCACGAGACGCTGGAGCGCTGCTAAATCGCAAACCATCCCAGTGCGTGGATCAATGCTTCCGCGAACCGTTACGTCGACTAAATAATTATGGCCATGGCCATGGGGTCTGGCGCATTTGCCGTAGATCAGTTCATTTTCTTCTTGGCTTAGCTCTGGTCTTGCCAGGCGGTGAGCAGCAGCGAAGTGAGTGCGGATGGTGAGATAGGCGTCCATGGTTTGTCCGAGGTAGTCAGCCCACAGGCCAGATGATTCATAAAGGCGCAGCGCCACAAGCGGGAGCTGATTGGCCAACCGAGACCAAATAATTCGAACAAGAGCTTCGGTGGTTGGCAGGCAACCCTCCGAACTGGAGACATCGAATTCTGGCCAAGCCTCGTTGAGGAAGCGGAAGTCGAGTTGTTCCGTGACCTCAGAACGAATCGCATGCTTCACCTCAGAGAGATTCAGCACCATGCCGTTGGCGTCAAGACCACCGGCCATGGACACGATCAATTCGTAGTTGTGTCCATGGCCAGGGGCCATTGCACAGGATCCAAAGCGGGCAGCATTGTCATCAGCACTTAATTCCGGCAACCAATAACGGTGGCTGGAGCTGAAACAGGCTCGGCGGGTGATGACACAGCCACGACCTTGGCCGTGCGGTGCCGTCGTGATGGCATCAGTCATGACTTGGTCTGACCAGCGATCATCCTAGTGAGTTCACCCACCTGCCGAACTGATGGCTGACGGCGCGACCACGACACCACACCCTTTGAAGGCCCGTCTGGGAGGACGCAACCTCTATCTGATCGGAATGATGGGCAGTGGCAAAAGCAGCACAGGGCGCCCTTTAGCCCAACGACTGGGCTATGGCTTCGTTGACGCCGATGGAGTCGTGGAGGCGCTGGCTGGCCGCCCCATTCCCCAGATCTTTGAGACCGACGGAGAGCAAGGGTTCCGAACCCTTGAAAGCCAGGTGCTGCAAGCCATTGGCCAACGCCATTCGCTCGTGGTTGCAACCGGTGGTGGGGTGATCACACAACCAGAAAACTGGGGTGTTCTGCATCAAGGGATCGTGATCTGGCTTGCCCCTGAACGGGACCAACTGCTGGCGCGTCTCCTTGTAGATCCAGGGGAAAGGCCATTACTTCAGGAGCGTGATCCTGCCGCGGCTCTCGACGCGATCCTTGAAGCTCGTACCCCTCTTTACGCCGAAGCGGATTTAAGGATCACGGTGGGCGACGAGACGGTGAACGCTGTGTCAGAGAAGATTCTCGAGGCTATCCCTGGCATCCTCAAACCCCATGAGCTCATGTTCCAGGCTCCAAACGCACCGCAAACCATTGAAGATTGAGCCCGGGCGCCAGTTCGAGATCGCAGGCCGTATCCAACAGCCTTTCTGCGGCAGCAGCAGCAGATCCAAAATCACGCAAATCACTGGGTAGCACTGACATATTTTCCAGCTGCTCCGTCAGCCATGTCATGGTGTCGTCGGAGCTGAGCAGTCGTTCTGGCTTGCCAGGCTCGAGTACCACGTAGTGATCACAAGCACGAATGAGGGGATCGGACATGACTCGGCCACTGCTGGCACTGATCATGGCCGTGCTTCTACTCGTTGGGCCCTCAAAACCAGCCCTAGCGGACAACACTCAAAACAGTCAGCAACTCGAAGCCCGCCTTGAGGCATGGCCAACTTGGCCGGATCCAGCTCCTCTGCCGCGGCCACGACCCAACCAGGATCTTGTGTACCCGAATTGGTTTGAAGGGCTTTGGCAGGTGGAAAGCCTTGATCTTTTGGCAAACGGCAAGGTGGACGAAAGCTTGCCCCCCTTGGAGCATCTGGCCCAGTTTCAGCTGAATCAGCACAACGATGTGGTTGGAAATCGACCATTTAATGCCAGAGCCGTTGGGCAGGCGCTTCTAGGCAAGCAACTGCTCAGCGTGGAGCAAGCCCCTGATCAGGTAAACCGTCAGCTCGCTCGACTGAGCGACGATCGATTGCTGGAAACGACCGTGATCGGGAGGAAACAAACCCCAATCGACGCCTCAGTCTTTCTGAGTGATGAGCTTGTTCTTCAGGTCATGCATGGGGCAAGAGCACCAAGGCTCAGCAGGATTGAAACCCTGAGTCGCTATCAACCATGCCCAGACGTTTCAACCGCTGAAAGCATCAGCCGAATCTGTGTGGAGCAATGGCAACAGACCTATCCATCCCCAGGGGAAGCCAGCGAATCTTTTGTGCAACGCGCAAGCCGCTACAAGCTCACGCTCACACGGCTGCAAGATCCTGCTTGAACACACGAGCTTCCAGTCGATCGCGCCACTCAAACAAAGGCTGAAGGCGGGGATGATCACTGAGACCAGCGACGCCGCGGCCAGCCAATTGGGACCCTGCTGAAGCGGGGAAGCGCAACAGGGAAAGCTGAGCCGCTACTGCCAAATCAGCCAGGCTGAGGGCATCTCCAACCAAAACGCTGTCAGGAGTGAGGCCATCTGCAATCGCGATCAGGTTGTGGAGCATGGCGGAACGCTCTTCCTGGCCAAACAGCTCATTGACCCCGCTCAGCCAACCCGTTGGCATACCGGTCATCACCTGCCGAATCGGGCCTGGCACGTCATCAGGCAAAAGGGCCGCACGCAGATCAGGATCATCCACCGCTGCCTGCAGCAGAGCTGCGCGAACGGATCCGGCCAAGGTTGTATCGGCCCAGTCTTCGATCAAATGAATCTGTGCAACAGCGCGACGATCCTTCGGGAAGAACGACGGTTCGGGCTGAAGCTCCTCCAAATAACGACAGATCGCACTGGAATCAGCCATCACCGTGTCGCCATCCACAAGCACCGGAACTTGTCTTTGCCCTGACAAACGGAACACGGCAAGTTGACCGATTCCAGGTGTCACTTCCACTTCTCGAAAGCTCAAACCTTTGGCATGCAACGCCATCCGCACCTTGAGGCAAAAGGCGGAGTGACGGAATTGATGCAGCTCAAGCATGACCGTCTTAGCCCTAAGCCGGCAGAGTAGCTATCAGATTCATTTCCCTGCCAGGACCATGCGCGAGTTTTTCGTCAATGTGACGCGTTACCCGCGCTACCTCATTGCCTTCGGGCTTGGAGTCCTCAACTCCGTTGCACAGCCCCTCGTTCAGCGGCTGAGCAATCCCGTAACCGCCGTTGCTCTGATCGGAGCTTTGATTAGCGGCTTCATCACTCTTGTCCTGGTGCTACGTGCCATGGTGACTACTACAGCAACACTGAGCTGACGATGGCCCAGGGACGTCGAGTTGAACGGGTTGCGGCCTTGATCCGCAAGGAAACCAGCGAGCTGCTCATCAATGGGATCCGTGACGAGCGGGTCCATCAGGGGATGGTGAGCATCACCGAAGTGGAGGTCAGTGGTGACCTGCAACATTGTCGGATTTTTGTAAGTGTCTTCGGGGAACAAGCACAAAAAGACGAAGTCATGGATGGCCTTGAGGCTGCGAGAGGGTTCCTCCGTGGGGAGCTAGGCCGTCGGTTGCAAATGCGCCGAGCCCCTGAAATCGTTTTCAAGCTCGATCTTGGAATTGAGAAAGGAACCTCAGTGCTCCATTTGCTTGGGAAACTCGGACGGGAGCGGGATGAACGAGGAGACATACCGGAAGGAACCGAACTCCAAGACAATCCATGAATGCGGCTGACCTCAGTCAAAGCGAGCTGCGTCAAGCCGTCGCCCGGTTGTTGGTTGTGCGCGCCAGCGGTCATGCCACAGACAGGCAAAGGCGATACCCGCGCTGGGAGCTCAGCAATCACGAGCTTGAGGAGCTACTAGTTGCTGGGGTTGGAGGGGTGATCCTGCTCGGGGGAACAGCCACAGAGTTGCAACAGCGCTGCCGCACCTTTCAACGCTGGGCTGGGCAACCGATCCTGTTGTGCGCCGACGTTGAAGAAGGCGTTGGCCAACGCTTTGAGGGGGCCAGCTGGCTTGTGCCACCGATGGCGCTCGGACGCCTCTACCGGAGTGATCCGCAACAAGCGATCCAGCTTGCCGAAAACTACGGACGTTGTTCTGGAAATCAGGCGAAGCGCTGCGGCCTGAATTGGGTGCTGGCTCCGGTTTGCGATGTAAACAGCAACCCCGACAACCCGGTCATCAACGTGCGGGCATGGGGAGAAGATCCACACACCGTCGGGGAGTTAACAGGAGCCTTTCAACGGGGACTGGCCGCGACAGGCGTCTTGGGCTGCGCCAAGCATTTCCCTGGCCATGGCGACACCTCCACCGACTCCCACCTGGAACTGCCTCTGTTGCCACACAGTCGCGAACGCTTGGAGAGCCTTGAACTTCAGCCGTTTCGCACCCTGATCCAGGCGGGAGTCAGCAGTGTGATGACCGCCCATCTATTGATTCCAACATTGGATGAACAGTGGCCCGCCACCCTCTCCGCCAACGTGCTCACCACCCTTTTGAGGGTTGATCTTGGCTTCAAGGGCCTTGTTATCACCGATGCCTTGGTGATGGAGGCGATTGCGGCACGCTACGGAGCAGGAGAGGCCGCAGTGCTTGCATTCGCCGCAGGTGCAGACCTCATTTTGATGCCGGCCGATGCCGTGGCTGCCATCGACGCCCTCTGCGATGCACTCCATTCGGGTCGTGTGCCCATGGCCCGTCTTCACGACTCGCTCGAACGCCGTCAGGCTGCCTTGCAATCCATCCCGCTGCTGCAGGATTCATGCGACAACGACCAGACGATCGAAACAACAGAGGAAAGAGCGTTCACGTTGGAGCTCGTGACGCAGTCGCTGGAGATCTCCAACTCTCAAACCGCGACCCGGTCAATCCAGCCCGAAGCATCAACCCAAGCCACGCCCATCCATGGCATCAACCTGATCCGGGTTGATGGTGTTCTTCCCTGCCCGGTGCTTCCCGCCGATGCCCCTGCAATTCTTCTTCCCAAGGCCCTCGGATTCCACTCCGTACTGAGTCATCCCCTTGGCATTTCTCC
>QCUZ01000018.1:0-21207 GCA_003210555.1 Synechococcus sp. AG-683-A03 | reverse complement strand
CGTGCCCTGATGAGGAGCTGATCTGGAGTTGGGTTGATTGGCCCAAGGCAGGGGCGGAATGGCCAGCACAGGTTGCCCCATGCCACATAGGAGCATCAGTCCGAAGAGTGCTGCGAACCAGCGGATGCTTGCGTGTCGCCGGCACGATTTATCCATGGAGCGTGGAGGGTGTGCCGCCATTCTGAATGGCTTCACTTCTCAGGGCCAGGGCGCCGGCTGAGTATTAATTAGAGAAAGAAAATAAGCGAGTTGTTGATAGTTTTTTGTCTGTATTGGAGGGCTCTCTCTGACACCAGCTGTAAACCAGACCCCAGTTGCAGACTGGTTCGCCGTCGGATTGAACCTTTGTAACTCACGAGTGCTTTAGGCCCTCTCGCGACTCTATGCTCGAAACAGCGGTCCCCTCTTTGGGGCCCAAAGCACCAGTGATAGTCAGGGTTTTCCTGGCTTGAGCTGGCGCCCGGCTACAGCCTTCGGGCTGTGGTCGGGGCCCCGGCGAACTGTCCGGTTCACCGGAGGGGTGGCCCTCCACCTCGATCCCGTCCCTCGAGGAACGACTCGATGACCATCAGCCCACCAGAGCGTGGGAGCACCGCGAAGAGCCAAGTCGAAAAGGTTGACAATCCAGCAACCTTTGAATTGTTCGGCAAGCCCGGACATTTCGACCGAGCTCTCGCGAAAGGCCCCAAGACCACAACATGGGTCTGGAACCTCCACGCCAACGCTCACGATTTCGATAGCCACACGAGTGACCTTGAAGAGGTTTCTCGGAAGATCTTTAGTGCTCACTTCGGCCATTTGGCCGTGATCTTCATCTGGCTAAGCGGCGCCTTCTTCCACGGTGCCCGCTTCTCCAACTTCTCCGGCTGGCTCGCCGATCCCACCCACGTGAAGCCAAGTGCTCAGGTGGTGTGGCCCGTGTTTGGCCAGGAGATTCTCAACGGTGATATGGGTGCCGGTTTCCAAGGCATCCAAATCACATCTGGCCTCTTTCACGTCTGGCGTGCATGGGGCATCACCAATGAGACCCAGCTGATGTCGCTTGCCATCGGCGCTTTGGTGATGGCCGGTCTCATGCTCAATGCCGGTGTGTTCCACTATCACAAGGCAGCTCCCAAGCTCGAGTGGTTCCAGAACGTTGAGTCGATGCTCAACCACCACTTGGCAGGTTTGCTTGGTCTTGGTTCACTCTCCTGGACCGGCCACCTTCTGCATGTGTCTCTGCCGACCACCAAGTTGATGGATGCCATCGACGCCGGCCAGCCGCTGGTGCTCAATGGCAAAACCATTGCGTCTGTCGCAGACATTCCACTGCCACACGAATTCTTTAACCAGGATTTGATCGCGCAGCTCTATCCAGGATTTGGTGCCGGTATTGGTGCCTTCTTCTCTGGTGATTGGGCTGCCTACAGCGACTTCCTGACCTTTAAAGGTGGAATTAATCCAGTCACCGGCAGCATGTGGATGAGCGATATCGCTCATCACCACCTAGCCATCGCGGTGCTGTTCATCGTGGCTGGTCACATGTACCGCACGAACTGGGGCATCGGGCACTCCATCAAGGAGATCCTCGAAGGTCAGAAGGGTGATCCCCTCCTGTTCCCTGCAACCAAGGGGCACGACGGACTCTTTGAGTTCATGACGACCTCTTGGCATGCTCAGTTGGGAGTCAATCTGGCCATGCTCGGTTCGCTGAGCATCATCGTGGCCCAGCACATGTATGCGATGCCTCCGTATCCATACATGGCGATTGACTATCCGACTCAGATCGGACTCTTCACACACCACATGTGGATCGGTGGTTTCCTAATCGTTGGCGCTGCTGCTCACGCAGCCATCGCCATGATTCGCGATTACGACCCTGCCAAGCATGTAGACAACGTGCTGGATCGTGTGCTCAAAGCTCGCGATGCCATCATCAGCCATCTGAACTGGGTATGCATTTGGCTTGGAGCCCATAGCTTCGGCCTCTATATCCACAACGACACGATGCGTGCTCTGGGTCGCCCCCAAGACATGTTCAGTGACTCGGCGATTTCGATTCAGCCTGTCTTTGCGCAGTGGATTCAGGGCATCCATGCAGGAGCCGCAGGAAGCACCGCACCCAACGCACTAGCTGGCGTGAGTGAGGTGTTCAACGGCTCCACAATTGCCGTTGGTGGCAAGGTTGCTGCAGCAGCTATCCCCTTGGGGACCGCTGACTTCATGGTGCACCACATCCACGCATTCACGATTCACGTGACTGTGTTGATCCTTCTCAAAGGTGTGCTCTATGCCCGTAGTTCCCGCCTCGTTCCAGATAAAGCAAACCTGGGCTTCCGCTTCCCTTGCGACGGACCCGGCCGAGGTGGCACCTGTCAGGTGTCTGCTTGGGACCATGTGTTCCTAGGCCTGTTCTGGATGTACAACTCCCTGTCCATCGTGATTTTCCACTTCAGCTGGAAGATGCAAAGCGATGTTTGGGGAACCGTGAATGCTGATGGAAGCGTCCAACACATCACGAATGGCAATTTCGCCAACAGTGCAATCACCATTAATGGCTGGCTGCGTGACTTCCTGTGGGCCCAGGCCGCGCAGGTGATCAACAGCTACGGCTCGAACACCAGCGCCTATGGCCTGATGTTCCTTGGTGCTCACTTTGTCTGGGCCTTCAGCTTGATGTTCTTGTTCAGTGGCCGCGGCTATTGGCAGGAACTGATTGAGTCCATCGTTTGGGCTCACAACAAGCTGAAGGTGGCACCTGCCATCCAGCCTCGTGCACTGTCAATCACCCAGGGCCGTGCCGTGGGTGTCGCTCATTACCTCTTGGGCGGCATCGCGACCACATGGGCCTTCTTCCACGCCCACATCCTTGTGGTCGGCTGACCTCACTGACCTTTCCCTCTAATGGCAACGAAATTTCCTTCGTTTAGCCAGGGTCTGGCACAGGACCCGACAACCCGCCGCATCTGGTACGGGATCGCCACGGCTCACGACTTCGAGAGCCATGACGGAATGACGGAGGAGAAGCTTTACCAAAAGCTCTTCTCCACCCATTTCGGGCATCTCGCGATCATCGGCCTTTGGGTTTCGGGAAACCTGTTCCATATCGCCTGGCAGGGCAACTTCGAGCAGTGGGTCTCCGACCCACTGCACGTTCGCCCAATCGCTCATGCAATTTGGGATCCCCACTTTGGTCAAGGCGCTATTGATGCCTTCACTCAAGCGGGTGCATCTTCCCCAGTGAATATTGCCTACTCAGGCCTTTATCACTGGTTTTACACCATCGGCATGACCACGAATGCCGAGCTGTATCAAGGATCCATCTTCATGATGATCCTGTCGGCTTGGGCTCTGTTCGCTGGTTGGCTGCATTTGCAGCCCAAGTTCCGTCCTTCCCTGGCTTGGTTCAAAAACGCGGAATCCCGCCTGAACCATCACCTTGCAGTCCTGTTTGGATTCAGCTCAATCGCTTGGACCGGTCACCTGGTTCACGTGGCTATTCCTGAGTCCCGTGGTCAGCACGTTGGTTGGGACAACTTCCTAAGCGTGATGCCGCACCCAGCTGGTCTGGGTCCATTCTTCACCGGCAATTGGGGCGTGTATGCCCAAAATCCTGACACCACAGGTCAGATTTTTGGTTCCGCTGAAGGATCAGGCACTGCGATCCTGACCTTCCTCGGTGGCTTCCACCCTCAGACCGAAGCCCTCTGGCTCACAGACATCGCCCACCATCATTTGGCCATTGGCGTGATCTTCGTGATCGCCGGCCACATGTATCGGACGAACTTCGGTATCGGTCACTCGATCCGCGAGATCCTTGAAGCGCACAACCCACCAACCGGAACTCCCGGCAACTTGGGTGCTGGCCACAAAGGTCTCTACGACACCATCAACAACAGCCTGCACTTCCAGCTTGGTCTTGCTCTCGCCTCTCTAGGCGTGATCACGAGCCTGGTGGCGCAGCACATGTATGCAATGCCGTCGTATGCCTTCATCGCGAAGGACTACACAACTCAGGCTGCGCTTTACACCCATCACCAGTACATCGCCATCTCCTTGATGTGTGGTGCCTTTGCTCACGGTGCGATCTTCTTTATCCGCGACTACGACCCCGAAGCCAATAAGGACAATGTCCTGGCTCGGATGCTCGAGCACAAAGAAGCCATCATCAGTCACCTGAGCTGGGTCTCCCTTTTCCTGGGCTTCCACACCCTCGGCCTCTACGTCCATAACGACGTGGTTGTGGCTTTTGGAACCCCTGAGAAGCAGATCTTGGTTGAGCCTGTCTTTGCACAGTTCGTCCAGGCTGCTTCAGGTAAAGCGATTTACGGCTTCGATGTTCTCCTAGCGAACGCTGGTGGTGCTGCTGCCAATGCCAACGCTGCCTACATGGGCGGTTGGATGGACGCCATCAACGGTGTTCGTGGAAGCAATGACTTGTTCCTGCCGATTGGACCTGGTGATTTCCTTGTTCACCACGCCATCGCTCTAGGTCTCCACACCACCACCCTGATCCTTGTGAAGGGTGCTCTGGATGCACGTGGATCCAAGTTGATGCCTGACAAGAAGGACTTCGGTTACTCCTTCCCCTGCGACGGCCCTGGTCGTGGCGGCACCTGTGATATCTCTGCCTGGGACGCTTTCTATCTAGCCGTCTTCTGGGCTCTGAACACAGTGGGTTGGGTCACCTTCTACTGGCATTGGAAGCACCTTGCGATTTGGCAGGGCAATGTTGCTCAGTTCAACGAATCCAGCACCTATCTCATGGGCTGGTTCCGCGACTATCTCTGGCTGAACAGTTCACAGCTGATCAATGGCTACAACCCATTTGGCAGCAACAACCTGGCTGTTTGGTCTTGGATGTTCTTGTTCGGTCACTTGGTTTGGGCGACAGGATTTATGTTCCTGATCTCCTGGCGCGGTTACTGGCAGGAGCTCATTGAGACCATCGTTTGGGCTCATGAGCGCAGTCCTATCGCCAACATGATGGGCTGGCGAGATAAGCCTGTGGCTCTCTCTATCGTTCAGGCACGTGTTGTTGGTCTTGCTCACTTCACGATTGGTTATGTGCTCACGTATGGAGCCTTCCTGATCGCCTCTACATCTGGCAAATTTGGCTGATTCAGTCCAAACTTTTGCCTGATTAACGAGCCGTTTCTCAGAGATCACCCGTCCGGTTTACCGGGCGGGTTTTTTATGTCAATTGGTCACCTAGTGACCAGCGTCGCTGTTCGTTTAGTTGCCGCCACTAAAGGCAATATCCAGCGTGCGGAGATAGGTGTGCAAGCCGGCATCTTGAATCGGCAGCACGTAGGCATCGGCTCCGGACTCATTGTGGTGTGAATGCCAATAGCCAGGTGGTGTGACGAAGGCTGCTCCAGGGGCCCAATCTTCTCGATGCCCATTAATGATCATTCCGTTGGCATCCAGCTTTGTGCCGATCATGGTGTAACAGCCGGGCTGGCAATCAACAGCGAAATCAAGTGCGATGGATTGATGGCGATGGGGGCGTTGTATCTGGCCTGCAGGCAAGATTCCGAGCATGGCCCAAAGCGTATGGGTGACCGTTCGCGTTTGTGGGAAATTGCTATTGCCCAGCAACACGCTCACACGATTGGCGCGAGCACTGCTTGGACGATTCGCAATCTCATCAAGATGTCTTTTGCTGTCGCGATGGCTGTAAAAACTCGGCTCAAAACGAGCTTGCGCTGGCTCGACGCCGAGGTAACGCAGGAGTGGTGCATCATGCACCCAATAAAGTCCTGCTTTTTCGCTGCTTGTGTGAATCGCGTCGCCACCTGCAGGCAGCACCAACATGTCTCCTTTTGACCATTGGAATGTTTGCCCGCAGGCTTGGGTTTCCCCTTCTCCATTCGTGATGAAAAACAGCTGACTTGTCGCAACAGCACCGGTTCGTTGTTCGCCACGATCGAGGCGAACAAAATTCGCGCAAAGGGATGGACCGGTGGCTGGGCCAGAGCAGCCAAGCATTTCACTCAGATCGAGAGGAAGGACATCACAACCGGATTGATCGAAAAAATCTGGCGAAAACGATCGATAGGGAACAGGAGAGATAAGGCCACTCTGTTGAGGGTTCGCAGCGGAGCGGTAATCAAAAAAGCGGGCCCGCTCAGATGAGGCTTGATCCAAAACGGGGATTACCAACGTGCCAACCTCAACGAGAGAAATACCTTATCGATCAATGCGATCAGGATTGTATGGGTTTTGTCATTTCTGAAAGCCAGCATCAAGCCGGCTGCACAACGGCACAGCATGGGGGTGGAGGTCTAATCAGCCGAAAGGTGAAACCAGCTCAAGGCGTTCCCTGTCCCAAAGGATGAGAGAGAAACAATCGCCAACCTGAGATAAATAGAGTTTATGAACGTTGTCGACTAAGTGAATATTGGCTTCATGACAATCCTTTAGTCGATAATTTGGAATGCGCTCTGAAAGATGATGAATATGGTGATAAGCAATATCGGCAGTAAACCAATTCAAAATCGCTGGCATTTGAAGAAAGGAGGACCCGGAAAGAGCGCCGCGGAAATAACTCCAATGGTCTTCATCACTTGTGTAAGAATCGGGAAAATTATGTTGAATAAAAAAGACAGCGATCATTACTGCGGCACTGCAGCTCATCACTAAAGCATAAAGAAGCCAGAAATGTGCGTAGCCAATAGAGCTTCCGATCCACCACCACAACAGCCCAACCACCGCTGTATTGGCAATCATGTCCACACATTCTCCGCTGGTATAAAAGAAACTAGACTTGTAATTCAAGCAAACTTTTTTTGGTGATATCCAGGAGCCGGTGCGCACCATTTTTATGGTGCTTTTGGTGGAATGCCCAATGAATTCAAAAAAGCTCAAAAGTAAGGCAAGCCTTGGCTTAATGATGAGATAAAAGAATCCACCTGGAAATAGCAGTAATGGATGGCGTAAGACGCGATAGAGCCACTGGGAACGTGGAGATCTTGCTTCGTATTGCTCGCGTGTGATGAGCGCGGATGGTCCGCGATAGCGATCCCAATTTCCATTGTGTTTGTGATGGAAAGCGTGTCCACGTGACCAGGGATGCTGTGGCATGCCGTGAATCAAGCTCAAGCCGAAGCCCACCATTCGATTCGACCGCTTGGAGCTGAATAGGCTTTGATGTCCGCAGTCATGCATCAAGGAGAAGCTGCGGCTGAGCAGCAGAACCATCAACACCAGGAGCAAGGGGGTCAACACGATGGCTGTGGTGTTGAACGATGTTGTGACCGCAGACATTGCGATCGCTACCGCGATGATGGGGACCACAGTGTTCAGGATCTGCCAGGTCGCTATGCGATCGTCGCTGGCCATAAAGGGAGCGAGTTTGAAGTCGATCCTTTTGGGGTAAGTGCTAGGTGCCATGTCTTGGCTATTGGTCTGAGTGGTCGTTGTCATGCAGCTTCCACGTGGGGCGCCGCGATCGGCTTAATGGGAGAACCTATCTCTTTTTTGCTTCAACCGGTTTTTCAATTGCCTGGTAAGCGTTGAATTTGAGCCCTCTGCCTCCAACCTTTAAGGCTCAAATAAATGGCTGGAACAACAAACAAAGAGAGCAGCGTAGAAATCAGCAAGCCGCTAAAGACCACCGTGCCAATGCTGATTCGACTGGCTGAACCTGTGCCGCTTGCGACTAGCAGGGGCAGAAATCCAGCCAAGGAGGTAATCGCTGTCAAAACAATGGGACGCATTCGCTCTTCTGCTGCGTCCGTGATTGCCTCTCGAAGAGGGAGGCCAGCCCTGAGCCTTTGATTGGCAAATTCCACAATCAGAATCCCGTTCTTTGCGGCCAAACTCACGAGCACGAGAAGGCCCATCTGGCCGTAAACGTCTAGTGGTAATCCACGCAATTTGATCCCGATCAACGCCCCGAGCAAAGCCAGAGGCACTGTCAGCAAAATCACCAGGGGGTCGAGAAAGCTCTCATAAAGACCAGCTAGTAAGAGGTAGACCACCACCACGCTCAAACCAAAAAAGGCCCATGTGACGCCTTCGGCGACTCTTTCTTCCTCTGCCAGGCCTGTAAAGGCAAGCCCGATGTTGCCCCCTCCAATTTGTTCGCCTGCTGCCTCAAGAATGTTGATGGCTTGTCCGCTACTCGTTCCTTTCCCAGGTACGGCGCTGACACGGATGGATCGGTTGAGGGCGTAGTGATCAATCGATCCTGTGCCCTCTACTTGTTCAAGTCGCGCCACGCTTTCAGCTCTGACGAGTTCCCCATCCCGGTTCCGGAGCATGAGGGATTCGATGTCTTCTGGACGATTGCGGTCGCTGCCTTCCATCTGAATCCAGATGCTGCGTATCTCTCCGTCGGCGTAGGTGTCATCGAGATAGCGCCCGCCGACGGCCATACCAATCGAATTCAGCGTTTCTCGATAGGGGAGATTCAGGGCAGCCATTTGGTCGCGGTCAAGAACGAGGCGCCATCTCGGGGCAGTGGCATCAAAACGGGTGCTGACCCTTTCAAAGTTGCCCGTTTCCTTGGCACTCGCAATAAAGGCTTTGGCGACCTGTTCGAATTGGACCAGGCTCAGTTGGCCACCACTGCGGTCTAGAAGCTCAATATTTAAGGCTGAATCCCCACTGAATCCTCGAACGGTTGGAGGTGTAATCAGCACAACTCTGGCATCGGTAATCGAACGGTTCAGGGCTTTTTGCAGTCGACGCTTGATGGCTTGATCGCTCTGATCTGCACGGCCTCTCTCTTGGAGAGGCTTCAATCTCAAGTAAAAGGAACCCTTGTCTTCCCCGCTTTGCCCGAACGAACTTCCTGCATAGAAGTTCCCTGATCGGATCAGTGGTTCTTGCTCAACGACAGCGCGAATGGCATCCATGCTTGCCATGCTTCTTTCAAGACTGGCGCCTTCCGACAAGGTGAAATAACCCCGAATTTGGCCCTGGTCTTCGTTAGGGATAAAGGCTGTTGGCGTGTTGCTCAGGACGACTCCCGTGAGCATCAAGCTGATCATTAAGACCACGCCCACCCAATTGGGTCGATTTAATAGCTTGCGCAATGTTCGTGAGTAATGCCCTTCAGTGCTTTGCATGGCCTTTCGGAGACGATCGCTGAGTCGTCTGATCGGTCCTGGTAAGCGTCCATTCCCTGGAGTGAGAACCCTCGCTGATGCCATTGGTGTGAACGTGAGGGCGTTCAGCGTGGAGAACACAATGGCAGCTGTAATCGTCAAGGCAATCGGCTCATAGAGGCGACCAATCGACCCTGGAATCAGCAGAACAGGGACGAATACCGCCACAAGAACCAAGGATGTGGCCACGATTGCTCCGGCCAATTCCTGCATCGCCGTTTCGGCTGCCTTCAGTGGAGGGTCTCCTTTCTCAATGCGATCGGCAATTTCCTCGCTCACAACGATGGCATCGTCCACAACAATGCCTGTCGCAAGGATTAGCCCGAACAGCATCAAACTGTTGATATCTGAACCACTAAGGCGGATCACCAACAAGCTGCCGACCAACGAAATCGGTACGGCAATCCCTGGCACCATGGCCAATCGCCAACGCCCCAGGAAAAGCACCAAAACAACCAAAACCAGCAGGACTGCATCGCGGAGAGTTGTAACGGTGCGATCGAGATTGGCTTGGATGGTATCTGCCGTATCCACGATGGTTTGCATCGTGATTCCGGGCGGAAATCCTGATTCGAGTTTCGCGAGATTGCGGCGAATGCTTTGACTAAGAGCAAGGGCATTCGCTCCATCTCTTTGATAGATCCCTACGGCAACGGAGCGTTCTCCTTGAAGATTGATCGCGGCCCTTCCATAACTACGTTGTCCAAGGCTGACGCGGCCAACATCACTGAGTCGAATGAGCCCCCCATTGGCTAATCGTTTGATCACCAGGCTTTCAAGTTCATTCTGGCTGCGTAAGCGACCGTCGGCTTCGACAGGAAGGCTGAGAAGTTGTCCTGATGGAGCCGGTGCGCTACCGAGCGTACCGATAGCGGCCAGAACGTTTTGCTCGATAAGGGCTGTGCTGACATCCGTGATCGTGAGATTGGCTTGCTCAAGTTTTTGAGGATCCATCCACAGGCGGTAGGCCAACTCGCTGCTTCCGAACACACGAATATCTCCAACGCCTGGAACGGACCTGAGCGATTCTCGGAGCGATTGTTCAAGCCACCCCGGGAGAAAGGTGGGAACGTAGAGATCTTGCGGATGGCTGAAGCCAAGGATCATCAGTAAATCGCTAGAAGAGCGATTTACGCTGAGTCCCTGGCGAGTAACGGCTTGCGGCAAACGGCGCAACGCCAAATTCACTTCGTTTTGGACCTTGATCGCATTCAGTTGAGGGCTGCCTTTTTTGAAGCGAAGGCTGATTCTTGATTGCCCTTCACTGCTTGTGGACTGAATGCTGTCGAGATCGCTGAGACCATTGAGTTGTTGCTCCAGCACCGTGGTGACGCTTTGCTCCACAACATCTGGAGATGCAGCAGGGAAGCGTGCTGTCACGCTGACCTGAGTTGGGGCCAACTGGGGTAGATCTTCCAGGCCCAAGCCAGACAGAGAAACAAGTCCTGCCAGCAGGACGAGCAAGCTGCAGACAATGGTGAGGACAGGCCGCCGCAGAAAGGGCTGAGAGATGGACCGCAAAGCGGCACCTGCTGCAAAAGCGTTTTGATCCTGGCAGTTAAAAGCCCCTGTTGAGCGACTTTTTGCTCAACAGGGGCTTTGTGTGGGTCTATTTAAGCGAGAGACCTCGTGGCTCAGCTCACGCTCCAGACACCGGCAGCTATTTTGACGAGCTCCTGGACGTGGAGGGTATCGCAGAGCAACCAGGCAAAAACTGCACCACCGCAGCCACCAAGCCAGAAGCCACTGGTGAACTCAGACCAACCGTTGCGGGTGAACAGATCCGCGGGAGGATTGTCGATAGTGACATCGGAAAGGGGGATATGAGGCTGCTTTCCTGGCTGGTTATAGAGAAGGAAGAGGAGGGTCAGGAGGTGAACGGCACCGATGGCTGCTAGGAGTCCAGCGGTTGCGGAGTAATCGGTATTACGCAGTGGACCACAAATGGTGAAGGGCCCATAAAGCAGATACCCAAAGGCTGCGCCTGTCTCTATTCCTCTGAAATTTGGAGATATCCCTTGGCGATAAAAAGGAAGATTATTAATAAGCCATTTGATGAAATAGCCGCTATTGACGGGTGTGGCGAGATTGCCGACGCATGGATCGGCCGCAGGAGTGACAGTCATTGGGGTTTGATGGCTGAGATCGAATTGCTGGTGTCTGGTTTGGGATCAGTCGGCGGCGGTAATTACCCGTCCTACAAGAATGATGAAAACGGCAGGGAAAACGATCCCGATCATTGGCACAAACAACACTGGCAGCCAGGCTGCTGCAAAATCTCCAGTCATGATCAAGCCCAGGGTTGTTCTCAGAATTTTAGAGTCTCCATGTTGGGCATTCCCCATCCAGGGTTTCCTGGCGAAATAAAAGTTCAATCCAACCCTCTGTCGGCTTGTCCCTAAGCACCTGATCTGATGACTCAGCTTTTCGCTGGTGTTGCAACCATTGTTCTGGCCATCATTCTTTATGGCCTGGGGCGAAAACCTAGTAAGCCACTCCTGAGTAGTACGGATGTCTCGGAGGTCGTAGCCCTGAATCGTGCTCAGGTGGAGCTGGTGCAGCAAGAGGAGGTTGAAGAAACCTCTGAGCATGCTCCTGTTATCGCCTGGCAGCCTCCATCCAGCTCTGCTGAAAGGCTTGCGATGCAGCAGTCCCTTCGCCGATCGATGGAAGCGGGGCCAGATCTACGCCTTCAGGCCATAAAGCTGGCGGGGCAATGGGGTCACCCGTCGGTCCTTCCACTCTTGCGTCGAGGCCTGCACGATTCAGATAGTCAAGTGGTCGAGGCAGCCGCAGCAGCGATTGAACGGCACCGTGGGGGGGTTAAGCCTGCTCCCGCTCAGCCTGTACGACCGCCGCGCAACGTGGCGCGGATGCGATAAATCGGTCTCCCTTGGCTTTCGTGGTAGGTGCGAATGAGCAACTCTGCCAAGAGTCCAAAGCAAAACAATTGAATCCCTGCCAACCCCAAAACTACGGCCAGCGTTAGTAGGGGGCGGTTGCCTATGTCGGCTCCTTGGATCTTGATCAGCAGCAGGTAACTGCTGGAAATCACGCTCAACGCAATCGCAATTAATCCAGCGAATCCGAATACATACATCGGACGCGTGAGGAATCGCTTCATGAACCACACCGTGAGAAGGTCCATGAGCACTCGAAATGTGCGATCAATGCCGTATTTGCTGCTGCCGTACTGCCTTGCCCGGTGATTCACTTTGACTTCAGTGATTCGTGCGCCTTCGATGAAAGCCAGTGCGGGCAGGAAGCGGTGAAGCTCTCCATACAGGCGCATGTCGGAGAGAACAGCCCGGTCATAGGCCTTTAGAGAACATCCATAGTCATGGAGCTTCACGCCTGTGACTCTGCCGATCAGTCGGTTGGCGATTCGCGACGGCAGCTTTCGTTGCAGTTCAGCGTCCTGTCGTTGATGACGCCAACCGCTCACGAGGTCATAGCCCTCTCGCAGCTTCGCTAGGAGTAAGGGGATGTCGGCTGGATCATTCTGTAGATCCCCATCCAGGCTGACGATGATCCGGCCACGGGCTACATCAAAACCCGCTGCCATCGCAGCGGTTTGGCCGTAGTTTTTGCGAAGAAGCACGCCAACGAGCTCTGGGACCTCTTGGCTGACCTGTTCGAGCACTGCCGCCGTTTGATCAGACGATCCATCATTCACAAGCACCAGCTCGAAGCGCTCGCCTGAGGGCCGTAGTGATGCGAGAAGTTGCTCCACCAATTCGGGCAGGCTCTCTTCTTCGTTGTAGAGCGGCACCACTACGGAGACGTCGAGACTGCTCTCCTCGTTTGCGGAAGCGATTGAAGGTGCTGCTGGGCTCAGAGACATCCAGATGTGGAGCGATGCGAGCAACTTAAGCCGGCATCGAGGGATCTCTTCAAGGAAGCGTTGTGCCGTCGTGGCAGCGCGTCACCCTGCCGGCTCCGCGAAGTTCGGACCGGTAGTGGCAGGCCACTGGGTGTTGGTCTGAGGGATGGATGCTGTCGATGCCAATCCCATTGCGGCCGTGCTCTTGGCCTGAACTGTGCATGTAGCGCCCTTGTCCCAGGTGGATGGCAACGTGCGTGCAGCGCTGTGCCGTGCCGAAAAACAGCAAATCTCCAGGCCGCAGTAGTTGATCATTCCCAGGGCGAACCGCCACGGGGCTACAAAACCGTTCTTGCTGGTAAGCATCTCGAGGCAACCAGATGCTTTGGCTGGCGAAGGCGGTTTGCACGAGGCCGGAACAATCGAGATCAGGGCCGATCGTGCCCCCCCATAAATAGGTATTGGGGATCTGGGCAGCGTTGTTCAACCAATGAAGCACCAACGCAAGGCGCTCTTGGATGCTTGCGGCGTCGAGTAAGCGAGGGCTCCAATTGCTGCGCACTAAAGCCTGACTGTTGAGGTCATCGATGGCCATCCAACAGGGATAACCATCCTCGATTAATGCTGTTCTGACGCGGCTTGCGTTCGGATGGGGATTGCTGAGAACTCGAAATCCCCTACCAGCACAGGCTTGCGTTGCCAACCCGCTGCCATGGCTGCGCGCATATCCTTGAACATCAGCACTCAAGGTCCAACAGCTCCCCTTGCGTAGCTGTTCAGGAGTGAGCGCTGTGCCTAGGGTCGGCATTGACTGATGCCAGGGCTATGGCGTTCTACCGTGCCGAGCCGGCGATGCAGGAGTACCTCGTCGGCTTGATTGATCGATTCGCTGACCAAGGCCGCCCTGGATTGCACGAGCAGATTGCCGTGAACTGGGTGCGCTACGACCCAGCCAACGTGTCGACGGGAAGCGGAATGGGTGCTGCCTGGGCTGACCAGAAACCTCTCTATCCAGCGAGCGTGGTGAAATTGGTCTACGCCGTTGCGGTGGAGGCTTGGCTGCAAAAGGGCCTTCTTCTCGAAACGGCGGAGTTACGACGTGCCGTTAATGACATGATCGCTCTGTCCAGCAACGATGCCACTGGATTAGTGGTGGACTTTCTTACAGGAACGTCCAGTGGACCGGACCTGCAGGGCGAATCCTGGGTGAGCTGGCAGCGTCAGCGTCAATTGGTGAATGAGTGGTTGTCAAACTTTGGTTGGGCTGAGTTTGAACGGGTGAACTGCTGCCAGAAAACCTGGGGAGATGGACCTTATGGGAGAGAGCATCGGTTTTATGGAGAGAACAACTGCAATCGCAATGCCTTAACAACAGCTGCAGTATCTCGGCTGTTTGAGGCGGTGATGACCGATGGTCTGCTTTCGCCTCCGGCTTGCCACCGCTTGCGTTCAGCGCTCGCGCGTTCTTTAGATCAGGGCGAGAGGAGCGCTGATCCTGAAAATCAGGTGGATGGTTTTCTTGGGGAAGGCCTGCCAGAGAACAGCAGTCTTTGGAGTAAAGCGGGATGGATGAGTCAGGCCAGGCATGACGCCGCTTGGTGGAGTGAGCCTGAGGGCGCAACACAACTGTTGGTGGTGTTTAGCGTGGGTGCTGAACGTGCGAATGACAACCATTTGTTGCCAGGAATTGCTAGGGAATTAGCTGCTTTTCGCAAGGATTCTTGACGAATTGATTGCTTGGACTTCTGTTGCTTTTGGCGGCGAGAGTCGTTGTCTTTCGTTGAGACTTGAAGTGGAGATTTGTGCCGAGTGAGATAGAAATAGTTTTGTTTACGTTGTATCTTTACCTTGGATTCAGTGCTCATTAAGTCCTTTGTCTTTAGCTGATTCATTCGTTTGTGCGCTCATTGGAGTCGATGGGCGATAAGGCAGTCGACTCCGCTAGGATTTGAACAAAAAAGCGTCTTAAAGGTTAATGCTGGTAAGCAGCAGGTTGATGCTTCGCTTTTGATTCATAGCCATAGCTGTTGTGAAATTAGGCTTAAAGAGGTTTCTCTTCTTTGTGACCCCTGGTTGTTTGGGTCGTGCTATTGGAGGTCTTGGTGGAATCTTCCAAGGCCTGAAGATCTTGAGAGCCTGTTGAGGGTTTGGAAGCAAAAGAAATTGGTTTTGATCTATATCACCCATTTGCATTGGGACCATTTTCATGCCCCAACCTTGAAAAGGCTTGTGAGTGAACTAGGGAATATAAGGTTCCTGATCCCAAAAATACCCGAATCTAGGCTTCACCAAGACCTTGCGCTGTTTGCAAAGTCAATTCCCATTGATCAGTTGATTCACGCTAAAAACTATAATTATCATCCGTTTAATTTGGTCTCATTTCAGCAGGGTATTGCTTTCGCTGATTCAACGCTCGCGATTAAGGTCGGGCAAGATTGGATATGGAATATGAATGATTGTAAGCTCATAAATCATTCCCTAAGGCATCTCTCTTCGATTGTTGGAAGGCCAAAGTATGCCCTAAGAAGTCACTCAAGTGCCAACTGGAGGTCTTGTATCTGAGGAAAATCTTCTGAGGGTTTGGAGGTGATTCATGATAAGAGTTTGAAGAGCTATAGCTATGAATTTTTTCAGTCTTGCTATTCGACAGGGGCTTCAATGGCGATCCCTTTTGCAAGTAATGTTGCTTGTTTGCATCGGGATACTTTTCAATACAATAAAATTTTAAATTTCTCTGATTATGTTGAAAGAGATTTTTCTGATTGCTCGGATTGTTTTGGAGGGATGAGGGTACAGCTGCTTTTGCCGGGAGAAAGCTTAGATATTGTCAATGGCTCTTTGCTGTCGAAGAATGATTCTTTTCGGGAGGCAATCGCTGTATAAGATAGGGAAGTGTTACTGAAGGATTATCAAAATCTTTTGGATGGTTCGCTTTCAACTCATTATGACAAAGAGATTAGCGCTCGCATTAAGTGGTCGTTGGTTAATCGCTATTTTTCTGGGGTGATTCGTTCCACGCCTCTGCCACTGCGTTGGTATTTGGGGAAATGGATACACCTTGAGATCGTGGAGTGCGGAGTTAGCCATTGGGTCTGCCTCGATTTCAGGACGAAAAAAGTGATTCCTTTGGATCATTTAGGAATACGTAAGCGACTGATTGTTTTTAAGATCTCAGCTTTTGTCCTAAATGATGTCTGTGCGAAGTCTCATTGGAATTCGTTAGGCGTTTCCAAGTTGTTGGAAATTTATATTGATCCAGGAGAGAAGAGGCATGAAGTTTTTGGCCTTCTTTGCTGTGCTTATGAGAGCGGAGGGGCTGTGCCATTGAGTAATGTATTGCGGCCGAGATTTTTTGTGACTTGGCTCAGGCGCTATCGAGAATGCCTTGACCTATTTGCTTTGGCGTTCAAGGTTTTCGCGTCAGATGGCTACAAAGGCTCCGTCCGATAACAGCGTCTGTTCTTGACCAATTAAACAGTCTAAATAGGCCACCTGGCGTTCATTTTTAATGATGCGAATCGTTCGTCCGAACTAGCATCCCACCATATTGGCGTGAGATCTTCAGCTTCATATCTCTCTTGCTTCGACGCGTGCATTCACAACGAAGACAAGTTGATGTCATGACTTGTTTAAAACGGAGAGGGAGGGATTCGAACCCTCGACAGAAGTTGCCTCCTGTAACTCCTTAGCAGGGAGCCGCTTTCAACCACTCAGCCACCTCTCCAGCAGCAAAACCATCGTACCAAGAGGTCTGCCAAATGCTCAGATCACTAGGCGAGGTAAGCGATGTTTGAAACTGCAGAGCACTTCCCAGGGGATTGAATCCGCAAGTTCCGCCCAGGATCTAGGGCTGATGGTTTGTTCTTCATCACGGCCCAGCAGAGTCACAACATCACCGCTGTCCAAGCCCTGGTGATCCGTTGCATCGAGGATCAGCTGGTCCATGGTGATGGCTCCTACCTGAGGCAGAGAGTGGCCAGCATGTAGGGCGTGGATGCGTCCTGAAAGGCAGCGGCTCACTC
This sequence comes from Synechococcus sp. AG-683-A03, assembly GCA_003210555.1. Taxonomy (GTDB): domain Bacteria; phylum Cyanobacteriota; class Cyanobacteriia; order PCC-6307; family Cyanobiaceae; genus Synechococcus_C. The sequence continues at coordinate 4,264 of QCUZ01000018.1, read as the reverse complement.
CATCGGCATAGCCGATGCTGACAACGGCCAGGCGACTGGGTCGCTGGGTGACAAAGCGGTGCCCATAGCTGACCCCAACCCCTGCAGGGACTTCGCGGATCAGGCTCACTTTGGCCTTAACGCTCATCGCAGGCTCCAGGTTGAGAATCCCATCGAGATGTTCGCTAGGGCAGTGTCCATAAAGAGCTAACCCCACGCGCACTAGATCGTGGTGAAGGCCTGGATCCCGCAGGGTGCCTGCTGAGTTTGCGAGATGCCGTTTCAATGTTGAGCTGTTTAATTCGCGTGTGATGCTCTCGAAGCGGTCTTCTTGGAGCTTGGTCACTTGGGCTGCATGTCCGTCTCGTTCTCCATCCGCCAAGGCCAAATGGCTGTAGATGCCAGAGAGGTTGAGCTGATCCAGTTGCTGGATGGCATGGGCCAGACGCTTGCCATCCTTCCAGTCACATCCAAGGCGGGTCATCCCCGTGTCTACTTTGAGTTGAACGTGGAAACGTCGACCACTGCTGTCTGCAAGGTTTTGACAGAGCAAGGCCTCACGCATGCTGCTGAGGGTTGGCATCAGACGCCATTGCAGGCAGGCCCTGAGGTCATCGGGTTGGGAGAGATGACCCAACACAAGCACCGGCTGATCGAGCCCTGCATTCCTTAGGTCGATCCCCTCCTGGAGTGTTGCGACACCAAAGCTTGTGGCTCCACCACGGACAGAGGCTTTGGCCACAGTTTCTGCTCCATGGCCATAACCGTCGGCCTTGACGACAGCCATCAGATCGCAGGTAGGACCTAGATGGCGTTTAAGGGAGCGGGCATTGGCTTCGATCGCTGAATCCGACACCTCTAGCCAGGCCCGCTGGCGAGGGTTGGCTTCCCCTGGATTGTGAATCCAGGGGGCGTCTCGGTCGTCGGCGATCTGATCTCGCATGCGATCAGGGTAGTGAAGATCACAGTGATGTCCCTGTGATTCTCGATAGGATGGCAGTTATTGAGGGGGCTTGCATGGGCCAAGTTCTCGTTCTCAACGCCTCCTACGAGCCACTGAACATCACCACTTGGCGGAGAGCCATGGTGATGTTGATGAAAGGGAAGGCGGAGGGATTGGAACATGACCAAAGCAAGTTGATTCGTCAAGACACGCATCTGCCGACTGTGATCCGTCTCGTTCAGTTCGTAAGGGTTCCTTTTCGCCAGCTCCCCTTAACGCGTCGCAACGTGTTTCAGAGGGATAACCATTGCTGTCAATACTGCGGCACGCGCACTGAACAGCTTTCCATCGATCATGTCATGCCCCGCAGTCGGGGTGGAGGTGACAGTTGGGACAACATCACCACCGCTTGCTTGAGCTGCAATGTAAGGAAGGGAAGTCGCACTCCTGAGGAGGCTGGGATGCCCTTAAATCGTGTGCCACGGCGTCCGCACAGCAGTCTCAGTTTTGAGGCTGTACGACAGATCGATTCTGGTCGCTATCTCGAATGGGCTAAGTATGTGATCGGCGCCTAGTCGATCTCTGTTTAATCAGGCTGTTCGCTGAGATCGGCGAGTTTGGCTCGTTGTTCTTCAGCGATGCAGGCATCAATGACATCATCCATTTGCCCCTCCAGAACAGGATCGAGGCTGAAGTTGCGGCCGAGGCGGTGATCTGTCATCCGGTTGTCTTTGGCGTTGTAGGTGCGGATTTTTTCGCTTCGATCCCCTGTGCCTACTTGGGCACGCCTAGCCGATCTTTCGCTCGCATTCGCCTCAGCCAGTTGGCGTTCATAGAGCTTGGCGCGCAGAATCTCTAGGGCGCGTTCGCGGTTTTGCATTTGCGAGCGCTCTTGGGTGCAAAACACCCTGATTCCGGTTGGTTTGTGCATGAGGTCAACGGCCGTTTCGACTTTGTTGACGTTCTGGCCACCAGCACCGCCCGACCTGGCGGTGCTGATGTCCAAATCACGGGGGTCGATCTGCACTTCAACAGGGTCAGCCTCTGGCATCACGGCCACCGTGGCGGTTGAAGTGTGAACGCGCCCTTGGGATTCTGTTGAGGGCACCCGCTGCACCCGATGGACTCCCGCTTCAAATTTCAGTTCGCTGAAGACGGCATCCCCTTTCACTGAAAGAATCAATTCTTTGTAGCCACCTAAGTCGGCTTCATTTGCGCTGACTGGTTTGACGCTCCATCCCCGCCGACTGCTGAAGCGTTCATACATTCGCGCTAAGTCTCCAGCCCAAAGACAGGCTTCATCTCCACCAGCACCAGCTCGGATTTCCAGCATCACGCTGCGTTCGTCTCTGGGATCCTTTGGCAACAACGCCAAGGTGATCCTTTCAATCAGATCGGCATGGTGGCGATCGAGTTCTTGGAGTTCCTGTTGGGCCAACTCCTCCATGGCGGCATCGCCACGGCTTTCTTTGAGCAGGCTTTTGGCTTGAACCTTCTCGGCTTCGACTTTCTGAAGGCTGGCGTAATCGAGGACCAGCGGTTCAAGACGTGAACGCTCTCGAGCAATTGTTTCCAGGCGCTGTGGATCAGCTGCCACATCTGGATCGGCTAACTGTCGCTCCAAATTTTGGAAGCTGCTGCTGGCCGCTTCCAGGCGACTGATCAGAGTTGTTGTGTCCATCCCCTCAGGCAGCAGTAATTAAAAAACCTCCAAGCGCAGACAAAATCCGCGAAAGGAGGTGGGCTACCGGATCCCGGGAGCTTGTGGGCGCAACAACCAATCAGGACTCTTTAGAAGTCTCGTCTTTTGCGGCCTTCGTGTCAGACGATGCGTTATCAACACTCCCCATGCCGTACTTGCGCATGAAACGATCCACACGCCCTTCGGTGTCAAGAATCTTCTGCGTGCCTGTGAAGAATGGATGGTTTCCACTCCATACATCGACATTGATTTCAGGCTGAGTGGAGCCAGTGGTCATCACAACCTCGCCGTTGCAAATGACCTTCGCGTCCGGATACCAGGTTGGGTGAATGTCGGGTTTAGGCATGGCAAACAAAAAAGTGGGTGATGAGTTGAAAATCAGCGCTTGGAGAACTGAGGCGCTTTACGAGCCTTCTTGAGTCCGTACTTGCGACGTTCCTTCGCACGGGGATCTCGGCTGAGATGACCTTCGGTTTTGAGTGGCTTGCGATTATCAACAGAAAGTTCGCAGAGTGCGCGAGCAGCTCCTTGCTTGATCGCATCAGCTTGGCCTGTGAGGCCTCCACCACGAACATTGACGAGGACGTCGTACTCGGTACTAAGCCCCAGTGTTTGCAAAGGTGCTTTCACCGCTGTCAGATAGGCAGGGTTGTAATTCAGGTAGTTGTCGCCAGGGCGTCCATTAATGGTGATCTTGCCATTGCCGGGAACCAAGCGAACACGAGCAACAGAAGTCTTACGGCGACCTGTGCCCCAATAAACGACGGTGTTGTTAGAGCTACTCATTGTGCGGAAGCGGCAGGGTCGAGCTGGAGGGTCGTGGGTTGTTGGGCGGCATGAGGATGCTCGGTGCCCTTGTAAACCTTGAGTTTGCGGAACAACTGACGGCCCAAGGCGTTGTGAGGAAGCATCCCTTTGATGGCTTTCTCAACAATGCGTTCTGGGAGACGCTCCTGGAGGTGCTCGAAGGTTTCAACCTTCATGCCACCTGGACGGCCTGAGTGACGGCGATACAGCTTTTGCTGGGGCTTCTTGCCTGAAACTCGGATCTTGTCCGCGTTAACAACAATCACAAAATCTCCAGTATCGAGATGTGGAGTGAAGCTGGCTTTGTTTTTTCCACGAAGCACGGAAGCCACTTCAGTCGCTAAGCGACCGAGGGTTTGATTCTCTGCGTCTACCAGATACCACTGGCGGTCGATCGAATCAATGGAGGGAACGGAGGTCTTGTTCATCGCGCCGGCATGCCGGTTCTCATATACCCCGTCGCAAGCGGCGGAGCTGGGCAGGGAGCATCAGACCACCTTGGTGATCTGATCAAAGCTCAAAGATCGAGTTTACCTTGTCACTGGTCTGGGCTTTTGATTCCTAGACCGATTCAGCAGGCTCGCTCAGCCAGTGGGCTTATTGGTTTTGCGGCCAAGGCGGTGGATCCGGAGGAGGGTCACACGTCGCCAAAGAAAACCGCGGTTGGCAATCGTACCAGCCACCTTCGCTGAAAAGATCCTCCGGGTATCCGGCCCTCAGCAGGCAGAGGCCGTGGGGTGGGGCGGCTTCTCGCACCTCATCGCGCCGGCGTTCTTGCCAGCGCTGTTCAAATCGTTGTGGGGTTAAGCGATGTTCTCCGACTGCAATGAGCT
>QCUZ01000017.1:0-21279 GCA_003210555.1 Synechococcus sp. AG-683-A03 | reverse complement strand
CCATCCGAAACGAAGAGGGGCCCAGCTTCCGCCCTCATTCAGCAGAGGAGAACCGAACGAAAAATTGCACGCGGTCACGGACTCTTACGCATAGCTTTACAGAACTTCATTCCCGCGCACCATGGTCGAACTTTATTTGGATGCCACCTTGCACAACCAAATCAGTGTTGAGCACTATCGCGAAGTTTTACTGAACCGTGGATTGGATGAGCAAGACCAGAAGCTGAGGAGCAATCTCCTGAAACGCGTTGAAGCAGGAACGATCCAGCTGTCATCCTGACTCATCCGCTCAAACGTATCGCATGTTCCAAACCAATGATCCTCGCTTCTGGAGAGCGGTGATCGGAATTATTTCACTGGTCTTCAGCTGCGCACTGGCTTGGCTGATCCTTAAACTTTGAATATTGCCATTAACTCTTACCTAACGATTCATGGATCTAGCAAGTAAAAATATTTGATTTAAAAAATCAAATTAACCAATCAATCTCAGAAAAGAATATTCGCAACGGCCATGATTAAAAAACTGAATATCAACATTGACAAAATTAAAACAAAGATCAAAGTGCTTCCAGCAACCAACGCGAAGCGTTTTGCTGTTTCTGGAAACAGCAAGTAGAAACTAAGAGCTGCTGCAAGTCCCCAAAGAGGAGGAATCAAGATACAGATTCCGGTCAAAACGATGAGACGCTCACGTCGATGACGTTGCTGTTCGATCACCCTCAACGCTTGAGTTTCCTCCTCTTCCAAGGCCAACCGCTCTTCATCGCTTAGCCAACGTCCGAACTGTTGTGCCTGCTTGAACTCACGTTCAAGTTTGTCGGTGCTGGAAAAAGGATCCATTGAATTAATTTATCGCCGTTTTCAACGAGGGCTGCGCTCCCAGGCCCGTTCGAGTGACTCTCTCATCGCTTTGCTCGAAGGCTCAGCTAATCCATTGTTTCGACGAAATGCTGCTGTGATTCGCCAGAAACGCGTAGCGCAAGCAATCGCGACGACGAACCAAGCGAACAAGATCCAGGCAGAACCGTGCACGACAAAGTTGTGAATACCCCCATGATGGTGGTTGTGGGGATTTCGTCGATGAACGGCAAGCTCGTAGTTGGGGCCATCGCACTGTTTGTGACAGCAGTTGCGATCTATGAATTCCTGTTATTGAGAGGGTTAGCACCCTCCACTTGAGCCTCACAGGAATAGGTTTCGATGGACGCTTTCCTTTGGCGGAATTCAGGATGATCAGCATCCTCCACCCGCCACCACCAACGTCCATCGGTATAGCTGGGCGGGCCAGCATTGTTGGTGCGTGGCAGTTGCAAGCTGAGGTCTCGCCAATGGAGAAGAATCCCGTCCCCAGGAACTGTTCCATCAGCACTGTTCGGAATCGGTTGCATAACAGTGCCGATCGCCTCCTGACCCAAATTGGTTCGCTCCGCTGTCAGCAGGTCTCCATCACACCAGTAGCTTTCGGCAAACACAGAAGAACTTGGGGCAAGCCAAAACAAAGCCACCAAGCAAAACAAAAGCAGAGAGCGCAAGGCAGACGAAGGCGTTCACCCCACCCAAGCACCAAACACGACAAAGTGTCGTGAAGACAAAACGTATTGATGACCCCTACGAAAGATCAGGTGCTCGCCGCATCAGCTGGCTGGGTCGCCGTTGTATTGAACGTGGTACCCGGACTCGGAGCCGGTTACTTATATCAACGTCGCTGGAAGGCTTACTGGATTACCTCCGTACTGGCCACGACCTGGTTTGTCGCAGGAGCCGTGTTAGCTCAGAACTCCGCAGCTGAAGCGGAACCGCAAAACCAACTGGTTGGGCTGATCGGTTTGATTGTGCTTGCCGCTGTAACCAGCGCTGAAGCAGGTCTGGCTGTGAAGGCGGTCCGTCAAGACAGCTAATGGAGACCAGCCCGAATGCGGTGCTCCGCTTCTGGTTTCATGACTGTCGCCCGCACCAATGGTTTCGCAGAAATGCAGACTTTGACGCCGTGGTGTTGAGACGCTTCGGCAAGCTCACATGCTCTGCATTGAAGGGTGAACTCAGCCAATGGGAGCAGAACCCGACCGGTGCACTAGCGCTGGTTTTAATGATGGATCAATTCACCCGGCAAATGTGGAGAGATGAACCCAGAGCCTTCGCTGGCGATGCTCACGCCCTAAGGCTGACCCGCCAAGCAATCGCCAAGGGTTGGCTTGATGAAGAACCAGAACAGGTGCGTCGCCAGTTCTGGTTAATGCCGATGCTCCACAGCGAGGAGATCGAAGTCATTGAGGGCGCGATTTTCTTTCTTGAGCGCTGGAGCGACCCAGCCACTGTGGCGGTCGCTTGTCGCAACAAGACGTTGATCCAACGCTTTGGACGTTATCCCCAACGCAATGCCGCTCTGGGAAGAGCTTCTACCGACGAGGAGTTGGAGTTTTTAAAGGATTGGCAATCCCGTGGCAAACGCAAACGCTCCCAATTTCATGCTTGTGATCAATGCTCCAGTCATGGGCCCATTCATTACAGGGTGAAAACTTCTGCTCAACCTCACTGGCAATTTGCATGCCCTAGCTGCTGGAACACCCTGCAACACCATCCTGGTTATCAATACGGGGGAACCCGAAAAGCAAACCGTCGCGACCGACAACGTTGATGAGCAACGACTCAAACAGCATTGCGAAGCCGCTTTGCCTCTCCATGAACAAAACCTGTCTTGGACCCATGGGATAAGGGATAAGCGTGATGGCTTCAAAACCATGAGCCCGATGTTTCAGTGTTTGATCTGCAGGCAAACGATCGAACGTTCGACCCGTGCCTACTGGAAACACAAGGGTCATCTGCTTTGCTCCACGTGCAAAGACAACATCGAGGCTGAAGTTGGTCAAAGTAGGCAGCAGACGCCGCCTAGCTCTTGAACCTGCTCCAAATTGTGGCTTTGGTGGCAGGAGTCACAGCTCTAGCGGCTGGAATAGGCCTAAGCATCCTTCTCTTAGGCCTACAACGCGTCTTTGCCTCAGCTCCAACGCTTTGGCATCAAAACGATGAACCCATCACGGACACCAGTCTCACCGTTGTCATCCCGGCCTTCAATGAGGCGAACAACATTGAGGGTTGTCTGACTCACGTGCTGATGTCTGACAAGCCGTGCTCTCAATGGGAGGTGTTCGTTGTCGACGATCAGTCCAGCGACAACACAGTCAAGATTGCGGAACAGACGATCGGTATCGTCGCTGGTGCTGACCAACCCAGTGCAGCTGTTCTCCAAGCTGGCCCGCGACCGAAAGGAGAACGCTGGGTGGGAAAAAACTGGGGTTGCAGCCAAGCCATGGAGCAGATCCGAAGCGAATGGGTGCTGTTCATCGACGCCGATGTGACCTTGGCGCCCGATGCCATCCGTCGCGCACTCCAGCAGAGCATCAACGAGAAGGCCGATTTGTTCAGCTTGGCTCCACGTTTGACCTGTGGATGTCTTGCCGAATGGATGGTGCAACCAATCATGGCGAGCTTATTAGGGCTTGGATTTCCGATCCTTGAAGCGAACGACCCTGCTTCAACAGTGGCCTTTGCCGCAGGTCCTTTCATGTTGTTTCGGAGAGACAGCTACAACACCATCGGCGGCCATAGGGCTCTTGCGGGAGAGGTGGTGGAGGATCTGGCCCTGGCGCGTCGGATCAAGGAGGGAGGCTTTCGCTTGCGCTACGTCCTAGGAATCGACGCAGTCAACTTGCAGATGTATGCCAACCTCGAGGCTCTGTGGGAAGGCTGGAGCAAGAACTGGTTTCTCGGTCTAGATCGCAGCATCAGCAAATCCCTGGGAGCTGGAGGCGTGGTCCTGTTGATGTTCACGCTGCCATGGCTCCTTCTGCCGACCAGCCTGACGATGGCGTTTCTGAGCAACCAGGATCAGATCTTGTGGCTCTGTGATACGGGGTTGGCATTCATCGCAATCCTGATGCAGCTCGGCGTTCGCCTCTGGACCCGAACCCGTTTTTCGGTGCCATTACGTCACTGGTGGCTGATGGGCATAGGCGGTGTGATCATCGGGTTGATCGCACCCACGTCCGTTTGGAAAAGCTTGACGGGTAGGGGCTGGACCTGGAAAGGACGCTCCCTTGCCGAAGCTCATGAGCTCTAGCGGTTAGGGCCAACATCCAGACAAAATGAATGCATCCGTAGAACACCCATGTACCGACTTGGTGCACTCCTGGCCCTGTGTCTGGCACTGCTAATGCCTGCAACCGTGCAAGCCAGCGCGATTGAAGTCACGATCAACAGCATTAACGCCGAGGGAATCGGTGAGTCCATCGGCACGATCAGTGCCCGGGATACAGACCAAGGCTTGGTGATCATTCCAGAACTCAGTGGCCTGAGCGAGGGCGAGCATGGGTTCCACTTGCACGCTGGCGATCAGTGCGCTCCACAAACGAACGCCGAAGGAGCCTCGATTGCAGGGCTTGCAGCTCTAGGACACTGGGATCCAGACCAAACCAACACCCACCTCGGACCCTTTGGGAATGGCCATCGCGGGGATCTCAGTCGACTAGTAGTGGACCGAGATGGCAACACCACAACAAGCGTGGTGGCTCCACGACTGAAGGCCTCCGATCTTCGCGGACGCGCTCTTGTTGTTCATGCAGGGGGTGACACCTACACCGACACCCCCCCCCCTAGGAGGAGGTGGTGCTCGTATCGCCTGCGGTGTGGGGTCTTGAGTTCATCTCGCCTTCTCCTCATTCATCCCATTGGCGTTGGCCTATCCAGTCGATTTTGGGATCGATTTATCAGCTGTTGGCGAGCCTCTGACGACACGACAGCCTTGCTGGCACCTGACCTACTCGGTTGCGGGGAGAACCAGCATTCAAATCAACAGCTAGCTCCCGAGGATTGGGCTGCACCACTGATCGATCTTTTGAGAGAACACAACAACGCCCCAGCGATCCTGGTCTCACAAGGAGCCTCCCTTCCGATCGCGTTGGCTGTGCTCAAGATCGCACCTGAACTGGTCACTGGCTTGATCGCGATCAGCCCACCCAGTTGGCGCATTCTTGAGGAACCTTTTCCAAAAATGCAGTCTCAACTTCTCTGGAGATTGCTGTTTCAAGGACCAATCGGGTTTCTATTTTTCCGGTACGCACGCCGCCGCACATTTTTAAAAACATTCTCAGCCAATAATTTATTTGCAAACAACGAAAATGTTGATGCTGAATGGCTTGACACGCTGGAACAAGAAGCGGCCAACATGACAACACGCTGGGCAACATTTTCCTTTTTAGCTGGTTTTTGGAGACGCAACTGGGCCAAGCAATGGCAAGACATCAAGCAACCTGTATGGCTCCTATTCGGGCAGGAGGCAACTGGTATTGGCCGTTCCAAGCATTGGGATGATGCACAGGAACGCATCCACACTTACGCGCAGAAAATGCCGAATGCTTCGAGCGCAACCATTCGTGGGCGAAATGTTCTTCCCTATGAATCAACTCTTGAGTGTGTGACCCAACTCCAAAGCTGGTTGCTGCACAACTGAACCCACGATCAAACCCAAGCGACAATCCTCGAGCGCTCAGCTAAGCCAATGGCTGACGTCCATGGGCTGAAACATCGCGCATGGCCTCAGATGGATTCAACGAACGCGCGAGAGCCAAGAGACCAGCCGCGAGAACAGTTTCACCTTCAAGCTGCATCATTCGGTGGAGGCTGATGACCTCGCTGTAATCAGCAGCAGCAGTTCCGTTGATCAGGCCACGAGCGGTACATCGAGCCACAGCCAGTTGAAGGGAGATCGTCATGACCTAAAGCTGGCCCAAAGGATGAGCAAAACCACCGAAGCTTCCAGTTTCCAGCTGATTAGAAACGCGATTCAGCAACAAACCCGTTAATGTTTCTTAACAAAAGGGAGCTGTTGCATGTTTTCTACGCTTTTCCCCCTGGTCTACGGGGCAGTATTTGTCTTCCTCTTGGTCCAAGCCTTTCGAATGATGCGCTTGAGCGTTGTGTCTCCTAGCCCTGTGAATACAAGACGCCGCACAGACCGTACTGGATTGTTGACAACCCATCCAGAGCTCCTTGACTCCAACGGATTCATCACAGGCGAAGACCTACTTGTTGTTCGCTTCCCAGGCTTGGATCAACCCGAAGCTTCCATCAAGGATTGAAGTGCTGCAAGGCTGCAATCACAATGGGTGAACAACCCATGAACCCATGACCCTCAACCAATTTCTGATCTTCCTTGTGATCGGAATTGCAATAGCAGTCGTCACAAGCGCAACTTGGATCTGGTGGATCCTCGCGATCTGCACAGCTTTGGTTGTCATTAAACTTTTAATGAAATAATTCAACCATTTATGACTACACAACTAGCAGCAATCAATTGGGCTAAAGCGGTCACAATTGCCCTAATTTGTTTACTGATTTTATTGTTTGGAATCAATGGTCAGCGACAAATTCTTTATGCATGCATGCATATTAGTTACTGCTTGTGGTGGCTGATAGAACAGAAAATTTATCCAGAGCGTCGCCAGCAAATTTTTACAGAAAAAGTTGGCGTAGGAGGCTTTATAGCAGCACTTCTCATTGTAGGAGTTTTTTACACCTTACCAGCATTTCTAGCCTTCACCAACCCAACAGATCTTTCACCATTAGCTACAGCGATTGCAATTCCTCTTTTTTACTTCGGTAGCTTAATTAATACTGCCGCCGACATCCAGAAATCGACAGCGAAAACGGCAGGCGTGGGCTTAGTTCGTACCGGTGTCTGGAGTGGCGTAAGGCATGTTAATTATACGGGTGACTTAATGCGCTATTTAAGCTTTAGCGTAGTGGCTGGATCTGTATGGGCATTTTTAGTGCCCCTATCTATTCTGCTTTTGTACGTTCAGAGGATTCAAGCCAAAGAAGCATCGATGAGAATAAAGTACAAAGACTTTATAGATTACAAATTAAAAAGTTTTCGCCTAATACCAGGAATCTGGTAAGAATAAATAGATGGTTAAATCAATTCTCAATGTTTTTTGGGTCGTGCTTGGCGGTCTTCCCATGGCCTTGGGCTGGTGGCTAGCGGGTCTTGTCTCTGCCATCAGCATCGTGGGCATTCCATGGAGCCGATCATGTTTTGTAATAGGCAAATTTGCTCTATGGCCTTTTGGATATGAAGCCATCAACCGCCGCGATATAAGCGGAAGTCTTGATCTAGGTACTGGCCCGATGGGATTCATCGGAAATTTAATTTGGTTTTTAGTGGCTGGCTGGTGGCTAGCGATTGGTCATCTCACCTCGGCACTCGCCTGCTTCGTCTCCATCATTGGGATCCCCTTCGGGATTCAGCACATCAAACTGGCTCTTATTGCCCTAGCTCCGATTGGAATGACCATCGTTCCAGCTCATCGCATCAACTGATCCGGAGAAGCTATCCGCAGGGAATAAACCGCATGGATCCAGAAGTTCGACAATTCGTCATCGCTCAACTCCTGGTGATCGTGATCCCTGTTGGAACTCTGTTTGCTATCTGGATCAGCATGCTGAGCTGGAAAGGCAAGCGCTAAGGGAGGGGATGAGACAGCTTGCAACTGAAATGGTCCGTCTAGACATCCGTTGCCAAGCTGCAAACAACGGGCATGCCAATAATCAGGATCGCAATGAACATTCCTAGCGACTTTCAAGCCTTTTCGAATGTCCATGCCATTAGAGACGGCAGTGCATTCATTAATGTGCTCGGCTGGATGTGGACCGAGGATAAAGGTGTTCAGTATCTCGCCTGGGACGGGAGCATCTACTCAGCGAGTTCAATTGACGGGATCAGCCCGCAAGCTTCACACCAGATGTATCGAACAGCTAACTCCCTAGAAAAGCTGGCAGACCAGTAGGCAAAGGGAAAAGATCGCGGACTGGATCTCTAATCACTGAAAAGCACCAACAAGGGTTGCAGACTCACAGCAAGACGTGCCAGAACAAAGGAACGCATCCCTTTGGCAGATGACCAGCACAGCTCAACGCACAATTCAGACCACAACAGGCGAAGACATGCTGATTGATGCCTTACGAGGAATCAAAACAAAACCAGAGCTGATGCTCTTGCAAGAGCGGCTGACGTCCAACCCAGCCAATCCTCCCCTTTTCAATTGGGTTTGCAACTTATTGATCGAGCGCAGGATCTCGCGAGGTCTAGCTGCACGGGTTTTATCCCAACTGCATAGCGACGAGTCGGCGAATTAGGTCAGAGAACCGGTGGAGCCTTATACGATCTTGTTCCACGCACATCAGTTGCAATCGATAACCACAGGCTGAATGTGGCAAAAGAGATGGAACGAAAACAGGCTAAAAACGACTCGATCGACATCACGTCCTCGAAGCATCAAATACACAAATGAAAATCAAATCAAGCCAATGAGTTGACTTAGATGAGCAGGAACTGTTAGTAATAGTTTGTTGAAGCCTTTTCCAAATGCTTACTGGTGTAGACCTGCTTGCTAAGGTCAAAGATCTTGGCGATGTATCCAAAACCGACTTAGCCACTGAGTGCGGCTATGTGTCCCAGAAGAAAGATGGAAGCGATCGAGTAAATTTCACGGCATTTTATGAAGCTCTTCTAAATGCAAAAGGGATTGATCTCGGTGGTGGAGCAGGAGGAATTGGCAAAGGTGGGCGCAAACTGAGCTACATCGCCAAGGTTCAAGGCAACGGAAATCTATTGATCGGGAAAGCCTATACAGCAATGCTTGAGCTCAGTCCTGGTGATAATTTCACCATCAAGCTAGGTCGAAAGCAAATCCGACTGATTCCTGAAGGAGCAGAAGACACCGAAGAATAATTGCAGTAAGCGATCAATAAAAAAGAGGCTTTTGCAGCCTCTTTTTTATGCAAATATTTTTAAAAACGTTAAGAAGATTTCCAAGCAGGGAATCGATCCAGCTCAAACACTTTTAAAGCCAATTGCTGTAAGACAAGCAAAGATCCGATTAAAATAAATATTGAAAACCAAGGAAGGCGTCAGCCAATCCTGGATAAGAAGAAGTCAGGCGTTATCCCATTTGATTTTGCCGTCAAGGAGCTCCATCAGTTCCTCAAGCTTTTGATTGGTAACACGCACATCTGCAGCATCTGGCATGGTGCCTTCCTCGATGAGAACGTTGTAGTGCTCACGACACATATTGCGCAGTTCCTGTAGGCGCTTCTTGGTGATGGTGCGCTTCTCTTCTGCTGTTGCCATGGTTGGAACCTTAACCTACGGACAGTCTGCCTTATCGGTAGAACAACTGACCGGTCAAAGGCAGTTGGGTCATCAACTTAAAACTGAGAACCTCCCGGGAATCAAGCGTCAAGCTCATATCAGAGTTAACCGAACAATTAACGAAGAAGCCAATGAGAGACACCAGAAAGACCAGAATCAAAAGCAACTCAATGCTCAGCCAAAGAACTTTCCATACACAAACCCATAAGACATTACGCCAAAAATGCTCTAAAAAACAAAATCCTTCAACAGAGAGCCATTCAACACATTAAATAAGTCATCTTCAGCCAAAGAGAAAAAATATAATCAACACCAATTGACAGAAGCCACGCTCCTTAGGCCTTAAGTCAGAGCTCCCATCCCGTGGCTAGGTGACCTTTTCATTGGCCATGACGTGACACCCACTTGGCATGACGACTCCTACTTTCGATTTCCCAAAGCCGCCACTCCGTTGAAGAGGCAGGTGCAGCAGACGACATCAAGGCTGGATCGGTCCAATAGTCAGGTGAGTCGAGAGTGGATTGATGGATAGGGCAGCAGGGTCCGTGGTTCACGCCAGATAACTACAGATTTTCTTTATCATGCTCCCCTGGGCTGCCGTTTCGCAATGCTTGCGAAAAAAGAATTCACTTGATCAGCCTGGACGTGGCATTCAACCAATACGTGCCGAAGAATGCAGCACTCTCCCTAAGAAGCAGCGGATGAGCGGAAGCCGTTGAGGGAAGAGCGAATTACAGAATTTCTGAAGGGCAAAACCAAGGGTGAACACGTTCTGATTTCAAGATTCAACGTAAGCTCAAATACCTAATCGATTGGTCGATGTCCGCACCTCTTCAGAAATATGAATTGTCGTCGATGAAGTGGGCATCGAATGGAGAGCTCTCCACCCATGACATCCACAAGTTGCTCAGCAAAATGAGTCAGGCACAAGCTTTTGAACGCAAAATCCGCTGCCTAGAACCTACAGAAAGTCCTAAATAATTCAATCCCGGTACTCAGAATAGTTTTCAATTTCTTGGCATAGGTACGCGCCCATTTAAGCGAAACTAAATAAAAAATACAGAAATGCGATCGAAGATTCAAAAAAATCTTCCTGATCCCAAGATTAATCAGTAGATCGCACGTTTTTGAGCCAATCAAGGCCAGCATATCGATAACGGATAAAGCTTGATGTACACGATTGAACACTTGTCTGATGAAAGCTGGACTCCCGAAGTAACTAGGGAGACCGAGTTCAAAGCATTTGTAGACGCCCGGACAAAGTGTATGGCTACAGGGAAAATTTATAGAGTCGTGGACGACAAAAAAAATGTGAGATACACAATCACACTAGATGCCTGCAAAAAGCAACTATTTTCAAATCGTTAACTTCTTGAGTCCTCAACGTTGTTACTGCAAGGCTGGCATTGCCTCTTGCAGCTCGGTAGAAGGTTCAGAATCGCCCACACCCTTAGTCAACTGGAATGCTAAGGCAGCTAATCCAAGACAAGCCAAAATAACGACTATCAGAAGAGTTTTTGTGGGAGACATGAACAGCAGTAGCTTCAACAAGCATAGGATCACGCTAAACATTCAGGAAATTCACGCTCTATCAATCATTAAACCAACATACTTAACACAAACAATCAAACCATTTAGCAGATTAATTAAAATCGTCAACAGAACAATGGTTGGTCACTGAAGTAAGGGGGAGTGAGCAGCCGAGGAAAGCCAATAAGCCATCTCAACTGAACACAAAAAAACCGCCCAAAGCAAGAGCGGCCTTCTACCAAGCAATCCCCATCACCCGGCCTTTTGCACCACATTGAGATGTGATGTGCAGATCATAGTGACAAGATGCGCCAACACACCGTGAGTATCGATTCACTCAAGATTGTGGTTAAATCATGTAAAGCGATGAAATGAAGAACATGTGCAAGAAGTTGAAAAACAAACGAACCACAAATGTTTTCAGTGAAAAAACAGTATCGGGTGATCGGCGAAAGACAAATGCCATTCCTTCAAATCCTTCACTGATCTGAAGGATATATTCAGGCCATATGGCGCAAGACAATAAAACACATAATTTACAGTATAAACATGCAAATCAAAAGACAATTTAGGAAATAAATCAAGTCTCTACAATAGAGTATTCAATTCTCTCATCAGAACAACACAAATCGCGATAAAAGAGCTCTAGCTCATCATATGCATCATCATATCGACAAAACTTTAACTTCGTGATCGAATCTTCCTGATGATCATCACGAACGATGCGATAAGAAGGTTCATTTTCGTCTAGATTTTTAGCCGTCAAAGGAGACGCCTCCAGAGTAGATCAATTGTCCACAGACCAAAAAATCTAAAGTCTGACAAGAATTTTTCATGATTAAAAATTTAGTTCAAGAAACGTCGACACCCTTTCCAGAATAAAAAGCAAAGCGATAACGTATCTCTTCGGCATCAGGCTTTGGTGTCTCATAGCTCCAAGCCACATTGGTAATAATTTGATCGTCCACAATCAAATCCCAATAGCGTGCCTTTCCTTTCCAACCACATACCGTTGTGTGCCTAGAGTCACGGAAGTATTGAACTTGCATTGCTTCACGTGGGAAATAAGGATTTCCATCCACATAAACGATATCGTCGCTGTCAGCAAGTACGCTACCGTTGAAAATTGCTTTCATTGAAATCTAGTTTTTTCTATATTAAGTAGCAATGTGCTGAGGTGTGAGAATTGACATCACGAGCACAAAGGAAGCAGCAGAGTCAGAACATCTTAAACAAAGCAATGAAACTAATACTAATTTTCGGAGTTCCAAAGAAAACATTATAATCCAAGTTGGCAATCATCTGGCAATTGCATTCAAAAAAAGAAACAGAAGTATAAAATCAAACAAAATACTGGCCACCAATCTTGTCAATACAACCAAGGCATGGACGTTATACGATCAAAAAAATGAACCTGTTTTTATTCTCTGCGTAACTCTATTTCGATCTGAAAAAGAATAGGAGAAAAAGGGTCGCAATGCCCCGATGCTGACTTAGACCATGAGTAACTGAGTCAATCCTGTGGCCTTTCTCAGCAGAATCTGCGCAACGTCTAAAGGTTCAACAATCGATGCCGTTGGGAATGGAAAATACCGAGTCTGTGACAAGGAATTCACATGCTCTGAGGTTGATGGATTGTGGAAGGCCTATGAAATGCTCAGAACGCAAGAGCAGCGAGTGAGCTAATTGTCGTGTGGACAGCCCCGGTCTCTAAACAGGCGTCCACATAAATTCCTCAGTGAGCGCATCGGCTGGCTGAACATGGATCAGTAACATGCATCTCCTTGCTTGAGCTTATAAGCAGCTTCAGGATATGCATTCTTCCAAATAACGCAATTCTTCTCTTCCTGAGACAAACTTGTAAATTCATTTACGGGAGAAGGAGAAATAGCTGGCACCTCTTTTTGCAGCGGTTTAGCATCAGTCTCTTGTGACTTCACGTCGCTATTAGGCTTTTGATTGTCGAGAAATGATTCAGCTAAATATGGTTTAGACTCAGGTTGAGTCTCTTCCTGGGGTGATTCCAGCTGGATTTCACTCTTGAATGTATGTCTAATTAAAGTTGAGCCAATTAAAAATCCAACCAAAGAGAAGACTATACCCACCAAAAGTTCTATTCTGTTCGCTGAACGTAACTTTTTGAGCACATTTTTACAGCTTGCTTTAAATATACATTAGCGGTGAAGTCATCAATGGACAAGTCATCATGACTAAAATTATTAATTGATTTCACAACATAAGCATATATTCCTAGCAAAATTGACTTTAATCGTCTTTTAAAGCACGACATACTTTCAAGACCCAGAAATAAAATCAAACATTAAAATAGGCACAAAAACAACTACATTCGACGAAAGAAAAAAATAGTGTTTATTTTGACAGCTAAGAATTGTCTTTAAATCCAATTCCTAAAAAGAGTTAAAGACAAACCCACTGATGTCTCTCGGGATCAACAGTGACGGCCAAGGGGTTCAATCCAATCCACCAACACCTCACGATGATGCAGCCAGCGCTTTGAGACACGGCAACCAAGATTGACTTGCCCTTCGTCCATGAGCCGGCCTAAACGAATGGCAGCTGCTTCTTCAGGACGCGAGAAAGTCTGCAGGTGGTCTGTCAGCCAGGTGACCTCGTCTTCCGTAATTACGCCCGTAGACAGGGTTTCGAGCACAAGTTCGCCGACAGTCATTAGAGTTGTAACGATTTCGTTACATACTGGCGCCCCGTCAGCCCAACCGCGACCCGCGCTCCCCATGAAGAATTTTTAAGATGACTGCATCAGCAGGTAATTCCATGCAAGCCACTCTTGCTCAGCAGTTCGAAACAGAGTCAATCAAGAGACAGATCGACTCGATGACTGACGTTGCCCAACTACAGGAGCTTGCCAGGCACCTTGCAGACCTCTACCTCAAGCAACGCGTTGCCACAGCTTGGGTCATTGCAACAAAGTGATTAATCCTGAACACTCCTTTTGGAGCTTATTTGATTTTCAGTCGTGCGTTAACCATAGATTAAGCATAAATACACTTAAATTTTCAAATTTGAGTTTTTTTAACAGGTAAATTGCTCATTCTTATATGCTGAAGCCTTGATGTAAATGATTTTAGTTTATTTTTCTCTCAAGCTACAAGCCTTCGATTGAAATTGAACTATTACAAAAGCGTAGTCCCCATCAGCTATCTCTGACTTTGATATTTGCCTTTGAAATGGCATAAATCATGGATGAACGACTGCTCACAACATTCGGGAAAGAGCCTAACCAAGCTCAAAGTTGAAATACCGTTCCAAGCACGCTTGCTGGATGCTCAAACTTTTCTGCGGAACGTCGCTCGAGCTGAGCAATCATCACGAGATGAGCCGTGGTTCGAATCGCTGAAAGCAGCGCCAAGCCGATGCAGAGAGGACAGTGAGTCAAAGTCATGACGCCAATTTTGGAGCCAGTTCATGCGTCTGGCTCCATTCCTTGCCATTTCTTGACTTAAAAGAATGTTCGAAAGCCGATCATCAGAAGCGACACCCGACCTCATGGATCAGGTCGATACTGTTGGGCCAGCGCCGAATGTGCTCGTAAAACTCCATCGCAAGGATGCGAGCCTCCCAAGCATCTGATGCGTAAAAGCATGCCTCCTGTTTGCTGCCATCCGACATCTTGTAGCGAATCGTGAAATGTTTGTAGTGACTGAAATAAGCCATCGGTTAAGCCACCATTTCGTGGTCAGTCTGAATCGCTGTCGATCCAGAGCGGTTCATGATGCAAACCATCTCATCCAAAGGGTTGAGGACTCTCGCAGATTGTCCTTCTTGCTGGCTGAGGGCATGAGCAGCCCAAAAAGCCTCGATCTCAGTTGTTCTGGATCCGTGATCCATCCAACCGGAGGAGCTTAGCTCTTGAATTCTGTACATCAATGACGTGTCGTATGTACTCAACTTATGCACCCAACCTGCAAAACACGGTGCAAACCACCCACATTGATCAGAAGTCTTCGGGATCACGGATGATTCGTGTGGTGATAGAGACAAATAACCGCCATTTTTCAAGATTTCATCACATTCAAAGGAAGTACAAACAACGAATAGAACTCGTCGAGCATGAATGCAAAAGAGCAATGAAAAGACCGTGACCCCCCGGCCACGGCCCACGAGACGCATTCATCGAGCTTGATCTGAGCCCTTCCCATTGGGCTCTTTCGTTATGGCGCATGCCATCTCCCACACACATCAGTGTTTGTACTCAGCAGCTTCACTCAGTAACGGTGTGGATATTCACCAGGATGATCGACACGATGAATCCGCATGCCTCTCACAGACTTTCCAGATAGCAAAAGCACTTCACTGCCAGACACGGGATAGCCAAGCTCCTGAGCGATCATTGCCACTTCAGCAGCTGTCATTGCCGACTGAACGCGGCTTTGCAAACGAGCATCCCGTTGCAAGTGCTCCAAAAAAGACTGGAGAGCGCTCAAAACTGATGTCCCATGTCCTTGTCTCAGCCAGTGAATCATGAAATGGAAGCTCGACGAGAGCCGACGCAAGCAAAACCAAGGACCGGAATGAGTATCTGAAGCGGTCGTGACATGACGTCCAAGGCTCGATGGAGTACCAATCAAGACATGACCCATCACCCATCGCCAGCGATCGCTGGCAGAGAAGCCGATCTGCATTCCCTTTTGCAGAAGCGCGAGCCTGTCTGGTTACCAAACACCAATCTGAGGCTTGAAGGGATCAGCTCAGCGTTCGCTTGTGCTCTGCACATGCATCAGCCCACGATCCCAGCTGGCAAAAGCGGAGAACTGGTCTCACATCTGCAATACATGGTGGAGAACCAGGGGGAAGGCGACAACCACAACGCAGAACCCTTCGCGCAGTGCTACCGCCGCATGGCTGATCTCATTCCACAGCTGATCAGTGAAGGATGTAACCCGCGGATCATGCTCGATTATTCAGGCAACCTTCTCTGGGGAGTTCACCAGATGGGTCGTGACGACATCACAGGCGCACTGCGGTATCTCGCCTGTGATACGAGCATGCAACGCCATGTGGAATGGCTGGGTACGTTCTGGAGCCATGCGGTCGCTCCATCCACACCAATTCCCGATCTCAAACTTCAAATCAGTGCCTGGCAACACCAATTCCTTGACCTATTCGGGGAGGAAGCACTCAAGAGGGTGAAAGGGTTTTCACCGCCCGAAATGCATCTTCCAAATCACCCAGATACCCTTCATGCCTTCATCCAGGCTCTCAATGACTGTGGTTACAGCTGGTTGATGGTTCAAGAGCACAGCGTAGAAAACCTGGATGGTTCACCTCTTTCCCACTCACAGAGGTACCTCCCAAACCAACTGGTCGCACGCAGCTCAACAGGAGAAATTGCACGGATCACGGTTTTAATCAAGACACAGGGCTCCGACACCAAACTGGTGGGCCAAATGCAGCCCTATTACGAAGCGCTCACCCTTGGGAAACAACCACTGGGAAGCAGACACATTCCATCCGTCGTGACGCAAATCGCTGATGGCGAAAATGGCGGGGTCATGATGAATGAATTCCCAGAGGCTTTTGTTCAAGCGCACCGCAAAGCGCTGAATCAGAATTCAGAGGGAGGCGGCGGGCAAGCCCAAACAGTGGCGATCAATGGAAGCGAATGGCTCGAGATTCTCGAGCAAGCGGGGGTTTCAGCCTCCGATTTCCCTGAAGTGCAAGCAGTCCAACAACACCGGCTATGGAAGCAAGTGGGAAGCGATTCGAGTCGTGAAACCGTCAACGCCGCAATCGAAGAGCTCAAAGCCAGTAACAGTGGCTTCTCGATGGAGGGTGCCTCTTGGACCAACAACCTCAGTTGGGTTGAGGGGTACGACAACGTCTTAGAGCCAATGAACCAGCTCAGCGCGGCCTTTCACCAACATTTCGACCAGCAAACGTCAGAAGATCCATCGGTCACGACAAGCGAAAGGTACCAAAAAGCCTTACTGCATCTGCTCTTACTGGAGACAAGCTGCTTTCGTTACTGGGGCCAGGGCACTTGGACGGAGTACGCGCGCAACATTCATAGCCGAGGCCAGGCTTTGCTGCGTTAGCGCAATTCACCGACCACTGAATGCACAACAGAAAAATGTCCTGCCGTGCATTTGAGAAGGACTATGGAGTGGTCAACCAGCAGCGCGTGATCGACGACGCACCACTCGACGACCATCGGGTGTTTGCTCTACATCAGGCTCGCTGTCCGCACTGGTTGTGACATCTTTGCCCTCTGGTTCGTTTTCAGGCGGTTCTTGCTCAGCAATGAGACCCACAACAACTGCCGCTTGAACCTGATCGGACAGATCACCTATCACCATCAGTGCCTTGAGGGTGAGCTCCAATCGAGATTCGCGAGGCAAACCCGGGCGAAGCTTCTTGACAGAACCCCATAACTCGTTTCCGACTTCCTTGAGTAGCTCTTTGTCCGCCATCTAAATTATTGTCAATCACATCAACTTACCGAACGAACGGTTGGAGGGGTTACTGAAGACGCTGGTCTACGACGGTGGATGTCCCTTTTGCAGAGCATTTGCCTTGCGAAGCGAACTGAAAGGGGGGATTCCTGATCTCCTGATCCGTGATGGAAGGGCGGAAAATGGTCTCCGAAATGACCTACGTCGAAGGGGTTTTAATCTGAGCGATGGAGCCGTTTTAATAGATGGAGATCAGATTTGGCACGGCAGTGAAGCCATTTCAATTCTCTGCAGCGAATTGAAGCCGAGCGATCCTCTGTTGGCATTACTGAATGGACTGTTTAGGAACAGCAAACGAGCCCGTCTTTTTTATCCAGGATTGCTTGCAGCCCGTCAACTCGCTCTAACACTCAAAGGATTGCCTGTTGATCCAGACCGTGCTTGAGAGTTTTGATAGCGCTGCTCTTCAAGATCCATTTGATAAGAGAACTCCCGAATCTCTGCCTGCATCTCCAAGAGCATGACCACGAGTGAACGTGCTAAATCCCTGCTAAAGCAATTCTGCATGGATGGCGCTCGATGCGGGACATAACTTTTCTAAGTGACTTGAACAACCCTTCGTGGATAAGGTGAGGTTGCTGTTACACAGCTCAATGCTTTTTAATTAAATGAGGCTGATGGACCAGCAAAAGCCGGGACATCGCATCAAAAGACTGCAATAAAACAACAAGCTACGGATGTAATGCGCTCAAACCGCTCACTTGATGATGAATTCAATTAACACAACTCCACGTGCGGCAGAAGCAAAAATTTCCTAATGGAAACAGCTTCAGATTCACATCTAAAACAGGATTGGATTTTCAAAGCAAGAGTCCCCGTGCAGGGGGCCTCTGCTTCGGAAGCTGAAATCCCTCTGGCGAACGTTGTGGAACAACTCGATAACGAACACGCACTTGTGTTTTGGATGCGCAGTGAGTGAGCACACCCAAGAACAACACCACAAAAAGCCCTCTAAAAACACGATGATTCACGCTCTCACCTCATACGGCCAAGAATAAAAATCAGAAATTCAACAACAAATCATCGAATTGCGACCATCAAAAGATTTACGACAATTCGTTCTCTGTCTATTCACAATACCAAATCATTCAAACGAATGCACGTTTGGACGCTTCATCAATAGCTCAAACGATAGAAAAGAAAAATACAAGATTTTAGCTTTCAACCTAAAATGTTCAATGCGAAAACAAAACCTGGGAGAATCTGCATATGCAGAGTACGAATACCCAGGTCATAAGAAAAAGCGGTTCTAGAGAGCAATGGTAATCATTGATACTGAAAC
Organism: Synechococcus sp. AG-683-A03; assembly: GCA_003210555.1. Taxonomy (GTDB): domain Bacteria; phylum Cyanobacteriota; class Cyanobacteriia; order PCC-6307; family Cyanobiaceae; genus Synechococcus_C. The sequence goes on along the minus strand of QCUZ01000017.1, from coordinate 2,771 downwards.
CGTACGAAACCTTTCTTGAAAAATGAATTATTTTTTAGAGCTAACGATCACTGAAGGCATGCCACCATTAGCTCCTGGCAATCCAGGAACGACCTGGGTCATTCCATCCCACTTATCAAGAAATAGCTTGTACAACACACGATCGTCAAGACTTTTATTCAGGGTGTCGTAGCGCAAAGCTTCCTGTTCAGCAATTTTAACCTCGGTTTGAGCCCTAAGAAGTTGTTGCTCAGCAATCTGTTTCTGCTCAATTGCTGCCCGGTACTCTTCAGCGATTTCCAAGCCAGTGAGATCAAGACCCAGCACCTTTACGTAGTCAAATTGCTCAAGCTCATCAGCAACTGTTTCTGCAACGAGGGTCGAAATATCATTCCATTCGGAGGCGATTGTGACCAATTCGTACTGAGAAAACACAGATTTAAGTGCTTTTAGCAAAGAAGGCTGAATAATTCGCGGGTAAATATCACGATCACTGCTTGCAATCGTGCTGTATGCACGACCTGCTTGATCGGCACGCAACGCGTATTTGATCGTGGCCGTAGCCTCAATGACCTGTAAATCCTTTGTGAGAGTCGCAAAATTTTCAGGGCGAACCTGGGTGCGAATACTGAAGGGCCAAACCTGCTGCACCAGGGGGAGTTTGGTATTCAAGCCAGGCTGGCGTGACGCACCACTGACCTTGCCAAGTGTTGTCACAACAGCAACTTGACCAGCTGGCACCACAAACAAAGCCTGAGAAAGCAACAACAAAGCGGCTAAGACGAGACCAAGGATCGCGACCAGTCCTCCTTCAGGCCCCCCTGGGGTCACCGAACGCATCTGAGATGGGGTCTGCATAGGAAATGTTGTCCGCTAGAGCTTTGATCACCCCTCTCTAGCGAAAATGTACGGTCATGAGTCGATGATCGTGCTCAAAATGCCACAGTGATCTTGGTATCGACTGGAGAGCGATGTCCCAGCGATTCACCGTTTTTTTCAAACTCACGGGTGAGAGTGTCGGCTCCATCACAGTGTTTGCCTCAGACCATGCAGCAGCTTGGGCTGCAGCTCTTGATGAATTCGGATCTCGAACGATTTCAGTTGTTCGAACTGCAGACGACGACAGCGCCTTATGAACATCGTTTAAAAGACGCTTTCCATCTATCCCACAATTTTTGCTGCCAAGGGGTCACATCCATAGGAATGCGACCAGAAGATTTCTGCTGAACCTGATCGAGTTGCTCGAGCTCACTACGCAGTTGGCGCAGGATTGGGATCAGGGCAAGTGCAGCCAGCAAGCCTGCGATCAGAAGGATCGGCAACACGATGGGGAGCAACGCCCCCATCACCACCAGTCCCAGGCCAACCCCAAGACCAGACAAGAGTTGTTGTTGCCAACGAGGACGCATGCGACCTGGAAGCTGTTTCATGGCATAGCTGTCAGCCTTAGCGCACTCTTCCACATCAGTCCCGGATGACCCAGCTGCAACGCACTGTCTTGATCACGGGGGCATCCAGCGGAATAGGCAAAGCCACAGCTCGTCGTCTTCTCTATCAAGGGTGGAAAGTCATCGCAGCAGCAAGAACAACAGAATCGATGAGCGATCTGCGTGAATCAGGTGCCGAAGTGCTGCCCCTCGACATCACCGACATCGATTCAAGACAACTGCTTGTGCGGCAAATCAATCAACAATTTGGAGCACTTGATGCCCTAGTCAACAACGCAGGATTTGGCGAAGTGGGCCCTTTAGAAACCATGTCAATACAAACGGCTCAGAACCTATTTGACGTCAACGTTTTCGGTTTGATGGCACTCACCCAAATGCTTTTGCCGGAAATGAGAAAGCGTGGAAAAGGGAGGGTCGTGAATCTTTCATCGATAGCGGGGCGATTTGTGACTCCTGGAGCCGGTTGGTATGGAGCAAGCAAATTTGCCTTGGAGGCACTAAGCGATGCCTTGCGTCTCGAGCTTCACCAATTCGGAATCAAGGTCGTAATTATCGAACCTGGATTAATTGCAACTCGATTCGAAACCGTCGCGGGAAAATCAATGGCTGAAGCCCAAAGAGATCCCGCCTGGGCTCCAATGATGAAAAAAGTGGAAGAAAATTGGCAGAAGGGCTTCAAAAGGGCATCTCCAGCAGATGTCGTCGCTGAAACCATCCAAAAGGCCTTGAACACTCACACCCCAAAAGCGAGATATCGATGCGGGCACCGAGCCGAGTCTGCAGTCATACAAAGGCTGCTACCCACTAATTTGTGGGACGCCATTCTTCGCATCCAAATGACTTAAGAGCTACCAAATCACCGCCTGAAGCGCGACCCCTTCGATACAGAGTGTTACACTTCAAGAATCTCAAGGGCGGACTTCCATGTTCACGATCGATAAAGCCGCGCAGATATTTCCAGATACACGCACCGCTGATGCTATTCCAGCGATTACTGCTCGCTACAAGTTATTGAGTGCAGATGATCAACTCGCACTCATTTGGTTCGCCTACTTAGAAATGGGCCGCACCATCACCGTTGCAGCTCCGGGGGCTGCACGGATGGCGATCGCACAGCCCACTTTGGATGAAATTACAGCGATGAGCTTCAGCGAGCAAAGTCGCGTGATGTGCGATTTGGCTGGAAAAGTTGACGCTCCAATTTCAAAGCGTTACGCCTTCTGGTCGATCAATGTGAAATTGGGTTTCTGGTACGAGCTCGGCGAGCTCATGCGTCAAGGAAAAGTTGCTCCAATTCCCGAAGGCTACAAATTGTCATCCAATGCCAACGCCGTTCTTGAATCA
>QCUZ01000016.1:0-21304 GCA_003210555.1 Synechococcus sp. AG-683-A03 | reverse complement strand
ACAGTTTCAGAGCGGGCGTTGATGGGTCTTGGGCCAGCAGAAGGCTCTTTCGCCCAAGAGGGAATCAAACCCCAAAGCATCAGAGCAGCTTCGGTTTTGCCCTCCTCTTGACGCAATCCCAACACAGGCTCCGAAGGGCGAATGAGCTCCCGAGGCGCATAGCGCGACAGATGCACATCAGACATTCGCTCCCGAATAGCGATCGGAAGCTGAAGGGCATCTGCCGAGAGTGCAAAACGACCACACATGTCGTCCATCATCAATGCCGGCTGGGATTGGTGGTGGGCAGCTTCGATCAAAATCTCACAGATGAGAGATCAAACTCGTCAGAATCAGGAAAATTTTCGGCCCAGAAATGCTTCCTCTTAATCCGTTTTGCCTGATCAGCGCAGGAAAGGTTGCTGGTCTAAAAGCCACCATCGTGATCTTGATGGTGATGTTGATGAAGTCCAAGCTTCTACGCATCAAGATGTCGCTTCTTGGCTCCTTGATTGGCTTCACCCTTTTGGTGGGCTTTCTGCTAACCACCGGAGCTCTGACGCTGGTTGCAGGTGGAGCAGTCGTCTACGCGGCTAAAAAATAAGAGCTTGAATCAACCGTGGTTTTGGGTGCTGGCGATCAGTACCTCACCTCTCAACCCAATTCCAGACAGGCCAAAGCAAAAACATCAGTTAAATCAACTTCTGGTAAACCACCCCGATACATCCGCATTGTTTCCGATTCAGCCCTAAATCCGAGCGTAAGCATGAGCTCTTTCGCTGCAGAATTAAATCCAGGGGTATCAATCAATAATGCCCCTGGGTGGCGTTGTTGAAGCTTCCGGATGAGATACGCGGCTAAGCCAGGAGAATCGGCGAGGAGTGGACCGATCCGCCAACCTTCTCCATCTTGCAAAAGGCAAGGGCGGATACGGCCAAATCCGTGGCAGTTGCCGTTCTCATCAAGAAGGGCAAGAACCTGACCCGATTGGTGTCCAAGCCAATCGGCAAGAAAGTGGGGTCTGGGGCTTGGCTCCCGCTGAGCGTCATACAGCTGAACAGCATCTGAAGGCACATCGCTTCCCTCCACCACCTGCAAACCGGGTGGAAGACCGCCCCATAAGTCATCTAATTCACCCTTGTTGAAGCAGCTCCATCGGGTGGTCATTGAAGACGATTCAAATCCCCAGCCCGCATAGTCCAAAATTCGAGCCGGGGCTGCCTCTAATCCGATACAGGTGAGGTCAGCAAGGTGGTCGAGAGCATGCTTCCAAAGCTGTTTTCCATAGCCATGACCTCTCTGATGGGGGACTACGAGGTAAAGGCCAATAAAGCCGTAATCGAAGTTGTAGCGAACGCCAGCGATGCAACCAATCGGCTCCTGATCGAGCCAAGCAATCCACAAGCCCTGACGATCGGTATGCCGGTAAATCTCAATATCCCCAAGACCTGGAGCAAATCCCTCACGACGAGACCAATCCGTCACGATTGGAATCTGGTCAGACTCCAATTCGCAAATTTGAAGACATCCCATCTAACCGAACCAAACGTGGCATGGTTTCAATCATGGGGAGAAACCTTTCTCCGTACTCAGAATTCATTCTTGAATATTCGGTCCAAATCCTTTCGAAACTGTTGGGAGCTCAAAGGCTGAGCTTTTTGACGTGCTGAATTCCTAAGCAGCAAGGAACGAATCCACCAGACCTGAAGAACAGCAAAGAAAAACCCCACAATCAGAACACTGACCGTGGGGGAATCAAGAGGGATGGACATGGCCGTGACACTCATCAAGCAAGATGGAGGCTGATTGGGACAGAACCTTGCGCGAAATGAGTGTGGGCGAACTGTTGCTTCGCAACGTAGGGAAGTTTGCAGCAGTTTCAGGGGTGATAGGAGTTGTGATCTGGTTGAGCTGGGTGATGCTCGACGTCAAACACCTTCAATCCGGATTCACCCTTCCATAAGACTGGGCCAGAACTAGGCAACACCGCCATCTGAAAGCACGGTATCGATTGAACCGGATTGCTCTCTCTCAAGCTCAGGACTGAAGCGACGGACAATCAATTCGTCAATTGCGAATAGTCCTGGACCTACAGCCAAAATCGCCACGGCGGCCCCGAAGTACAGACCCAGTAGCTCCAGCAAATAGATGTTGAATCCTGCTGTGATGATGGCGTGATAGATGGCAACTGAAATAGTTCCCATGATCGCCAGTGCACCGAAGCGTGTCAGGAAACCTGTGATCAACAGCCAACTACCGATAACTTCAGAAAAAGCAGCGATATAGGAGAGAAGAATTGGGAAGGGGAGGTGAAGTGGGCGAACGAATGCGTCAGCAAAATTCTCGATATTGGCCAGCTTCTCGTAACCATGGTGAATGAGAAGGGTGCCTGTGACGACCCGCAGGATCAGAATTCCGAAATCCGAGAGGAAAGGTTTCGTCGCAATGGATCTCAGCATTTGGTTTACGTTTCTCAACACACCCTAATCAAAACCCTCTCTTTTGTGAAGAAGTGCGTAGCGAGCGGCGAAGCAATTAGGAATAATTACTTACTCGCGCACGGCTAGCGGATGCGCCATGATGAGATTTGTAACGAATGCTTAACATGTCAAGCGAAGCGTTGATCACTGTCTTCCTCGGTTTTGGAGCTGCCGTGACCAGCCTCACGTTTTGGAAGCTGAGCCAAAGCCGTTCACCCCAAAATTCTTCTACGCGTTGAACCTGCCAAAACGAGGTCAAATTTGTGCAGCCCCCTAAGGGCGATCAATCCACAAATTTCTTGTAGAGCCATCTGACGAAACCGCCAAGGACCGGGACTGGACCAAACGTGGGACCAATAAAATCAAAATAATCCCTGTGGCTGATGACCTTTCCATCAGCATTGATCTCCAGACGGGATGCTCCTGGATAAATAAATTCAATTCCCTTAATTTTTAAGCCCATTTCCCATTCAATAAAAGCAAATTTGTTATCCATTGCGATCGCACCGGGGACAAGATAAAGGTCGTCACAGCGCTTCATCAATCTATCCTGCGCATCGATATATGCCTCGATACCTCGACGTTCCTGCGTTGGATCTTGAAACCAAACATTTTCGTCATACAGTTCTCTCCATTGAGATTCTGTGGGTGCAGGCTGTCCATAAGGTTTGGTAAAAAGAGCTTTTAAACGATCAGCATCCATAGGTAGGTTCAGGCTTAAGGCTGTCCCAAGCCTATAAAAAAAAGCATGATCTCTGCATAAGATCAGATACGATTTGATGGACACCTTTTGTCAAGCCAAAATTTCCAGTACGAACCTTTGGAAGCGTTCGGCGAAGGCCTGACCACAAAACGTCCCTGGAATAAAGGATCCCTCGGCTTTGTTGAGCGACTCAACGGAAGAGTGGCAATGCTGGGGTTTATGGCTGCAATTATTGGAGAGTTGATAAGTGGCCATGGCCCAGCAGGTCAAGTTGCAGATGTCATACGTTGGTACTTGTCTCTGTAAATCACATTAAATCAATAGATTGACATTTCTTCTAAAGCAAATCCTAAAGCCAATAGATGTTTTCATGCATCATTCAAGGCACTAAAGAATAACAAAAATAAAAGCAAAAAACCAATCACAGAAGTAGTGTAAATTGCATTTAAACGTTTGCTTTAAACTTGCAATCAACCAAGCAACTGGTTGCAGCATGTCCCCATGACCCTTACTTGGGGGAAGTGAATATATCCGTCTATAAATCCTGGGACTAAAAGATGATCAGGTTTATGAATAACATCATAGTTGTCAAGGCGACCTGAGAGTTCTTCGTAAGCGCCAAAACCGCTAATGATTCCGTCATTAATAAGAAGCAATCCATCTTTTATAAATTGCGCAGAATCGCTCTCCTTCTCAATCAGAGGCCAAGGGTCTTTCAGTAAATGAAAAAAGTTTCCACGGATTGCCGTTCCCTTTTCCATCACGCGGTTGATCAGCTCATTCTTTTTAGCCAAAGAGCTTCGTTTTGGCAGTCAGTCAATCGCTAGTAGTGATCCATTGAACCAACGCACAGGATCAACATTTAGGCATCACGCTTGCCAGTAATCCTTGGGTCACGACGCGACGATGTCTGACATCTCAGGTTGGAGCAAAAGGTCGCGAGCATTGTTTAGACGAGTCATCGTCTCTGGATCACCACCTTTGTCAGGGTGATGCTGCACAGCCAATGCTTTGTGCACCCTCTTCACGGCCTGTTGCGTTAACCGACCGGAGAGAGCCAATCCAAGGGTCTGCCTTGCGCAAATCGCGTCAAAATCAGGATCCCTACCTAAGGGCTGACGCTCACGACCATGGTTGGAGTGACCAGGTTTGCGCTTGCTACTTCGATTTCGCTTGCTCCCACCAGCATTACCGGTTCCAAAGCCAGAGCCTCTTTGGGCCTCTTGATCGCTCGACATGGTGATCTCAGATGACTGGCCAGCCTGCCGGATCGCGATCGCTTAATGCAAAGCAAACCCTCACGGGTTCAAAAATGGCCTTGGGTCTTGATCGAAACGATGCTCAAAAGGCGGTGGGGTTGGCTGGGCCTCACTATCCAGAGCTGCTGTGGCCTCAAGGACCTTCCTCAACAACCGAGCACTCTGCAAAGGCATATCTCTCGGTACCGAAATTCGATCCCTTAGATAACGCAGACCGCTTGCAGTATCGGCATTTGGCTGGCAAGGATCTCCAGACATCAAACAGGTCAATGCAGCACGCAGGGGCTGATCAAATGCAGCACCGAGAGGATTGCGAGCTATTAGAGCCGAACGATGGCGCACCACTCTTTCGAGTGCCCTTTCAGAAAACGTCACACCATCGTCAGTCATCTCGGCAGACCAACCCGTTTCGAGTTCAGCGAGGCCAGCACCTTGATCCACCGCACGCGCCATCTCTCGCTGTTCTGGACTTCCATTGCTCCAACATCCACCCATTTGTGGTGGCAAATCGTGGGAATGCGTATGGACATCACTTTGGGTACCGCGATAGGTCGCTAGCTGCTCCAAAGCGTTGAACCATCGATCAATACCTGGATGCTCTTGACGAAGCGCAAAACCCTTGAAATAGGCCAACGATGCATTCATCCGCTCCACGTAAGGAACGAACACCAGATCTGCCGTTCCTGGATGCGCTCCACCGGGATGATCAGGATCAAGCCAATGGCCACCTCCCGCTGAAAGAGCCGCCTCCATTTGACGCGCCACCGTCTGAAACTGTTCTCGCGCTTGAACCTCCTGCCGATTGTTCAGCCTGGGGGTGCAAAGCCAAAGGCACCAAGCGCGAAACAAAAGACGCTCGAGATTGCGCAACCGGAGCACACGTTTGTCGTGCATCCCTGCACCCAAAGCACCAAAGGCATGCTCCAACGCCTCGAGGATGCGATCACTCTCTGTAAGAAGGCGTCCATCCAACTCAAGGGCAGGAAGCATCCCTGACGGCACCTTGGCGGTAAACCAGGGCTCTTTCGGCCCATAACAACGCATGGTGACTTTTTGAATCCGATAAGGAACTCGTCGAAACTCCAGCCACAGCCATACTTTCTGGCAATACGGGCACCAAGCATGATGATCACGAAACAACGTGACCCGCACCTGAGATTCAGATTGTCCAAACAACCGCAATGCGGCTTGGGCATTAGCTGGGCCTTCACAGCGCTCAGCAGGGTCTGGAGCCAAAGCTTCCAGTTGGTCCCAACTCAGGGCAACAGAATCAGCGAGCAAATCGGCCATAGCCCACATTCAGATTGATGCATGATCAAGGATCACCGAGCTTGCGGTGGGTCAAGAGGGCATAATCCCTAGCCTCGGCGGTGGTGTGCAGCATTGGCTCACCGCCATTAAGCAACCAAATTTCAAGACGAGCTTCATTGGGCGCCTCGAAAAAGTACAACTCAGATGGCATTAAAACCTTTTCACAAAAAAATTGATTCTCACCAATGCATTTGAGGATTACCATTTTTGATGAATCATTCCGATAGCAACATTCACCCATCCAAGAATTCCATTTACTGTGGAAAGAACATCTCCTGAAAACCTTTTTAAAATTGTCTAACTCAACACAAAAACTGGCATATCTTTAGATTCTTTTTACTTGCAATGCGACGATCCTTTATCCCATGCCCGCTCCTATGAATTTCACCATTCTGAACGCAAGGGAAAAGGCTGTCCGCCTGACAGGAACTGGCCTGAAAAGCAGTGATCTCCTGGGATGCTGGCATCTGCAAACGGTCTGGTCGAAGGGAGACGAGAAGGCCAATCCATTCAGCAGCTGGATGCTGAGAAGCTTGAATGCCCGCTTAGAGATCGAAGCAGAGTTAGAGGACAAGAGCAGAGATTTGCGTCTTACTAACGCCGTCAACTTGGGGCCTCTAGAACTCAAATTTCAAGGGCCTGGTTTGTTGAAAGGGAAGCGCCCATTGCTGACCTTTCACTTCGACTCACTCAGCCTACGAATGGGTGGCATTGCCTTACTCAACAAAGCATTACCCACACCAAACCAAAAGCGCACTCCATTTTTTGCCCTAATCGAACGCAACCCTGATGGCTGGATGGCGGCCCGTGGACGGGGTGGCGGACTCGCGCTCTGGAGACTCAAGGATTGAGCCTTTGTTCTTGCCATTGAGTGGCAGAGGTCCACATCCGCCGCAAATGTGGGTGGGGCTTGAGATCGAGCTGCTCCACATGGTGCAACGAAATCCGAAGCAAGCGCAAATGCTCTGGCACGCCTGAATCATCCGACATCTCCTGGGGCCATGGCCCTTGAGGATCAAATGGATCACCAGGAGAAGGCCACGCCCAGACCGAACGCCCAGAGGGTGTGAGTCGCTTCCAATGTTCGTTCAACGCCACAGAATCCGCTAAAGGAGAGATCAGTTTTGCCGTTCCACGAAGGCGAAACTGCTCTCGGGCCTTACGGAACAACCAACACAACTCCACCTCAGGCGTTCTCTCAATCTCTAAACACTTTTCACTGCGGGCATCCGTCAGCAAATCCAACGTCGACGCCGCAGTCCAATCGCGAAAAACAAGGGTTCGCACTCTTGGACAACCATCAACAGAAAGACTTGCGAGCTGCACCCAGCGACCTCCCGGTGACCGGCCTTCGCGCTTGCGTGCCGCAATCAAGAGCGATCTCCAAGCAGGGAGGGGCTGCACTGCATCCATTTCAGAGCTCACCTTCAGTCCTCACTCTCCAGCCAAGGATCAAGGAAAGTAAGCGGCTTATTCATTGTTTCCGAGAAGCCCAAGATGCCCTGATCGCGATGGACGTAGAGAACGGAATCATCCTCGTCCAATAGAAATGTGCCGCCTCGCTGTGTGATGTAAGCGTTGTTGGGTACATAGGTCCCCCACTTCGACAGCACTTCATTCATGTTGCGAAGACGAACTGTGGCCAGCTCGAACGGACGTTGAAACCCGCTTCCCCCAGCCAGGCGAAAGAGGGGAGAGTCTTCAAAACGGGCGGGAGCATTGCGGTCTCCCGTATATCCCCTGAGGACTTCAGCAAGAGTGCCAGGCGAACCAATCCCTGCACACATCAACAAAAGGGATGGCCAGGGGCCTCCAGCAGCTTGAAGCCCTGGTGAGAGACCAACACTGCGATGCAGAGCTGCATCGGGAACCACCCGAAGCAAAGACCTTGGGAATCCTGTGAATGTGCAAAACCGATCAGCACCTGCTTGATCTCCAATCGCAATGGCCAACGTCTTGATCCCTTCGTTCTGCAAACGAGAAAGCGCAGGCACAAGGGCTTGTGCATATTCCATTGAATCGAAATCACCCAGCTGAGTGAACAGCAACACCAAACGCTTGGAGCCTGATTCCATGCCGGGAATTTGCTGGATGTAAGCGCATAGGGCTTCTGGTGCTTTCATGTTGAATCGAGCCTTAACAGAGCCATTCGATATTGCGATCTAAACCTAATCAAAATTGGATTCAATCTCCTGATCTAACGATTTCATGTACGAACCCACTCAGGACACAGGAAAGATCACGGGAAAACTCCCCGATTCCAATTGCAACATCTAAAGCAACATCAAAAATTCGAGCAAATCGTCCGTAACCAATCGTGCTTGTATCTTGCTAGGCACTAAATATTGCCACTAGGAATGGCAATGTTTCAGATGAGTTTGATTATGGTTAGGGCTCATCACTGCGACCTCCAAAATCCGAAATCATCGAAAGGATTGCTTCTTCGATGTCTAATTCTTCTAACCGCCACTGTTTGGTGGAGGCATTCGGAATGTCAATGCGCTTGTAAATGTGACCATCAGTCACGAGGTACTGGCTGGGATCAACCATTTTTTTAGAGGTGACGATCAAGGAGAGGTCTCCATCCACGTTCCGAATCTGATCGGGCCATGCAGGAGGTCACAAGGGTTTGTCTTGGGGAGCACATCAAGAGTGACTGGCCTCTCCCCACCGCCACTCACGATCCCAAGCCATGGCGGAAAGGAATTGAGCCCTAAAAATCGTGAGCTGCAGAGCGATGATGAGCCATCCATGAATGCAGCATTCAGCATGAAAACCCAACATCTTTGCCTTCCGCTACTGCTATTGCTTTCGCTGGGAGTCTCCAGCTCAGTTCATGCCAGTTGTGACATCTTTTCAACCAAGCTGAGCAGGATTAACGCTGAAGAGAAGGAGTCCTTCAAAAAAGCGCGAAAAAAGCACGTCAAAAAGAAATGTGGATCTCAAAGTCAATCCTGGATTGGAGGAGCAGCAGGCTCCAGACGATTTGAATATCTAAATTGCAAACTCAGTGCTCGCAATAGCGAGGCATTCAAAAAAGAGTGGGCTGTCAATGCTGCGTCGTGGCAGGCCAAGCGAGAGAAAGTCAACATTGAGCTCCTCTCCTTGGGTTGCACTGAATGAGTGATTCCACAACAGGAATCAGAAAGGCCTGTGCTGAACTGTTATTCCTCCATTAGGCCGCCTGATCAAGCACAAAGCGGTAGCGCACATCACCACGATGCAAGCGCTCAATCGCTTGATTGACTTGATCAAACGGAAGATGCTCAACCTGGGGTTTGATGGCATGCCTCACGCAAAACTCCATCATTTTCCGAAGGCTCCCTGGTGACGATGTGGGACTGCCGGTGATAGAGCGACGAAAAGAAATCAAATCGAAAGCACCAACTTGTATGGGCTGCAACACGGCTCCCAGCTGATGCAAGCGCCCCCGTGGAGCCAGTGATCCCATCACGGCAGACCAATCCAGCGGTTGATTCACCGTATTAATCACGAGATTGAAGCGTCCAGCCAATGCGGGAAGCTCTTCCAAGAGCATCACATTGTGGGCCCCAAAGCCTCTGGCCTCATCAGCCTTAGATAGATCGGTGGTGAGCGCGGTTACCTCACAGCCCCAGGCTCTAGCGAACTGCAATGCCAATGACCGAGTCCACCGATCCCCACAACCGCGACATGGGCCATCGGAGAAACCTGCTCATCCAGAAGAGGAGCGAAGACTGTGATCCCACCGCAAAACAAGGGACCTGCCTCGGCAGGATCCATCCCTGTCGGCACAACAACAGTCCAGTCCTGGTGGGCTTTGACATGGCTGGCAAAACCACCCTGGCGGCCCACGATCGTCGCCTCCAGGGACGGACAAAGATTGCTCGTTCCCTCCAGACATTGATTGCAGCGAAAACAACTGCCACTGATCCAACCCAATCCACGGATCTGCCCGATCACGCTTGCGTCGACGCCAGCTCCAATAGACACCACCCGGCTCACAACTTCATGGCCAGGAACTAACGGGTACTGGCTGATGCCCCAGCTGTTATCGATCATCGACAAGTCGCTATGGCAAAGCCCGCAGTGAAGGACCTCTAAAACCAGTTCGTTAGCACCCGGCTCAAGCAAAACTCACTTGACCTTTTGAAGAGATGCCGATGCACTCCCCGCCTCCCAGACAGATATGTCCACAATCGATCCAGCAAGCCTGATTCAGCTTTAGCCAGCAACAACAACCTCGGCATTGACGCGAGTAACGATCTCAACTAGAACACCTGTACCAGCAACAGACTCTTGGCTCCGAGCTCGCCCTACGCCACTTTCCAGGCTGAAGCGTGGATGCATGACTCTGTCATCAGCCCTCGCAAGACATGCCACACCAGGACTGGATCCAGGCCCCCGACTCCAGTGATACGAAACGCTTCCACCCCGATAAAAAGAGTTGGAGTCGTGATCCACACGTCTTCGTGGATTCAGGGCGACCTCTTTCAGGTGACCCTCCCCTATTGAAGACGCGTGTTCATTTGAGCCAGCAAACAGCTGACCAACTTTGGAGAGAACTCGTACGCGTTGGATGGAGGCCATGCAGCCCACAGTGGAGCCCAGACGCAGACATCTGAGGTCCTCCCATACCCCCATCAACGCTGCATTCGCAATGCCTCTTCCGCAGTGACTACCCGAATTGGTAATGCTTGCGGACAGGTTGGTGAACCTCCCAAGTGCAGCTCATTCCCTTAGGAAACACAACAAGATCTCCAGCCCCAAAGCGGACGGGCTCTCCCCCATTGGGTGTCACAGTCACCTCTCCGTCCAGCAACAAACAGGTTTCACGCTGGTCGTAAGTCCAGGGGAATGTGCTGATGTCGCAGCCCCAAATCGGCCAGTCACGCAACCCAAGCGCCAGGATCGTGCTCTCTGGGCAAGGCGATGTGACGCTGATCATCGTGATACTTCAGCAGACGTCTCAGACTCGCTGATTTCGGGGCGCCTGACCATCCCCAACAAGCAATCCACGCTGCCAACGTGATGTTTGTCGAAGCAACAAACCGCTGAGACCAGCAAGAGCCACACCCAACCAAAGCAGCCAACTCAACTGACCGGCTCCTATCAACACAGCAGACAACCACAGCGATCCCCAGAGCCAAGGCCGTAGCGAGCGAATACGACGCAGAGCGCCCGAACAGCTACGGCAGTGCTTCGTATGACTGTGATATCGGTCCATTAAGGCCTCTACATCTTGACGAGGTGGCAACGGTCGACCGGCAAAAGGTCCGCCACCTTGGTGATTAACCCAGCGATGCAGCGCCTTGACATACACATCGGAAGACGTTGGGAGGACAAAGGCTTGTTCAGCGGCAGCGCTACCACCAGCGTTTTCAAGAACCCGTTCCTGCCAGTGCAGGAACACCTGATCGTCTTCCAAGACCTTGTGATTGCCGATGTGCTGCAACCAACGAGGTCTCAGTCCCACTAAGAGACGAGGAGCGGCTGCCTTGAACTGAAAGGGAAACCGAGCAAACAAACGACATTTCCCGCGGCTGATCGGTACGGCGTAAACCACCGTCAAAATGCGCGCAAAACCCTTAGCCGTGAGGTCGTGCCACATCAGCTGGGGAGCTTGAAAGTGCGTGTCCTGTGATCCGAGCTTTCCCTTGCGAGGGCCTTCCTGCCAAAACGCTTCAAACCCTTGCGAATCTTCGCGGGTGATCACTGCCTCCACGGGAGAGGCATTCTCCCTATTGCCCACGGTGCGGTGATGCGTGAATGGAACATGACTCACATCCAAAACATTTTCAAGAAGGGTGAGGGCATCCATCGGCAAATCGCGGAAAGTGTCCTGCACGATCCAGCCATCAGCCCAACCATCTCCTTGCTCCTGAAGAAAGGGAACCAAAGGAAGTGCTGCAGAGTCAGCAGCTGAAGCGGTGCCACTCCAGACAAACAACAAGCCCTGGCCTATTGCTGTAGGCAAGCTCCCACAACCCGTTCGCTGCGATTCCGAGCGAGCTCCCTCTCCCATTTGCGGGATCAGCCGGCAGGTGCCCTGCCCATCGAAACTCCAACCGTGATATGGGCACTCCAAGTGACCAGCCTCATTGATACGGCCTTCACTAAGAGGAACTAATCGATGAGGGCAAACATCTTCAAAAGCCCTCCAGCTTTCGCCCGGAGCATCCCACCACAACACAAGATCTTGCTCCAGGAGGGTGAAGCGCTGAGGACGGGTTCGGTCGAGATCGCGCAAATAGGCCACGGGCCACCACTGTTCACTCCAGCTGGGGTGCATGGCTGCTTCACGACTGACGCCATGATCGTCGGATCATGATCCGTAACGTGAGGAGGGACGCCGTACCCAGCAGATTGGACGTTCAGCTCGATGGCCATCTGCTTCAAAACTCCATTGATCAACGCTTAAACACCCCTTTTATGGTCGCGACCGTTTTTTCAATCCTTCTGGCCTTGTTTCATTTCGTCGGGCCGACACCAACCGATCTGGGTATCCATCAAGGTCAACTGAGTCCATGCGAATCACCCGCACATTGCGCTCGACTTGAGTGGGAGCGCAATGATCCGATCGGAAGCCTGAACGAACTCGCCAAAGTGATCCAACAAACCCCAAGATCCGAGATCGTCGAACAGCAAACGAATTACCTGCATGCGACCGCCAGCAGTCAGATCTTCGGCTTCGTTGACGATTTAGAGCTCTATGCCGATACGGAACGTTCCGTTCTCCAGGTACGTTCGGTTTCAAGGCTTGGAGAATCAGATCTTGGTGTCAACGAACAACGTCTTGGAAGTTTGGAGGCTGCCTTGTCCAAGCAAGAGTGATTGAGATCCTGTTGCGTTCAATGTCAAGCGACCACGTAGATCTGTGCACCTCAAACACAGACAGGGCTCATCGTCATGAACGCTGGCATGGAGCTGAACTGGGCGATAACTCGGGCGCATGCGTCATCCGCTTTGAACTGTTTTGACGCATCAACGAAATGCTAACCAGAGCTTCTGATCGATTCTGAAATTGTTGTTATCAATTTCTCAGCGATCCATGTTGACTCAAATCAGTCTTCTCTCAAATCAGTTGGGCAGCTAGATCAACCGCACTTTGAAGAGCGCCTTCAGCCATACCAAAACCGGGACCGTCGATCCAATCTCCACAAAACCCAACTGAGCTGGACTCGCACCATTGAAGAGACCTGGGGAGGGGATGATTCAATGGCTGAGACGCTCCCCAACGCATGACTCCCAAAGAGCGGGCCAGAGGTAGTGCCTGAGCCAACTCGGGCCAAGGCCGCAATAATTCAGCGAGAGCCTTCCGTTGACGTGATTCCTGTTCCAACAGCAAACCCGATTGGCTAGCTGGCGTGATCGGAGATCCGTCGTCTAGGCCGTGGACGACTAATCCCAACTTTTGATCATGCTGACGATGGAGAACGATCCGTTCAATGCCAAATCTTTTTTGCGCATCAGAGGTCAACCAAATTTGCCGAGGAAGGTGGTCGGAACAGCGTGGCAATTCGAGCATCAGATTCCAGCGCACAGATGCATCCATCTCACATATTTGCGCGAGTGCAGTATCTAATAAAGGATCGACATTCAGCGGAACTGCCGAGCGCAATGGAACGTCGGGCCAGCCCAACATCGCGAGAGAACGGGGATGGGCGAGAAGGTTGCCTGTGACCACCAAAGAACGCGCCCGACGCTGACCTGAGAAGCACCACCATCCATTTTTTCGGCTCAAGCTGCTGATTCGTTCGCCAAAAGCCCCTTGCGTTTTGGAACCTGCAACCTCCAGGAAAGCTTCCGGCACTGAGGCCATGGTTGGGACACCACGAAAACGCGGACCTTGGAGCAGGGGATGCTCCGGTGGATCAACAAGACAACCCGTCTCACTGAGCCCAACAACAAGTCCTCGATCGGACTGGACAATCCCCTGCTCAAGAAGAGGATTCCACAGTTCCGCAAGAAGACCCTGCGGGGGATGACTGAAGCTGAAACAAGGCGCTCCATGATCAAGCCGCCAGAACAGATCATCACGTCGACGCCTCGTCGCCGCGCGACCACCAGGGCCTCGACCAGCCTCCAAGAGCAAGATCGTGCCGTCAAAACCGCGATGGCGTAGAGAGGCGGCAAGACCGGTGCCGGAAAGACCAGCTCCGATCACGGCAAGATCAACGTCTGAGTGCTGACTATCACCAAATAAGGTCATGCTTGTAGAGCACCAAGGGCCGCAGGACGATGTCAAAGCGAATCTTCAAAAACGCCATGCCAATCAAGTCTGGGCCCTACGGCGATCCACCGCGCACAGCTCGACGGGACTATTTCGTTGTTCTGTTGCTGTTGCTATGGCGTATGCGCTACGACGTCTTGCTGTTAGCAGTGATTGGCACTCTGATCTTGACCGACACAGTGCCTACAAATTGGCAACAAAGCGGCAGCGTGGTTTCAATTATGGGAATCACGGTTTCGATCTTTATCGGTTTTAGAAACACTCAGGCGATTGGTCGCTGGTGGGAAGCACGACAATTATGGGGAGCAGTCGTAAACCACAGCCGAAACTGGACAGATATCCTGTCAAGCCTTCTTCCAAAAGAAGATTTAATGAGTACACACGGAAGGAACCTAGTGCGTTATCAAGTCACCATGGTTTGGCAGCTTAATTTTCAGTTGAGAAATTTTTACCACCAGGATTTAAGGAGATTTCAAGACTACCTGCTGGAAAATCTAGAAATGAAACAAACGACAACACTCAGACAATTAGGGCGGGCCAGGGCAATTGCTGTTCGCGAATTATATGAGAATAAAAAAATAAATGCTCGAGGACGAGAACAATTAATGAACATTGCCAATGCAACTGTTGATGTAATCGGTGGCCTAGAGAGAATTAGAAACACACCCCTACCCGCGAGTTATGACGTCTTTGTGCGCATGCTCAGCTGGATCTTTGGGTTTCAGCTCTTGTTGAATTTCAAGATGGATGGCACATCTTTAGTAGGAAGCATCACAGGGATCTTGTTATTTCTAGGGTTTTTAATGGCCGAACGCATTGGTGCCTACGTTGAAGGTCCATTTGACGGAGATGGAAGCACATTTGCATTGCCTCTCAATGCAATCTGCCTCACGATTAGCCGAGACTTACTTGGGGATGAAACCGATTCATGTCTCCACCATTTTTCCAAAGACCCTGTTCGTTGGACATAAATCAGTCAAAACTGAGATTACAAGCCATAATTAGTGAAAGCATTAACACCTGAGAAAGATGACGGAATCAAGAAGTCTTGAAGCAGTTAATCCTGCCACCGGAAGAATCATTTCGACATATCCATTAATGAACCAAGCAGAAATAGTGCTAGCCATTGAGCAGGCGCATTCTGGATTTCAACAATGGAGACAGTCTGATTTTTCTGTAAGGTCTAAAGCACTCACTGATGCCTCTCAGGCCTTAAGAGCCAACAAGGTTGAACTGGCGGAATGCATCACCCAGGAAATGGGCAAACCGATTCAGCAATCATTCGCAGAAGTAGAAAAGTGTGCATGGGTCTGCGACTATTTTGCATCGAATGCTCAACAGCACCTATCTGATGAATGGATCAAACTTGACCATAAGGATGCAATCGTAACGGCACAACCACTTGGAATTCTATTTGCAGTGATGCCTTGGAATTTCCCTCTATGGCAAGCATTCAGGGCAATTGCCCCAGCCTTGATGGCAGGAAATACGCTTCTCCTGAAAGGTGCATCAAATGTGCCGGGATGTAGCAAGGCCATTCAAAAAATCTTTGACAGTTGTGAGATCCCTCAAGGGGTGTTTACGAATATGCCCATTCGATCAACGGATGCAGAACTTGTTATTTCTCATCCAAAAGTACGCGCTGTCACGCTAACAGGGAGTGAGGAGGCCGGTCGAGCTGTGGCATCAATTGCGGGCGCCAATCTCAAAAAATGTGTTTTAGAGCTAGGGGGACAAGACCCCTACCTAATCCTTCACGATGCAGATCTTGATTTAGCTGCAGACCGTTGTGCAGCAAGTCGGATGCTTTGCTCGGGACAAGTTTGCATTGCAGCAAAACGCTTGATTGTTGTCGATGACATTTACGATCAATTTTTCAAACGTCTGCAAGAAAAGCTGCACTCCTATGTGATGGGAGACCCCATGAATCCTGCCTTCAATATCGGTCCATTGGCACGATTAGATCTACGACAGAAAGTTCATCAGCAAGTTGAGAAAAGTGTTGAACAGGGAGCAACCCTTCGTCAAGGTGGCGTTGTCCCAAACCAACAAGGCTGGTGGTATCCCGTGACCATTCTCGAAGATGTGCAGCCGGGAATGCCCGCATTTGATGATGAAATCTTTGGTCCTGTGCTGAGCCTTGTCCGTGCAAAGCATGACGAGCATGCGATTGAACTGGCCTCAGACACGCGCTTTGGATTGGGAGCAGCGATTTTTTCAGCGAACGTCGCCAAAGCCCAGCGGATCGCCATCGAAGACATTGAAGCAGGATGCGTCGCAATCAATGATTTTGTACGAAGTGATCCTCGTGTTCCCTTTGGCGGGATCAAAGATAGTGGCTATGGAAGAGAGCTGGGTAAGCTTGGAATCCATGAATTTATCAACAGCAAAAGCATTGTTTGAGCTGGATTGCACCGAAAGCAACTGACACAATCAAGAGCCATTAAAAAAGATGGGTGGCGGCCCATCTTTTTACACGATTGCAAAGACCAGGAATTTAATCCTGATTGACGATTTATCGCATAGTCACAGGGGCTCGTCTCTAAGAATCAATACTCAATAATGCATCGGGAAGAGAGATGATTGGTCGAGATGCACTGCTTGTCACTTCAAGTATCCTTCCGATAGAGGCCGGAGTATTCAACGCCTCCAGGCAACAACGAGCAACCAGACGCCTTGGGATGGAATCATTCTCCTGCCGATCGGGACCTGACCAATACACACCCTCTTCTTCCAGCGTTTCCTCTCTTTCACTAAGACCGCCTGGCCGAATCACAGTCCAATCAAGACCACTATTCTCCAGAGCCTGCTCACCAATTCGTTTCCAAACAAGAATCAATCCGAACAAGTTCAGGGGGTGACGCCAACGACCTGCACAAAGAGAGCTTACGAGAATCACTCTGGACACCCCAACTCTCAAACAGCTTTCCACCTGAGAGCGCACGCCCCATGCGTCAACCCGCATCGGACCTAACAAGTCAATCGAAGGTCTTGCACCCGTTGCAATCACTAAGGCATCCACGCCCTTTAAGGCTGAATCCAAAGCAGTTGGATCTTGCAAGCTCAGCCGAACTTGCTCAGCATTCATGAGGGTGTTGGGAATCACCGATGAAGACCTCACCAACAAACGCGGACGATCTCCACCAGCAATCAACTCCTCAGCAATACGAAACCCTGTTTTTCCAGAGGCCCCAGTAATTGCAACCGTTCTGTCACTCATTCAAACCTCCTAGTAGAACTCAAGAATTCATGAGCTAACCGTAAACGAGAACTAAGATGAGCTGTCATAAAAAACGCATCATTCGGGAGGACAACTGATCAACCAATGAAATCTCTAACAGCCATTGCCTTGCTAACCATCTCCAGCATTCATCCACAGCAAAGCCAAGCGATGACAGAGTGTGAGCTGCTAACGCGAATCATGAATAATTTGGGAGCAAAAATGAGCATCAACCGGTACGTTATTTCAAGCAAAAAGGACGAAGAGCTGATCAAGCAAGCAAGCGACAATCTCTCCGAGCAAACAAAAAACTACAGAGCAGCGAAAGATCAATACAAAAAAGCCAACTGCAAAAGCGTCTGGGATAGATAAATATCGGCCTTTAGACAAGACTTAATGTGAACAAAAAAACCGATAGCCAACGGCTACCGGTAAAAGAATCAAAGAAATTACAAACTAAAATCAATAGGACGTAATTTATTTGGAATAAACAATGCCTCGATAGGTCAAGGTGGGATGCTCTTGCATCTCAGCCCTTACAAGCTCACGGCACGTGTTGTAGTGCTCGTGACGATAGGTCAATTCAACGCAAGCTTTTGCGTCAGAGGGCTTACGGGTTGCGTAGGCCTGACCTCTGTAATGAAGAGTAGTCATGATGTTCTCCGAGAAAGCCCAGGTCCCCGTTCCTTGGCCTGGGCCGGTCTGCGCCTCGTAAACCGAGGTGAACGATGCAATCGGTAGCGGTTGCTACTCCATAAATTTAACCAACCGTCAACCCATCCGTCGTTCGCAGCGATACAGAAGCGAGAAACAGGGGAACCCCTGGTGCAGCATCACCATTCATTGGCAACCTATGCACTCGGGAATACTCCTTGACCGATGGGAATGCCATTCATGTTTTGATAATCCAAATCAGCAACTACAATGGCCCTAATCTCGCTTTTGAAGGAATACTTCAACAATGGAAAGATTACAGAAAAGTTATCAAAACTCCCAAGGGATACTTTTTTAGGGGCCAGTATCCCTTGCCAAAAGCAGGAAAAGCTTCACCCACGATCGCAAGTCAAAGAATCAAGCCATTGACCACTTAAAACATATAAATTTTTGATCATGCTTCACCCCGTTCCCTTTCTAGCTCTCGCGATCTCACTGCTCATGCTGAGTTGTGAAGCTGGACAATCCGCCAGGCAGCTCACGGTTGTAGAGACAAAAGAAACCACATTGGCCCAACCACCAACATTGGAAGCCCCAGGTCAAAAGGGGCCCACTCCAGCCTTACTCCAAGTCCGCCAAGGTGAACATTTCTTTCTCGAAGCACGTCGCAGCAACCCAACAGGATCCTCACCAACGGGCTCTTGGGTTCTTGCATTGTTTAAAGGAGAACAATTGTTAGCCCAATGGCCAGCCGTTAGCGGTTACGGCAGCAAGCAAACAGCCGACCGTCTTTGGAGCCCAGGCAATGGGGCTCCATTACCGATCGGAACGTATGCGCTAGGCCAACCAGAACCATGGGGAAGCGATCTTTGGCTGAACTTAGAACCCCAATTCAAAACAGATCGAAGTGGCCTGGGAATCCACAATTGCAACCCAGGCAGCGGATGCCTCTGCATTCCCAACCGCAATGACCTAAACGTATTGGCGAATTGGGTCGAAGCAACAGGAATCAAAAAGCTTAGAATCGTCGACTAAAATCATACTTAACAATGCAAACTGCAATCTATTTCTTACACAACACTCAAGCACAAAATTACCTCCAATTCATGCATTTTCAGCACACAAAAGAAGATTCCAGGGGCAGAGAAGCTACTGAACGCTTTTATCGATGAATCACTTTTTTCTTATTTTTCAATGCTTACTTAAAAGATGACCTGGAAAATAGCCCAAGCATGGACAAGCGTTAATCCTCAACAAGGCTTCCGACACTTTCAGGTGATGCTCCAAGGCGGAAAAGGAGAGGAACGCTGGGTTGAACTCGAAGCTGTCCTTGACTCAAAGGTTCGACGACGCATCGCCTGGAGCGAGCTCAAAAACCAGAAGTATTGGACGAGCGGCTGGAAACAACTTCCACCAGTTGAGTGAGATGCCGCCACCCAGCAAACCACTCGGGGGCCTCACACGCAGCGACCTCATCGATTTCGCCACAATGAGTGCATGGCAATTCAAGTCTTAACCGAAGACCAGCGCTTCAAACTCGACAGAGCACCTGATCGGATTTTCTATTCCGAGCCTCGCTTCGTTCAACACCTTGACGAGGGCTTTAGATCACGCCTTACTAATTTTTACAGAGAGCACATTCCCTCCGGAGCCGTTGTTCTGGATTTGGGTTCGTCATGGGTGAGTCACCTACCAGATGAGATCCATTACGAGCGGGTGGTTGGCCATGGAATGAATGAGGCCGAACTCGCAGCCAACCCAAGACTCGACAGTCACTACGTCCAAGACATGAACTTGGATCCATCCATCCCTTTGAAAGATGAATCTGTAGATGTCTGCCTAGCTGTTGCTGCTTGGCAGTACTGGACACAACCAGAGAATGTCGCAGCAGAGATGCTTCGCGTCACGAGGCCCAATGGCACAGCAATTGTTGCGTTCTCAAACAGGATGTTTTTCACAAAAGCACCGCAAGTTTGGACCGATAACGACGACAAGCAGCACCTCGACTACGTAGGCACAGTGCTGCAGGCCAATGGTTGGACTGATGTAAGGGTGTTTGCTGAAGAAACAAAAGCCGGTGGATTAATGGGACTTGTAGGAAGCAAAGGAGACCCATTTTTTGCAGTAGTCGCGCGCAAGAGCATTGATTAATTATTGGAATCTCTGGACCAAGTGAAGTCAAGACTTGATGCCAAACAATTCCTCCTAATCAGCATGCCACAGAATCACTCACAACCAATCCATGGCAATACAGCAATGGGGCTTATAACTTGTCTTAATTATGCTTAACAGCATCAAATCTGGCCCAGCAAATAAATACTTGCATCTTCTTTTTGTCTACACTTTTGTTTTTCAGGATTGTGGCTTTAGGGTTTTCTTTCAACCAAGCAAAACAGGCTCACTTGGCTTACAGATCCAGTGAACGAAGCAAGTCTCGCTGTGCCTTACGACCTGTAATGGCATGAGCGGCCATCGCACCACTCGCAGCAACAGGTGGAATACCAATCCCAGGAAAACAGCTCGAACCACACTGCAGCAATCCCTTGAGGGGAGTCGTTACCCCAGGGAACAGCCCCTTCGCCGCTGACAAAGCAGGGCCATAACTTCCTTGGTGCGTGGAAAGGTAATGACGGTGGGTGAGAGGGGTCCCCTCCATCACCACTTGGCAACGACGGCGCAGATCAGGAATGCGTTGCTCCAACACATCCCAAAACACCTGACACCGTTGTCCGCGTTTCTCTTGATAATCCGCCGTTCCCCTCTTGAGATCGGCCCACTCCGACCAGGGTTCGTTGGCAGGGGTGTAGGCATGGAGCACGTGATGTCCCTCCGGTGCCATCGAGGGATCGAGTACAGATGGAATCGAGACCACCACGGCATTGCGCTCGGCATCAATGCCCCGTTCCCAGTCACCAACCCAAACGGTATGGATCGGTAGATCCTGAAGGCCGCTCGCATCAAATCCCAGATGAAGATGCAAAAACGAATGACAACCAGGCGTGGACAGTCGTTCCTGACTCCAAGTCCTCGCAGCCGTTTCGGGTAGCAAGGCTGCCGTGCCCCAAGCATCCGCATTGCTCACCACAACATCGGCGTAAAGCGTCTCGCCATTGCTGAGCTGGACACCGATGACACGATCACCATCGAGCAACAGCTCACTCACTGTTGCGCCAAGCCGCAAGCTGCCGCCGAAAGACTCCATGCCGCGCACGAGGGCGTTCACAACGGCCGCACTGCCCCCGCGCGGAAAATCAAGACACGATTCAGGGTCAAACCATTCACCAAACAACGTGGCCATCGCGGCTGCGTTGGTGTCAGCCATCGGCATACCGCTGATCAAAAAACAGAGCAAATCCACCCAATGGCGAAGGAATGGATCCTGCAGGTGACGGTCGACTAGGGGCCCGAAAGCACCACTGAGATGGCGGATGGCTGGCAAATGCTGAACCAGCCGTCCACTTCGCCTCAACAGAGGACCAATCCCAT
>QCUZ01000015.1:0-22134 GCA_003210555.1 Synechococcus sp. AG-683-A03 | reverse complement strand
ATACATGACCCGAAGCTTCAACGATGGGCTTGGTCTCAGGGTTGACAAAAATGTTGTAGAGAACGGCTTCGGGTCCTTGAAATATAACGGTTGCCCTCTTGGGGTCGTCTTTGCAAACACCCATATAGAATACTTGAACCCCCATCTCTTGAAACATCGCCTGCTGTTCTGGTGCATTCATGTGATTGCGATAGTCATCAAATGACTTGCTTAGTTTGAAGTCAAGAATGGTTGTTTCAGTCATGCAGTAAAAATAAAAGGATAATTTGTTGAGCTTGAAATCAGGAGCTATGGACGACAATTGGACCTGAGACAGGGTCAGTTACTCCAAGCTCAGGCGATAACTCATCGAGAAAGCCACGCACTGAGTTCAGATGTTCAATCATGAAAGGACGAGCAGAAATGAGCTTTTCCTCGCTCTCCCATAGCCCAACAAAGCAATACCTGCGTTCTCCAGTCTTAGCCAA
This sequence comes from Synechococcus sp. AG-683-A03, assembly GCA_003210555.1. Lineage (GTDB taxonomy): Bacteria > Cyanobacteriota > Cyanobacteriia > PCC-6307 > Cyanobiaceae > Synechococcus_C. Next base: position 21,667 of record QCUZ01000015.1, on the reverse strand, counting down.
ATAGCGCTCTGACATGCCGTCTGGAGTAGCCCATGCTTCGACTGTTTTCAGGTAGTCCTCCTCGCACCCCTCCTTGACAAGCACGCGAACATTGTTTAGAAAATTTGCTGCCACTAGATGTGTTCATTTGAGAGGATAATGTTTTTATAGCCCATAGATGAACGGTTTTGCCCCTAGCGCACAAATGATCACGTGATGCTGATGACTTCAATGCTTGGCTAGTTCTTGGTATTAAGCAGCTTCGAAGGGGAGTGGCAACTCGTGGTGAGCTTCTCGTTCACTTGTTGATTTGGGGACAGAAGGGTTAGAGCGTTCTCCTCTGGGAATCTTACTTTTGTTTGCCAAGCATGCTCTTATTAAACCGGCCCCTTCTCTGATATCTGCTTTCTGATAGCGGTTATTCAAAATTGTATTACTCCAATTTTGTGGATTCATCGTTTGCTCCGAGATTTGTGCTCACGCTGCAAACATCGTCCAGCGACTCCAAGGCTTCTTCCAAGCGTTGGCAGGATTCTGCAAGGTCTGGGTCTTGGATCTCCACAAGCACCATGGGGTGCCAGCAGTGCTCCCAATCGATCACGGTCCAGCCGCGATCCTGCAGTCCTTGTTGAAGCGCCTCTAGGGCTTCAAATCCACCATGAACCATGGTGGTCCCATCGCTTTCCAACACATATCCCTCTGCATCGAGTTCGATAAGGGTCTCCAGGAGAGGCTCCTCCTTGCAATGTCCCTCGAGTCGCACCTCGCTGCGGTGCTGAAAGAGATAGCTCACGCAGCCGGTCTCTCCGAGGTTGCCGCCGTGTTTGCTGAAGGCCAGACGAACCTCGGCCGCAGTGCGGTTGCGGTTGTCGCTGAGTGCTTCCACAAGGACAGCCATGCCCTCAGGGCCATATCCCTCGTAGCGGATCAACTCCAGGCTGGAGCCTGTCTCCCCTTGGCCCGAGCCTTTGGCAATGGCCCGCTCAATGTTGCCCGCAGGTAATCCAGCCGATCGTGCCTTCGTGATGGCCGTTCGCAACTGAAAATTGCCGTTGGGGTCAGCTCCGTTCCGCGCTGCCACGGTGATCTCTCGACCAAGCCTGGTAAACAGTGCACCTCGCTTTCCATCCACCACCGCCTTGGTGCGTTTGATTTGAGACCATTTGCTGTGGCCAGCCATAGGGAGCAGGAGAGGGATCAGCCGCGCGCTTCAAACACGACCTTGGGTTTGAGCTGGTCTTCGCTGTTGGCGATTCCAATGCCCAGCATGATGTTGTCTTCACTGAGAACAACGGTGGGCCCATCACCATTTTGATGGGAAATCGTGCGTCCGCAGCTCCAGTCGTTGCGTTCGAGCTCGGAGAGCGTTCGGATTGGTAGGTGGGTTAAGGCGAGTTGGGGAGGGATGAGAGTGAGTGGCTCTATCGCTAGAGAGCTCTGTTCATTGGGATGCAATGGCAAGGCGATCGCATGGGTCTCTATAAATCCCAGCGCTTGGGTGCGCCGCAGCGAGTCAAGACAGCCGCCGCATCCGAGGACCTGGCCAAGATCTCTGGCCAACGAACGGATGTAGGTGCCAGCTGAGCAGTGCACTGTAAGGGTGAGCTTGCCTTGCTCTGAATCCCAATGCTCAAGAGAAACGGAATGGATCGTCACACTGCGGGCCGGTAAGTCCATCACCTCACCGCGGCGGGCCCTGGTATAGGCGCGTTCGCCGTTCACGTGAACCGCCGAAACCTGTGGAGGACACTGCTCGATGCTGCCGCGGAATGGGTTGAGGGCTTGATCCATTTGCTCCAGGCTTAAACGCGGCCAGTCCCGAACCTCCACGACCTCTCCCTGGAGGTCATCGGTGCTGGTGCTAGTCCCCAGCTGGATCACACCGCGATATGTCTTGTCTCCTGGCAGATAGGGCAGCAGTCGGGTGGCTTGGCCTACGGCAATCGGTAAAACCCCAGTTACGGCCGGGTCCAGGGTGCCGCCATGCCCCACTCTTTTGGTTTGGAGGATTCGACGCATTCGGCTCACGCAGGCATGAGAGGTGAGACCTGAGGGCTTGTCGATCACCACGAATCCGAGTGGTGCATCCAAGGGGTTCCAACGGCAGTTGTTCTGAATGTCGCATCCGGCCTGCACTTACATTGACGATGTCCGACCGGCAGAAGATGCAAAGTCTTAGCAATTCTCACCGCGTAGACATCGAGACCTTCTTGGACAGTGGCTTTTCTGTTCGTGACCATTTGGCTCAATACCTTCAGCTCACGTTGGAGCAGGTGGATCAGCGCTTACCCGATGGCAAGGATGATTTAGCCGCACTCCATCCGGGTGCTTTTCAAGCGGATCAAGCCACGGAGTTTTACGAGAGCACCGTGGGCACCGGGCATCTCTTTGAATTAGCGGCTTGGCATCTCAGCAGCTCTGACTACATCGCGGATACGCTGCGTTTGCAGGAGGATTTTGCTCGAGGGACCGTCCTCGATTTTGGAGGTGGGATTGGCACCCATGCTTTGGCTGCAGCGGCTTTGGAGGCTGTTGACCGAGTTCATTTCGTTGATCTGAATCCACAGAACAGGGCTTTTGTCTGGTCCAGGGCTGTGGCCCTTGGTTTGGATCAAAAAATGTCGGTTCATCGTGATCTTTCAGATCTCACTGGCCAACGTTTCGATACGGTTGTTTGTCTTGATGTATTGGAGCATCTCCCTGATCCGTCGGATCAGCTCATGCAATTTCATGCATATATGAATGATGATGGAAAGGCCTTATTAAACTGGTACTTTTTCAAAGGAAATAGCGGCGAATATCCGTTTCACTTTGATGATCCTGACCTTGTTGATTGCTTTTTCCGTACGTTGCAATCGCATTTTCTTGAAGTTTTTCATCCACTGTTAATTACGACGAGGGTGTATAAGCCCGTGGAAAAGACCGCGGCTTTCAGTTGCTAATCTAGGCACGATAGAACATCGCAAGGATTGCTAGCGATTGAGTCGTTAGCAGATTGATGATTGCATTGAAAACCTTCTTGAACGCTCTCTTGCATGAGAGATTAAGTGGAAGATTGATTTATTTCGCTGATAGCAGCTGCTTTCATGCCTCACCTGTGCATGCAGGAATTGCCCATGATCTTAAAAATTGATCAAAAAACCTACTGCAAATTGATTGAATCACATTACGGTTTATTAGGTTGTTTGAATTATCCCCTTTCAAGAAAGAAAAGATCTACAAGTTATAATCTTACAAGTCTATCCAATCGGTTTAGGCTAATAAACACCGCCTGCTCTGAAATCATGCTCTTCTTCCTTAAGGTTCGAAGAACTGCATGTAGATTGAGAATAGTGAAGAAGATTTTTATAGCCAGCTGGCACTAATCCTGGACATAGGATTCCAACCTCAATAGCCTGAGGGCAAAAATAAACTCCTTTCCATCGATTGATAAATCTTCCTTTGATTTCATCTGAAAACTGAAATCCACTCTCTGCGGCAAACTCTATGATCTGTTCTGGATTCATTGATGAGAGCCGAGAACGAAATTGATCGTCACTACGTGCTCGATCAATAAATGCATGCAATTGAGATTTAGACATGGCATAATAATCTCTACTCGATATATACACTGTATTAACTCAAAATTGAGTCAAAATCGTATTCACTGCGTATAATATTAAGTACAATGCAGATATCGGGAATATGATTTTTGGTTCTATGAATTCTGCTGGAGACCTTGTGGCGGCTTCGTGTAAACAATTATCACATCATTTCGTTTGCCTGAGCCCTGTCGATTTCTAAGATCAGAGCGTAAATTTTAAATGTCATAGATCCTCACAATATCTCAGCGAGAAGCGAATAGAGATTATAATTTATACCTGCTTGATTTTTAGAGACAGCACAACAAGGTGGCAATCAGATGAAGGCAAGGAAGGCAAAAGAATATGTTTTCAGCAACTTGCTTGGAATGGAAACATATTGCAAGAATCATTATAATGAATATTACTCCACTTCAAATTTTTCTTGCAATATCACCCAGCTAAGCAAAGGTGAATTGCAAACAAGTTCGATCTGTGCTCCGATTAATAATGTTCACCTTGAAATTTTCAAGTCAAATCAAACATTGCTTTATGAAGAAGAAGCTAATCAAAATTCTATTGCATTTTGTTGGATAAATAATCAAGGCAAAAAGCCCAGTAGTAATACCATTATTAGTGGTCATAAGATGAAGGATTTGAGCATTGCTGGATTTAATCGCTTAAATAAAATCGGAGGCAACACATGGGATATTGTCGGGGCCAATACCCTCCTCTGTTGCATGAGTCTGAAGTGGAAAATAATGAAAGAAAAAATTGATGAAATGAATGCTTATAATGCATATGCGAGGATTGAAGAATGTATCGGTATTGATTCAAAGAGTGCTGCTAGTTATCAGCTTAAGCATTTATTCGAAAAGCATTTTACGAAGGGAATCACCACAGCTAGTGGATTTTATGATTTGGCTATTGCGACTTTAGAGGATTCTTGTGAGCAACAGAATCAGATCACCGAGAGATCTGATTCGACTGAACTGATAGAGGATCTTGTTAAATTATTGCATGAAGATAGGCCAGGATTACCACCTTTGACGATTGGAGAAATTACCAAATACTTGAATTCTGAGCAGGAATCTGTAGGTCAAGCATGTAGATCGACCTTTAATATGAATATTCTTGATCTGATTAAAAGTATACGTCTAGAACAAGTCAAGAAGTCCTATCTAAATCCACACGTTCCCCGTGGCTTAAAGCAATTTACCAAACAGCAAAATGCTTTATATTATGGCTTCAAAAATTGGAATTCTTTTCAACATCTTTATTTTAAGACTTTCCTAGAGAGTCCTGAAGATACAATTGATAAAGCAAGCAAGATGAGTGTTCTTGTTTCTGACTTGCGTAGAGGAAGTATGTCATGAAAATCAAATTTGCCTATACAGATCCATTGCAATTGTCTGAGACTCTTCAGGAATATGGTCAAGTTACAAGAATTACTCAGCTTGAAAGTGGTGAAGGTAGTTATTCGATGGCGCATAAAAGTTCTTCAATTATGGCCATAGCCGAGATCCGTGCATCAAAACCCCTTTTATATGAGGGATGGGGCACAAGTTGGTCTGTTGATTTTAATTGGATAACATCAATGAGGAAAACAAATTATCCTTTTGGCTACTGCGAAGGTTTTAGTATGAACGATAATAGCCTTGGAGGTTTTAATACTTTTCATTCAAAACCAGGTGATTCATGGGGAAAATATTCTGAGTCATGTTCTTCTACTGCATGTATGTTAGACAAGAAAATATTGCTTGATAAACTTCAAGAATGCAAGGCAAGTCATGCCATTGATAATTTAAATCATGCTATGGGTTTAGCGATCGATCATGAAGCATTCTCCCAATTGCGTAGACTTACTCGAAGGGACCTTGTTAAAGGAATTTTAAATCCTTCTAAATACTATGATTTGATGACTATATGTCTCGAAGAAGGAAGTCGTAGATTATTTAAAAAGAAACAGGCAAAGAATCAGCGTTTGCTTGGTGAGATTGTTGACCTTTCCCATGATCCTGAAAAAATGTACTCTCCAATGTCTTTGTCAGAAGTTTGCCGGCATTTGAATGTAGGCCAAGCTTCTTTATATAGGGCATGCCAAGACTCCTTTGGCATGGGAATTATTGAGATGATGACACAGGTAAGGCTTGAGGAGGCTAGAAGGTCGATGATTTATCACTCTACGACCTCAACTAGTGATAATAATACTATTCGGGAAATAGCGATTCGTTTTGGATTTAAGCATCAAGGCAGATTCTCGAGAAGATATTTTACTAGTTTTGGAGAGTTGCCAAGTCAAACGCTTAAGCGCTCCACCCTTTTGTGAACGGACTTTCAAGTATTGACCTAGCAACGCAAGACAGATTGATTTGGCCTAAAGACAGTTGGGTTTTGACCCCAAGCATGAAGCCAACAGAAATATTAAGATCGTTCTATTGGTATCCGATTCTTACCAAAAAGACTAGAATAATGAGTGTATACAGTTTTATGTTACGAATTTCTGGGAAATCTATCGTCATCAAGAATGAAGCGAATTACCTTTGAGTTAAATGATGAGCTACATAAAAAGCTCAAGCTTCTTTGCTATACAGAGTCTTTATCCATAGGGCATATTCTTAGGCAGTGCGTTTCTGAATTTTGCGATAAGCATGATGCTCATTTGATTGAATTGATTGATAAGCGATCAAAATAAGTTATTAGACTTTTGAAGAAAGTTGATAGTTTCACTTTTTGCTAATCTTTTTCATGATTGGTTTATCTTGATATCTTTTAATTGGTGGCTCAAGCGACGGATTTTGATCAGGCCTTCGCTAAGGCCTACGAAGGACTAACGCAGGTCCGTTACGACGGCATGCAATTCAGGACAGACATTGGTCATCAAGTCCGCGCACCTAAGCTTTGTTAAGCATTGATGCACCATGAGTAGCGGTTCGGCACCAGCTTCTGCGAACTCCACGCCGTCCTCATGGGCAGGGTCAGTCTCTTCGGACACGGCCCCAGAGCAACAGGGCCTTTGGAGTGGCATCCGCCTCTGGTGGGCCGAATTCAGCCTTCAGACCAAACTTCTGGCCATCGCCACGCTCGTGGTGAGCCTGATGATGACCAGCATCACCTTTTTCGCGCTCAATGGGATTCAACGCGATGCGGTGATGAATGACACCCGCTACGCCCGCGACTTGGGGCTGCTGCTAGCGGGAAATGTTACCGAGCTAGTGGCAGACGGACATGACCGAGAACTGGCCAATGTGGCCGAACAGTTTTGGCGTTCAAGCCGCAGCCTTCGCTACATCTTTTTTGCTGATCCCGAAGGCGTCGTTTACCTCGGCATTCCCATCAGTGGGAATGACGCCGATACCAGAGGTGACCTACGTCTTAATCGACGTCTTGAACTCCCCAGTGAACTGAGATCGAGGCCTAAAAATCCCCTTGTCCGTCAACATTTGACGCCTGATGGGCAAGTGACCGATGTTTTTGTGCCCTTGATTCAGGAGGGTCGCTACCTCGGTGTTCTCGCCCTCGGGGTGAATCCCAATGACTCGGCTCTTGCGAGTGCCTCGCTCACCCGCGAGGTCACCGTGGCCGTTTTCATCTCGATCTGGGTGCTGGTGATTCTTGGCGCTGTGTTCAATGCATTGACCATTACCCGACCCGTGAAGGAACTGCTACGCGGCGTTCGATCCATTGCTGCTGGTGATTTCCAAGCCCGTATCGGCCTCCCTATAGGGGGAGAACTTGGGGAGTTGTTGGATGGCTTTAACGCGATGGCCTTGCAGCTCCAGGACTACGACGCCGCCAACATTGAAGAGTTGCAGGCTGCCCAGGTAAAGCAGGCCTCTCTGATTGCAACGATGGCGGATGGCGCGGTCTTGCTGGATGAGAAAGGACAAATTGTGTTGGCCAATCCAACGGCTCGACGCTTGTTTCGCTGGGAGGGTCGCAATCTTGAAGGACAGGATTTTCTCAATTCGATTCCAGACTTATTAGCCAACGAGCTCCATGAGCCTCTCGATGGAGTCCTGAATCAAGGTCGTGACAGCAATGAATTACGAAGCAGCATCGGGGAGCCGCCGCGCACCCTGCGTTTCGTGCTCCAAGCCGTACGAGAACCCAGCGGAGAAAACCTGAAAGGGATCGCGGTCACCATGCAAGATCTCACAAGAGAAGTGGAGCTCAACGCGGCCCAAAGCCGCTTCATCAGCAACGTGTCCCATGAACTGCGCACTCCGCTGTTCAACATCAAGAGCTACGTCGAAACCCTGTACGAAATGGGGGATCAACTCAGCGACACAGACAAACAAGAGTTTCTCGGCATTGCCAATGCAGAAACAGATCGACTCACACGACTCGTGAACGATGTCCTCGATCTTTCAAGACTCGAGTCCCATCCCAGCGTTCAGTTTACTGAACTCGATCTCAGGCCTGGCCTAGAGCAAACCCTCCGCAGTTATCAACTGAACGCTTCCGACAAACAAGTGGAACTAGACCTTGAAGCCTCGATCGATCTACCAGACATTCTTGGCAATTGGGACCTGATCCTCCAGGTGCTGGACAATCTCGTTGGGAATGCTCTCAAGTTCAGCCGAAGTGGGAGCCGCATCGTGATACGCGCATACGCCTGGCCCGACAGTTGCTGGATGGGACCTCTTCCAGAGGATTCACTGCAGGCACCTCAATGCGAAATGGTTTCACCTCTTCCAAAACTGCGGGTGGAAGTGAGTGACACGGGTTATGGAATCAGCGAAGACAAACAACAACGAATTTTTGAACGGTTTTATCGCGTAGAAAATGCGGTCCATACAGAAGTAGGAACTGGTCTTGGTCTCTCCATCGTGAGAGGAATTTTAGAGAAACACAGCAGCGTGATTCGCATGGCAAGCGAACCAGATGTTGGCACAACCTTCTGGTTTGACCTACCTCTTGCTCAATCCGACCAAGACGAAATAAGACTGCAAGCTGAGCGACAAAGTCGATTTGACCAAGAAGCAATCGGGCTTACTTAACGACATACCAACTCAATCAGCATCCATACTTCAGAACCTATTAACTCCTATTCTGGAGCCACTCCTCGGGCGATACGAGATAATTCACTGCGCTCATCCATCGTGACTCGATGAGGAACGCCGCTAATAATTCTCTCGAAGTTCGAGAATGAATCTTGAATTTGTGGGCCATTGCCCGTGATCAAGAATTCACGAATACCACGATCATGCCAAGACCCGCGCATTTTGAAAACATTGATCGCTCGAGCCATCTCACCACGTATCTCGACATATTGGAGCAACAGGATAGTGTCAGTAATAGTTGAAATATGGGAATCAGTGATTGAATGACTTCCCATAAACTCTTCGGAAGTATTTGTAAAAAAGCCAGCAATTTCTTCTTGCTTAGCATACCCAGTCAATGCAATCACAAACTGCCTAAATGCATTACGACTTACGCCACGAGCCAACGCAGACAATGAGTCAATCGCCATTCGCGTTGGCTTGAACTGACTAATCTCCGTTTTGATAATCTGCAAGTGGTCTTCTAGGCCGGTGGACTCTGGGTAAGCGCAAATGATCTTCAAAAGCCCATCTTGCTCCATCTGCTCAAAATCAATGCCCCAACTTGTGCCATTACGCATTAATTGAGCACGTGATTCTTCATAGGCGAACAAGATTGCCCTTTCCTTATTACTACAAGCATCCTCAATGAATTTCGAAACCAACAACGTCTTACCGGTACCAGTCGCACCCGTCGCGAGGATAATTGAATCCTTGAAATAGCCGCCACCACACATCTCATCCAGCCGCGGCACTCCAGAACTCACGCGCACATTGGATGAACGCTGCGTGAGCCTCATTGCACCAAGAGGGAAAATGCTGATCCCATGCGCACCCATCGTGAATGGGAACTCACCCTTCATGTGGGTGGTGCCTCGCAGCTTGAGAATCTCCACGGTTCGTCGTCGTCGCTCGCCCTCCAGCACATTGCGCAGGATCACAACATTGTCAGAGACAAATTCTTCAACGCCATAACGCGCGATAGGACCATATTCATCAATTCGCTCAGTGGTCATCACGGTGGTGACACCGATCTCCTTCAAGCGGGCGATAAGACGGAAGATCTCCCGTCGCACTACAAACACCGCGTCGTACTGCTGAAAGACAGCCGTGATCGAATCAATCGCCACCCTTTTGGCTTTGTACTTTCGAATGGCGTAATTAATTCTTTCAATCAGGCCAGACAGATCGAAACTGCCCGCCACATCCTGACCGTCGGGATCCGGAGAAGCATCAAGAATAAAGAGCTTGTCTTGCTCCACCATCTCTTGCAAGTTCCAACCAAAACTTGCAGCATTACGCAGAATATCGAGTGGCGACTCCTCAAACGTGACAAAAATTCCTGGCTCATCGTAATGAGCAATTCCATTGTGGAGAAAATGCAAGGAAAAAACGGTTTTACCCGTTCCAGACGTTCCGCTAATCAGCGTGCTGCGTCCAATGGGCAAGCCGCCATGGCACACATCATCAAAGCCCTCGATTCCAGTAGGAAGCTTCTGAACCTGCATCTGAGGGGAACCACTTGAGCTAGAAATCTGCATAACCGCAACCTTGCTCTCCAACGTTAATGAGGAAAATCAACAGCACCCTCTAGATCACCCCGTGACTTAAGAATCTGCCTCTTCGCTATCCGAGACTTCGAACGCATCCATCAGGGAAGAGTTGAGATCGTTGTCAACAAGCTCGTCGTAAAGAAGATCAAGTCCGATCAGCACCCGTTCGCGGTCAGAAAGGTCACCAATAATCCGACGCACAGGGGGCGGGAGAATTTTGGACAACGTGGGTGTAGCCAGAATCTTGTCCTCTTCAGCTAGCTGAGGGTTTTTCAAGACGTCAATGACTTTTAGGGCATAGACACCCTTGAATTCAGTTTCAAGAATATTGCGAAGCGTTTTGAGTGCACGCATCGAATTCGGGGTGTTCCCTGCCACATAAAGCTTGAGGATATAAGTCTTCCTAGGGCTCATAACGTCACCTCTGAATCCTGTAGCTGTCGGCGTTGAGCCCCAGCAGGAACTAAGGGAATATCTCCAGGGACAGACCGTCGGTACATTTCGCAGAGGTGAGCCATGACATCCAGCAGTGCAAGGCGGTAATCCTGAAGGAAGTCGTCTTTATGCCCCTCAAGTCTGAGTTGTTTCCAAAAGTCGTCAATCAGATTCATATGGATCTCAACGGTTTGGGTAATCGGTAAGTCGCCAAAAAAAGCTGTGTTCACAAAACTCTCTAAAGCCTGGTTGGCAGCAGCAGGGTCACGGAAATAACCAATCAACAAATCTCGGTAGGTGCGCTGCAACGACTGCAGCAGCTCACGCTGTTCATGGGGTGGAAGATTGGCCAAGAATCGCGATGGATCTCGCTTGTAGAAGACTCCTAAATAGCCAAGCCTCTCCTGTAGGCGGCTCGGCAACTTCCAAGCACTTCCCTCGGGCTGCCCGCCAACTTGGTCGGATTCAGACGATCCGTCCTCAGGGCGAATGTCTTTCTGCCCGTGGCGAAGGAAGCGTGAAATCGCTGCATCAACGTTGTAGCCAAGCTGCTCAAGCTGATCGCCCGGCAGGTGAACTTCTTCGGGGTGGTAATCGACACGACCCATCAATTCGCCCACCACAACGGCTGGGAAGAGCAAACCACGAGCCAATAGGTCTTCTCTTGTCTGATCTTGAAGGAGTGATTGCTCAATCACAACAGCATCTACAGCCTCACGTTGTCGTTCCAAAGCGGAGACAACATCGACCGCTGAGTCCTCCAGTCCAAGATCGACGGGGGTGTAGCGATTACCAGGTAACCACTGACAGCAAGCCGATTCGAGCTCAGGCGACCTCAACAAGAACGCGATCGTGAGTGCCGGCCTGGTCATCCAAAACGAAAAGTGTGCAATTGAATCTTGACGAAAGAGAGCTCGAAGGTCGAAGATCTTTGTTTGTCTTTCGATTGCGGCACAGGCCAAATCGGTGGCTTCTAAGTTACCGAGCCTGTTCGCGTCCAGTAGCCCATGGCAGAAACCAGCAGCAGCAGCTCACAAACCACCCCAGAGACAGGCTCATACGCCATCGTCGAAGCTTCTGGGCAGCAGTTTTGGGTACAACCCAACCGTTATTACGATCTCGACCGTCTGCATTCAGACGTGGACGCCAAGATCACCCTCGACAAGGTGCTTTTGGTCAAGAATGGTGATGTAGCCACCGTTGGCAAGCCTTACGTCGAGGGCGCCAGTGTGGAACTCAAGGTGATGGCCCACCGCCGTGGTCAAAAAGTGATTGTCTACAAAATGCGCCCCAAAAAGAAGACACGACGTAAGAATGGTCACAGACAGGAGCTCACACGAGTGATGGTCGAATCCATTTCCGTTGGCGGTAAAGCCATCAGCTGAGTGCTTCAACCAGCTTCATTCTCTCCACCTCTTTGATTTCTCATGGCCCACAAGAAAGGCACAGGCTCAACCCGTAATGGACGCGATTCCAATTCCAAGCGCCTAGGAGTCAAGGCCTACGGCGGCGAAAGCGTGACGGCTGGTTCCATTTTGATCCGCCAACGTGGCACCTCGGTGATGCCTGGCGTCAATGTTGGTCGCGGCAAGGATGACACCTTGTTTGCGTTGACCGACGGAATCGTCAAGTTTGAGTCAATCCGCCGCGGACTCCGCAATCGCAAGCGCATCACAGTTGCAGCAGCTCAGTAGTAATCCAAACGGACCAAGTAACCGAGAAAAGATAAAAAGTCTGTTCAAGAAAGAGCAATGGCCCTTTATGCGACCATTGCTCTTTTTTATTGGGGCATTCAAGAGGGGAGTTTGTAAACCTGCACTGCAAGACAATTCATCATTAAACCCATCAATGTCAATGCCGTAAGGCTGCTATTAATTTTTGTCAGCAGCGATCGATGCTTGGGGACTCAAGTCCGCTTGTAATCAGAAGGATGGGGAAAGAGGAATGGCTACTGGTGGAAGTGCTTAGAAACAGCAGAAAGCGCTAGCCCGCAGCACGTTCCGTTCCATTCAAAGCCTGGACCAACTGCAAAGAGAGATACTCAACGGTGCCTGATGAGCTCATAGAGGAGAACTTTGCAGGCATCCCCGCGCTCCTTTGAAAAGCACGAACCAAGACATTGGAAGAAAATGCCAGCGTCAATAGAAAGATTGGGAATCACTAGGAAATGACTGCAGCGTGAACCCCAACCTTGAGGCCTATGTCATAGATCAAGAGAGCTGATTGGTATCAACAGATTCGTTTTCCCAATTAAAACAATTTTTGATGGACGCTGAGGCCACGGATAGCCGCGAGAAGCTTTAAGTTTTATTAACTTCTTATCTAAGACCCTTCAGATGTCCACCGAAATCCGCAACTGAAACCTTGTCGCCAAAGCTATGGAAACAGCTGGGTCAACTTCAAGTCAAATGTATATCCGCGCCAAAGCCCTGGCGGAAGGGAAACCTGATCCAATGCCAACAAGCTTTCCGCAAGCACCACACAGCATCTCAGCCGTTGCTGGCTGATCAAAAGCCTTAACACACAGAACAACAAATTCACTTTTCATTGAACCATGACCGATCAAACAACATCCCGATTCGGCTTCGTTAACTTTGCCGAGACATGGAACGGACGCCTCGCCATGATCGGGTTTGTCATAGGCCTTGGGACAGAATTGCTCACAGGTCAAGGCATTCTCAGCCAAATAGGTTTCTAAATCACAATCGAGACAAAGTATTATCAGGGCCTGACTACCCAGCAATGGCATGGGCTTAGATCATACCTAAGCCTACCAAAAGAGCATAAAAAAACTAATGCAATTTTTAAAACAACGTATTAGAAATAAACATGCGAATTAATAAAGTGATCTTCCAGTATCAGATCAGTCAGTGCTGATAATCAAGTTGTTGTTTTTCAATCAAACGTGCTAAAACTTGTTGGCACGTCCAGCGAAGTGGTCTCCAAAAAGCAGATTCAGAAAGCTCGTAAATTAGCTCCATTTGATCGTAAAGTTCAAGCTCAAGACAAGCCCAAGCTGCAGCTATTCTCGACTTTGTGTATTGAGGAGTAGTTTCCGAGAGAGCAGCTCGAACCAAATCACTTTTTTGGTGAAATTTACGCAAACCAATAATGCACGTAAGGTAATAGTGTGTGACATAATCAGACCAAAGTCTTTCTTGCATACTATCAACAATTTCAAGACAACTCTTAGAATCGATAGTCATTAGGCTTAATGCTGCCCCATATTGACGCGCTTCGTCCCTATGACTGAGATTCCTCTCTATTTCGGCAGGGTCCATATCACAATGCCATTCAGCCTTGAAATTTAGATATTGAGGATTGTCAGTCAAAAGTTGCTCTAAAAGCGAGTGATTCTTTGAAGTAAAAATTGAGTTATTAACATCAACGATATCAAAGAAACTTTTTGCCCTTAGGGACATAGAAACTGGTGCACGCACCAAATCTGGAAGTCTGCATTCATCACCAGCATCACCTAAGTCAATAACAGCCGATCGTCTTTTGCCGGCCACCAAATCGGTAAGTTGTGGAACTAAGGGATCTAAAAGATCAACCCTACCGTATATCCTTGCCTGATATGCACGTGCTGCACCAGAAACCAAGACACTCTCATGAGAACAAAACTCATAGATAACGGATTGCGATTTTGGGTTCCTAATTTTTAACCTGGTATGAGCTTGAATAACTGCACGCATCTGCGTAACTTCACCATTCAATAGTGACAAGAGTAGATCAATATCAATGGGGAGTGGCTCCCAACCAATCCGGATCAAGGAGGTAATTGCATTAATAACAGCCTCGCTATCAGTACATTTCAAAACACCAACTAAAGTTGGTATTGCTCGCACATCTTTTCTCCTTCCTAGTGCTTCAATAGATTTACGCCGCGTTATCCTGTCATACAATTCATCAATAGAAAGCTTCTCAACAGCATGCAGGAGCAATTCAAATGATTCCTCAGTGGCACTCAAGCCAAGCCTGGTGGCTGCAAAATAACGATCTGCGGGTCTTTGAACATTTAAGGTGTTCTCCAACAAAAGCTTTAACGCATCACTTTCACTCATCCCTTGGACAAGAACATCAAATCTTTCAGCCATAAGGATAAGATGAATAATGAATTGTACTCAAACAATCAATTGCAAACGTTAAAAATACATTTCATAAGGATTATATTGGTAATTTTTATTTGCATAAGCTCAAAAGACACAGTACGGAAACGCAGTGTTTCGGTTTTCATAGTTCAACAAAGCGTGCCGGGTATGTTGAGCAAAAGCCCCCAAGAGGAGTGGCAAACAGCCTTGCCTAACCACCAATTAAAAGATATCAAGATAAACCAATCATGAAAAAGATTAGCAAAAAGTGAAACTATCAACTTTCTTCAAAAGTCTAATAACTTATTTTGATCGCTTATCAATCAATTCAATCAAATGAGCATCATGCTTATCGCAAAATTCAGAAACGCACTGCCTAAGAATATGCCCTATGGATAAAGACTCTGTATAGCAAAGAAGCTTGAGCTTTTTATGTAGCTCATCATTTAACTCAAAGGTAATTCGCTTCATTCTTGATGACGATAGATTTCCCAGAAATTCGTAACATAAAACTGTATACACTCATTATTCTAGTCTTTTTGGTAAGAATCGGATACCAATAGAACGATCTTAATATTTCTGTTGGCTTCATGCTTGGGGTCAAAACCCAACTGTCTTTAGGCCAAATCAATCTGTCTTGCGTTGCTAGGTCAATACTTGAAAGTCCGTTCACAAAAGGGTGGAGCGCTTAAGCGTTTGACTTGGCAACTCTCCAAAACTAGTAAAATATCTTCTCGAGAATCTGCCTTGATGCTTAAATCCAAAACGAATCGCTATTTCCCGAATAGTATTATTATCACTAGTTGAGGTCGTAGAGTGATAAATCATCGACCTTCTAGCCTCCTCAAGCCTTACCTGT
Organism: Synechococcus sp. AG-683-A03; assembly: GCA_003210555.1. Taxonomy (GTDB): domain Bacteria; phylum Cyanobacteriota; class Cyanobacteriia; order PCC-6307; family Cyanobiaceae; genus Synechococcus_C. The sequence continues at coordinate 6,145 of QCUZ01000015.1, read as the reverse complement.
GTCATCATCTCAATAATTCCCATGCCAAAGGAGTCTTGGCATGCCCTATATAAAGAAGCTTGGCCTACATTCAAATGCCGGCAAACTTCTGACAAAGACATTGGAGAGTACATTTTTTCAGGATCATGGGAAAGGTCAACAATCTCACCAAGCAAACGCTGATTCTTTGCCTGTTTCTTTTTAAATAATCTACGACTTCCTTCTTCGAGACATATAGTCATCAAATCATAGTATTTAGAAGGATTTAAAATTCCTTTAACAAGGTCCCTTCGAGTAAGTCTACGCAATTGGGAGAATGCTTCATGATCGATCGCTAAACCCATAGCATGATTTAAATTATCAATGGCATGACTTGCCTTGCATTCTTGAAGTTTATCAAGCAATATTTTCTTGTCTAACATACATGCAGTAGAAGAACATGACTCAGAATATTTTCCCCATGAATCACCTGGTTTTGAATGAAAAGTATTAAAACCTCCAAGGCTATTATCGTTCATACTAAAACCTTCGCAGTAGCCAAAAGGATAATTTGTTTTCCTCATTGATGTTATCCAATTAAAATCAACAGACCAACTTGTGCCCCATCCCTCATATAAAAGGGGTTTTGATGCACGGATCTCGGCTATGGCCATAATTGAAGAACTTTTATGCGCCATCGAATAACTACCTTCACCACTTTCAAGCTGAGTAATTCTTGTAACTTGACCATATTCCTGAAGAGTCTCAGACAATTGCAATGGATCTGTATAGGCAAATTTGATTTTCATGACATACTTCCTCTACGCAAGTCAGAAACAAGAACACTCATCTTGCTTGCTTTATCAATTGTATCTTCAGGACTCTCTAGGAAAGTCTTAAAATAAAGATGTTGAAAAGAATTCCAATTTTTGAAGCCATAATATAAAGCATTTTGCTGTTTGGTAAATTGCTTTAAGCCACGGGGAACGTGTGGATTTAGATAGGACTTCTTGACTTGTTCTAGACGTATACTTTTAATCAGATCAAGAATATTCATATTAAAGGTCGATCTACATGCTTGACCTACAGATTCCTGCTCAGAATTCAAGTATTTGGTAATTTCTCCAATCGTCAAAGGTGGTAATCCTGGCCTATCTTCATGCAATAATTTAACAAGATCCTCTATCAGTTCAGTCGAATCAGATCTCTCGGTGATCTGATTCTGTTGCTCACAAGAATCCTCTAAAGTCGCAATAGCCAAATCATAAAATCCACTAGCTGTGGTGATTCCCTTCGTAAAATGCTTTTCGAATAAATGCTTAAGCTGATAACTAGCAGCACTCTTTGAATCAATACCGATACATTCTTCAATCCTCGCATATGCATTATAAGCATTCATTTCATCAATTTTTTCTTTCATTATTTTCCACTTCAGACTCATGCAACAGAGGAGGGTATTGGCCCCGACAATATCCCATGTGTTGCCTCCGATTTTATTTAAGCGATTAAATCCAGCAATGCTCAAATCCTTCATCTTATGACCACTAATAATGGTATTACTACTGGGCTTTTTGCCTTGATTATTTATCCAACAAAATGCAATAGAATTTTGATTAGCTTCTTCTTCATAAAGCAATGTTTGATTTGACTTGAAAATTTCAAGGTGAACATTATTAATCGGAGCACAGATCGAACTTGTTTGCAATTCACCTTTGCTTAGCTGGGTGATATTGCAAGAAAAATTTGAAGTGGAGTAATATTCATTATAATGATTCTTGCAATATGTTTCCATTCCAAGCAAGTTGCTGAAAACATATTCTTTTGCCTTCCTTGCCTTCATCTGATTGCCACCTTGTTGTGCTGTCTCTAAAAATCAAGCAGGTATAAATTATAATCTCTATTCGCTTCTCGCTGAGATATTGTGAGGATCTATGACATTTAAAATTTACGCTCTGATCTTAGAAATCGACAGGGCTCAGGCAAACGAAATGATGTGATAATTGTTTACACGAAGCCGCCACAAGGTCTCCAGCAGAATTCATAGAACCAAAAATCATATTCCCGATATCTGCATTGTACTTAATATTATACGCAGTGAATACGATTTTGACTCAATTTTGAGTTAATACAGTGTATATATCGAGTAGAGATTATTATGCCATGTCTAAATCTCAATTGCATGCATTTATTGATCGAGCACGTAGTGACGATCAATTTCGTTCTCGGCTCTCATCAATGAATCCAGAACAGATCATAGAGTTTGCCGCAGAGAGTGGATTTCAGTTTTCAGATGAAATCAAAGGAAGATTTATCAATCGATGGAAAGGAGTTTATTTTTGCCCTCAGGCTATTGAGGTTGGAATCCTATGTCCAGGATTAGTGCCAGCTGGCTATAAAAATCTTCTTCACTATTCTCAATCTACATGCAGTTCTTCGAACCTTAAGGAAGAAGAGCATGATTTCAGAGCAGGCGGTGTTTATTAGCCTAAACCGATTGGATAGACTTGTAAGATTATAACTTGTAGATCTTTTCTTTCTTGAAAGGGGATAATTCAAACAACCTAATAAACCGTAATGTGATTCAATCAATTTGCAGTAGGTTTTTTGATCAATTTTTAAGATCATGGGCAATTCCTGCATGCACAGGTGAGGCATGAAAGCAGCTGCTATCAGCGAAATAAATCAATCTTCCACTTAATCTCTCATGCAAGAGAGCGTTCAAGAAGGTTTTCAATGCAATCATCAATCTGCTAACGACTCAATCGCTAGCAATCCTTGCGATGTTCTATCGTGCCTAGATTAGCAACTGAAAGCCGCGGTCTTTTCCACGGGCTTATACACCCTCGTCGTAATTAACAGTGGATGAAAAACTTCAAGAAAATGCGATTGCAACGTACGGAAAAAGCAATCAACAAGGTCAGGATCATCAAAGTGAAACGGATATTCGCCGCTATTTCCTTTGAAAAAGTACCAGTTTAATAAGGCCTTTCCATCATCATTCATATATGCATGAAATTGCATGAGCTGATCCGACGGATCAGGGAGATGCTCCAATACATCAAGACAAACAACCGTATCGAAACGTTGGCCAGTGAGATCTGAAAGATCACGATGAACCGACATTTTTTGATCCAAACCAAGGGCCACAGCCCTGGACCAGACAAAAGCCCTGTTCTGTGGATTCAGATCAACGAAATGAACTCGGTCAACAGCCTCCAAAGCCGCTGCAGCCAAAGCATGGGTGCCAATCCCACCTCCAAAATCGAGGACGGTCCCTCGAGCAAAATCCTCCTGCAAACGCAGCGTATCCGCGATGTAGTCAGAGCTGCTGAGATGCCAAGCCGCTAATTCAAAGAGATGCCCGGTGCCCACGGTGCTCTCGTAAAACTCCGTGGCTTGATCCGCTTGAAAAGCACCCGGATGGAGTGCGGCTAAATCATCCTTGCCATCGGGTAAGCGCTGATCCACCTGCTCCAACGTGAGCTGAAGGTATTGAGCCAAATGGTCACGAACAGAAAAGCCACTGTCCAAGAAGGTCTCGATGTCTACGCGGTGAGAATTGCTAAGACTTTGCATCTTCTGCCGGTCGGACATCGTCAATGTAAGTGCAGGCCGGATGCGACATTCAGAACAACTGCCGTTGGAACCCCTTGGATGCACCACTCGGATTCGTGGTGATCGACAAGCCCTCAGGTCTCACCTCTCATGCCTGCGTGAGCCGAATGCGTCGAATCCTCCAAACCAAAAGAGTGGGGCATGGCGGCACCCTGGACCCGGCCGTAACTGGGGTTTTACCGATTGCCGTAGGCCAAGCCACCCGACTGCTGCCCTATCTGCCAGGAGACAAGACATATCGCGGTGTGATCCAGCTGGGGACTAGCACCAGCACCGATGACCTCCAGGGAGAGGTCGTGGAGGTTCGGGACTGGCCGCGTTTAAGCCTGGAGCAAATGGATCAAGCCCTCAACCCATTCCGCGGCAGCATCGAGCAGTGTCCTCCACAGGTTTCGGCGGTTCACGTGAACGGCGAACGCGCCTATACCAGGGCCCGCCGCGGTGAGGTGATGGACTTACCGGCCCGCAGTGTGACGATCCATTCCGTTTCTCTTGAGCATTGGGATTCAGAGCAAGGCAAGCTCACCCTTACAGTGCACTGCTCAGCTGGCACCTACATCCGTTCGTTGGCCAGAGATCTTGGCCAGGTCCTCGGATGCGGCGGCTGTCTTGACTCGCTGCGGCGCACCCAAGCGCTGGGATTTATAGAGACCCATGCGATCGCCTTGCCATTGCATCCCAATGAACAGAGCTCTCTAGCGATAGAGCCACTCACTCTCATCCCTCCCCAACTCGCCTTAACCCACCTACCAATCCGAACGCTCTCCGAGCTCGAACGCAACGACTGGAGCTGCGGACGCACGATTTCCCATCAAAATGGTGATGGGCCCACCGTTGTTCTCAGTGAAGACAACATCATGCTGGGCATTGGAATCGCCAACAGCGAAGACCAGCTCAAACCCAAGGTCGTGTTTGAAGCGCGCGGCTGATCCCTCTCCTGCTCCCTATGGCTGGCCACAGCAAATGGTCTCAAATCAAACGCACCAAGGCGGTGGTGGATGGAAAGCGAGGTGCACTGTTTACCAGGCTTGGTCGAGAGATCACCGTGGCAGCGCGGAACGGAGCTGACCCCAACGGCAATTTTCAGTTGCGAACGGCCATCACGAAGGCACGATCGGCTGGATTACCTGCGGGCAACATTGAGCGGGCCATTGCCAAAGGCTCGGGCCAAGGGGAGACAGGCTCCAGCCTGGAGTTGATCCGCTACGAGGGATATGGCCCTGAGGGCATGGCTGTCCTTGTGGAAGCACTCAGCGACAACCGCAACCGCACTGCGGCCGAGGTTCGTCTGGCCTTCAGCAAACACGGCGGCAACCTCGGAGAGACCGGCTGCGTGAGCTATCTCTTTCAGCACCGCAGCGAGGTGCGACTCGAGGGACATTGCAAGGAGGAGCCTCTCCTGGAGACCCTTATCGAACTCGATGCAGAGGGATATGTGTTGGAAAGCGATGGGACCACCATGGTTCATGGTGGATTTGAAGCCCTAGAGGCGCTTCAACAAGGACTGCAGGATCGCGGCTGGACCGTGATCGATTGGGAGCACTGCTGGCACCCCATGGTGCTTGTGGAGATCCAAGACCCAGACCTTGCAGAATCCTGCCAACGCTTGGAAGAAGCCTTGGAGTCGCTGGACGATGTTTGCAGCGTGAGCACAAATCTCGGAGCAAACGATGAATCCACAAAATTGGAGTAATACAATTTTGAATAACCGCTATCAGAAAGCAGATATCAGAGAAGGGGCCGGTTTAATAAGAGCATGCTTGGCAAACAAAAGTAAGATTCCCAGAGGAGAACGCTCTAACCCTTCTGTCCCCAAATCAACAAGTGAACGAGAAGCTCACCACGAGTTGCCACTCCCCTTCGAAGCTGCTTAATACCAAGAACTAGCCAAGCATTGAAGTCATCAGCATCACGTGATCATTTGTGCGCTAGGGGCAAAACCGTTCATCTATGGGCTATAAAAACATTATCCTCTCAAATGAACACATCTAGTGGCAGCAAATTTTCTAAACAATGTTCGCGTGCTTGTCAAGGAGGGGTGCGAGGAGGACTACCTGAAAACAGTCGAAGCATGGGCTACTCCAGACGGCATGTCAGAGCGCTATTTGGCTAAGACTGGAGAACGCAGGTATTGCTTTGTTGGGCTATGGGAGAGCGAGGAAAAGCTCATTTCTGCTCGTCCTTTCATGATTGAACATCTGAACTCAGTGCGTGGCTTTCTCGATGAGTTATCGCCTGAGCTTGGAGTAACTGACCCTGTCTCAGGTCCAATTGTCGTCCATAGCTCCTGATTTCAAGCTCAACAAATTATCCTTTTATTTTTACTGCATGACTGAAACAACCATTCTTGACTTCAAACTAAGCAAGTCATTTGATGACTATCGCAATCACATGAATGCACCAGAACAGCAGGCGATGTTTCAAGAGATGGGGGTTCAAGTATTCTATATGGGTGTTTGCAAAGACGACCCCAAGAGGGCAACCGTTATATTTCAAGGACCCGAAGCCGTTCTCTACAACATTTTTGTCAACCCTGAGACCAAGCCCATCGTTGAAGCTTCGGGTCATGTAT
>QCUZ01000014.1:0-25799 GCA_003210555.1 Synechococcus sp. AG-683-A03 | reverse complement strand
TTCAAGACCATGACGGATTTCTTCCACGGTCCCGCTCCTGTACTGCCTTCACCAATCGACGGTCCTGACTTCAACGCTCCTGTTCCTGCACTTCCCTCACCTGAATTCAAAACAATTGATTCTCTTACCAATGTTGAGTTTGCTGATGATAAGTTGACCAATTTTCAGACAAATGCAGTCCGTCGCTTTCCTAACGACAGCTACTCCTACCCTTCAATAAAAAGTGGCACTGAAGGCGATGACATCATTACAGCCGAAGGGGGGTATAATATGTTCCTTGGAAAGGGTGGCAATGATATAATCATAGGTGGATTAAGTGATGACTACATACGAGGTGGAAAGGGACATGATCAGATCACGGGGGGAGGAGGCAAAGATACTTTTGTTATCGAATCAGGCTCTGGCTTTGACATGATTATGGACTTTGTCGATGGTGAAGATAAACTGGTTTTCTTTGACGGCAACGGATCACAAATTACAGAACTAGAGATCACAAATGTAGGAAATACTGCGATGATTTACCATGACGATGAAATACTGGCTGTAGTCAATGGTGCTGCTGCGGGAATGCTGGAAGCTCAGTCTTATCAGCACATCCTGGCCTGACCGAAATCCTTGATCAACAATTCACACCAATCACGCCCCGCCAAGTGCGGGGCTTTTTATTGCCTCACTCTTTTGGGGGATAGCTCAGTAGCGAAGACAACGAGAAGGGTGCCCTGAGTCCGATTGAGGCGGCATAAAACCCAGTGGTTGCAATGCTTTTCAGCTTTCACCTGAAATTCACTAGATCTCCACCAGGTTTCCACCAGGAAATCACCAGGGAATCACCAAGAGCGCAGTCATCTTCAAGTTGTCGGGGCCTCAACCCCACTCACTCCTCGCTCTTTAGAACCATGATGACTACAACACAGGCTTTGGTATATAGCAATGCGGCCGCCGAAATTTATTGCTTCATGAGGAACATGGGTAATGATCACCAGCCCAGCTGGAAAGCGGCTTATTTCGTGATCCAAAAGCTAGATAGCGGAATCTCACCAGAGCATGCTGCGCTCATGATCACCGAAGCCGTTGTGAAGGAACCAAGCAGCTATCCCAACGGTGGTCAGTATCTGGGTGATCTTTATGCAGGCAACCTAGGAGCTACAAAATCCTTTGATAGCGTTCTTAAATCCACCGATTCAAGCGATAACAATTCATTTAATTCGACTTGCTCGAGCGATAACAAGGGATGGGCTAATCCTGGTCAGATTGATTTAATCCCTGATTCAGCCCAAATACAGAGTGATTTCAGACTCGAGATAGTGTCACTTTCTCGAAGCGTTGATTCATTTAAAATGAAAGATGAAATTTATGATCAGTATCGGATATACCAGGCAGCTTTAAGCACAGTTCCTGCTGATGATTACAGGGTAATAGCAGGTCTCATGTCGGATGCTGCCTACAATGTCCGACAAATATTTGCAAGTACAGGTCTAGATGATGAGCGTAATCCTGCCTCTAGTCTGAAGGGGCTTGCTGAAGACTACCTTGCTCAACATCTCTTTCAAGATCTATATTCCCTCTCATCGCCTGAGGTGGCCAAAGATGGATACGACGTGCTGACTAATGTAAATACGTCTTTTCATTCATTTGAATCTGATCAAGTTAGCTCGATAATCAATCCTTTGGATATGAATGGTATTAGTGGAACAGTCATCGAATCTATTGATGAGTCGCAGGGCCTCTTAACTGATGGGTTTAGTGAATTCAGTGAAGAGCAACTTCAAGCTGACCTAGTCAACTCAATGGCTGCACCATCTGAAGTTCTTGCCTGAGCTAATTGCTCCCTTGTCTACACACCAATCACGCCCCGCCACGAGCGGGGCTTTTTATTGCCCTGAGGCATCGCCGTCATGACTTACTCGAGGCTGGTCCCCAGTCGTGCGAAGGAGTCGGGATGATCTTATGTGCCTTGACAAATACGTTTTAAATGCGGGTTATCAGGCCACTTTGTACTAGCTGTTCTCCATGCTCCCCAATGCCATGGACCCCAATTTCCTTGATCACTTTTTAGGCGCTTATAGTTTCTCCATCCCATGCTGCCATCTCGAAAATTCCAAAGATTTTGAGTCTTCTTAACTTCAAAATATTCGTAACGGGGCTCTCCTTTTTCAGACAATGTGTCTGTGACCACGATGTCACCTTTTCTTGATACAATGCGGTCGTATTTACATACATCTTCAAAACAAAAGTCATCTTTTATGAATCCTACGGGAGCATTTGTCCGCCAAGCACGTGGTGCAGCTGAACCAGGCATTATTCCTAACCGTTCGTCTGCTGCGATTGGCTGAAATGATGTAATAACTCCCAAGCCAAATGCCAATAAAAAATAGACTCTCATAGAGGTTTCGTTTTAGGAAAAACTGTATTCAAATGGACAGAACATCTCCGAGTAGTCCCGCCACGTATTCAGTAGTGAGCAAGATCACAGTGATTCCTTATTCTTTTAAACATTTTGTTGAAAAGAGGCTTACTTGTTTTTATAGCAGTCATCAGTTCGTTAGCCCATCCTCTAAGGAAGGATGCGGTTCATTAGACCAGCGTTCAACCAGTGGTTCACTCCTGAGTCCAAATCAGCGATCCGCAAGAGGTTGTGGATCTTTGGGCCACGAGCAGTCCCGCCACGAGCGGGGTTTTTATTGCAGCGGGGAATGCTTTAATCATTTGCCTCCTACCAATGACCCTCGACACTCAGCAGCTCCTGGCTTTGCTTCAGGAGCTGCTGATGGCACTAAGCGTGAATGAGGCTGATGGCTATAAGTCTTGACTTGCGCTCGGCATTAAACAGCTTGGAAGGGACGTAGCTGGTGAGGTGAAATCAGAGTGGATGGTGCCGTTGTTGGTGGAACAGGAGAGGGACAGGCTGATTGCATGGTAGCTAGACGTGAACCTTTAAATCCTTTGTGGGATGGATAAGGCGAAGCCTCTTTAGATCATGAACGCAATGTGAAACGCTCATCCATCTTTCATCATCCTATCTCTTGGTCTTCATTTTCAATGCACTATATTGAATTAATCTGATAATTAGCTAAGGGTTTTTTGTGGCAAAAGTTACAAATTCAGGTATCGCCAAAGACTATTCGCCTAAGTACACGTCTATAAATGGACGATATTTTGGCTATTACGTGCCCAATTCGTATGATCCATCAACTCCAACACCGCTTTTGTTCATGTTTCATGGGGCAGGCGGCAATAGCAGTGAACAAAGTGGTGGATCAGCCGAAAATAGTTATTATGGATGGCAGGAATCCGCAGAGCAAAACGGATTTATTGTTCTATTTCCTGAAAAAGATAACTCGTTTAATACCTGGGATCTGAAAAAAAATGGCAACTCATCTGATCTCGTATTTATCGAAAATCTGATCGGTTGGGCGAATGAAAATTACAACATTAGTGAATCTCAAATATTCACAACCGGACATTCTTGGGGAGCATATTTTAGCTACTATGTAGCAAGGTATCTACCTGATAAAATCGCCGCTTTTGGCGCTCATTCTGGTGGTTATATAAGCGGCTCATGGTTTGGTCCTGGTACGCCTGAAGTTCCACTAGCGTCAGACGATTCTCCTGTCTTAAATGGAATTATTCTTCATGCCAAAGATGATGGAATTGTTCCTTTCAAAAATAGCCAAACACTTTACGACGATCTTGAGGCTAACGGTCACAACGTTTATCAAGATGGCATTGGAGATGACGGCATAATCGAAGTCGATGGCTGGGGCCCTAATAATCACCGCTACCGGTTAGAAAACAATCAAACCCAATGGGATTTCTTCCTTGATGTAGCTTCTACTCCAACGCGACTCAATCAGCTTCCAGAATTTAATATTCCTCTTGACATTACTCTTGAAGGAAATTCACCTGCACAAAGTATTGCACTCAACGGTATCAATTCAGGCGACGGTGCTGCCCAGCCTATTCGTGTGAGTGCCGCTAGCAGCAATCCAGACCTTATCCCTGACCCAACGATCGTATATGAGAGCGGAAACGACTCTGGTACGCTTACTTTTGAACCAGTTGTAGATAAGAATGGTTCTTCCACGATTACAGTATTGGTCGAAGATGGAGGTCTTGATAACAATCTTGCAACAGCCTCAGACAATGCAGTTACGATTCAAGCATTTGAAGTTGATATTACGCCCTTGTCGATTCCTGAAAATGTCTCGATAGCTGAATATGGGGCAGTCTCTATTAACCACAAATGGCAGACCATTGAGCTTCAAGGTGTCTATGAAAATGCTGTTGTTATTACATCAGATCCAACGAGAAAGGGCAGCGACCCTGCTGTCGTTCGTCTCAAGAATGTCGATTCAGATTCATTCCAGTTAAGGCTTCAAGAGCCAAGCTACAAAGATGGATGGCATGTCAACGAAACAGTCTCCTATATGATCATTGAAGAAGGCACCTGGGAGTTATCCGATGGAACAATTCTTGAAGCTGGAACCCTCAACACCAATAAGCTGTCAAGCAACGGGCGTAATACTATTGCTCTAGATTCTGAATTTGAATCAGGTGATTCTCCTGCCGTCCTGACTCAAGTTCAAACATATAAGGGCACAGACTGGCTTACCACGAGAACCGACAACATCACTGGCGAATCTTTCCAAGTAATGATGCAGAAGGAAGAAAAGCTCAATGGAAGAGGTCATGTCACCGAAAGTATTGGCTGGTTAGCCATTGAGACAGGTGCTTCAACGGCTGGAGACACGATTATTGATGCGGGTGTAACGGCAGACAAATTTACGCATCGAACACAATTTCACTCGTTTGAAGCAAGCTTTGAAGGTGGTCCAACTTTGCTAGCCAAACTGGATTCCTTTGATGGAGCTGATACCGCCAATGCAAGGATCAAATCAGTTACGGACAGTGGCTTTCGCGCAATGATTTGTGAAGAACAATCTCTTGATCGTGAATGGTTTCATACCACTGAGTCACTGTCTTATCTAGCACTTGGCGGAAGTTCAGGTGTGCTGAATGGTATGGCTGTTATTTGATTACGTATTACGCGTAACCACTGAACTACCCCGCCATGAGCGGGGTTTTTTTATTGCCTGGGAGCCCTCGGGAAAATGTGAGTCATCAGCTTGGTATTGGTCCTGCGGATCAGGCGGAGGCCGCATCAGCGATCTGAAGCCGGTTGTGGGCTTTCTGGGCGCGGGTTTTACCGCCTTATAAAGAGTAGTTTGGAAGCATGAGTTTCATTCAAGAATGAAGCATTATTGGTCATTCATTCGAAGTGCAAATCCCACACCCCTAACGGTTTGGATCACCCTTTCCGACCCTGTTTCTTCAAGCTTTTTGCGCAGGTATCGCACGAATACATCCACTACATTTTCGTCTCCGAAGTAGTCGTCACCCCAAACATGCTGAATTAATTGTCCTCTGGAGAGAGCCTGCCGAGGGTGTCTCATGAAGCAATCGAGTAGGTCGAACTCCCGCACGGTGAGTATCAATGCACTGCCGTTCATCGTGCAGGTGCGTTCGGCCCTATTCAGAACTAATGGACCTACCTCAATCAAATTCGAACTGAATTCATTGGAGGAGGCGCCGTTGGTCAAAGTGGATCGGCGAATGAGAGCCTTGACCCTGGCTAACACCTCGCGCACGTTGAAAGGCTTGGAGATGAAGTCATCGGCGCCGGTCTCTAGCGCGGCTATGCGGTCATCTATTTCATCTCTGGCGGTCAGGATGATCACTGGTAATGAAACGCCGGTCTCCCTTAGGCGTCGGCAGATTTCCAGTCCTGTTATTCCACCCATATTCCAGTCGAGAAGAGCCAGATCGGGAGTTGGGGTTGTGTCGCGTAGTTTTTTAAGGGCTGATGTTCCATCGGTGGCAGTCACTACGGTGAAACCTTCTGCCTGCAGCTCCATCTCGAGCAGGGCAACGATGTTGGCCTCGTCGTCGGCAAGAAACACCGTTGGAGTGGTCACAGGCATCAACAGTGTGAAATTGTAAAAATCTTAGTAAGAAGTATATGATTTAACAACTACTCTGGACATTGTTGCTAATTAATTATGCAAGATGCTACTTAAAGTTATTGTAGTCGCTGGTAAAAGCTCTGAGGGCTGGCCGCCAGTACTGATAAAGGATTTTTTATATGTTCGGCGATTGGATTAGTTCATCAAGATCGCACTGGTCCCTCAGCCGTCGCCTTCTTTGGATCACGCTTGCCGTGGTGCTAGGGCAGTCCTTGATCAGCCTGGCGATTAATCACAGCCTGCGCCAGCACCTGATCGATGATGTTCTGCGTGGAACGATGCATCGCCAGGGGCTTTTGATTCTGGATGAGATTAGGGAGGAGCTGAATCAACTCACGCCTGCGCAGAAGAAAGTGTGCTGCTCCCTCAGCGATTACCAACGCTTTCTTCGAAATCTGAATCTCAGCGACGGCAAGGTTGCGTTGATCGTTGGTGACAATGGGATGGCGACTAGCCGCTCAAGTCGCACCCTATTTGATGAGAACCAGCTGAGGCAGTTTGCTGAGAGGGCCATGCAAGCTGAAGATGGATTCACTGTGCTCGACATCAGCTCGAGAGAAGCTGTAGCTGTGCAGGAGGTGAAGCTACCTGGAGGGCCAGAAACAGGCAATTTCGTATATATCCGACCTGTTTACGGCATGCCGCTCTTGAAATCCCAGCGCATGATGAAGCTGGGATCTGAGCTGATCTTGATCTTTATTACAGGTGTGATTCTGATCCTGAGTGCCCGCCGCCCCCTTCGCGCAATCAAACAGGATCTGTCAACGGTCGAGCTAAGTAATCTAAAAGGTGCAACGATTCCGACGGATAAAGCTCCACTAGAGCTGCTCCCGATCATTGAGGAGTTCAACGAGATGGTGGGACGATTGCGCCATTCATCCACCAATCAAAAACAGTTTGCTGCAACGATTAGCCACGAATTCCGCACCCCGCTAACGGTGATTTCCGGCTTTATCCAATCGGTGCTGAATCGTGGAGAAGGGCAGCTGCCAGATCACCATAAACAAGCCTTGGGGATTGCCGATACAGAGGTTCTACGGCTAAATCGCATGCTTAGCGACCTTCTCGACCTCAGCCGAGCGGATAATCAGCAGCTCTCGATTCGTCGTGAAAGCTTTGAGCTGATCCCCAGTCTGGAGCAAGTTCTCAAGTTGGCTAAAGCCGCCTACGACAATCCAATCACCAATAACCTTAAAGAACTTCCCTACATGGAGGTAGTTGGTGATCCAGACAGACTTGTGCAGTGCATCGGCAACCTGATCGGTAATGCCGTGAAGTACTCGGAGAAAGGCTCGCCGATTGATTTGCGCGTTAGTTCTGATGATTCAAATGTCACGGTTTGCGTAAGTGATCATGGCCAGGGGATTCCTGCCGACCAACTTGACAATATCTTTGAACGTTTCACCCGAGCCGAGGGGGTTGTCTTGCCTAAAGGTGAAAGCAGCACGGGGCTCGGGCTCTCAATTGTGAAGATGTTGATGGAAGCGATGGGAGGCACTATCAATGTTCGCTCAATCGTCGGTGAAGGCAGCTTCTTTAGCCTTCAGCTGCCGTTATCTTCTGATCATCCTTGATGATTAGGACTCTTTTTTTTCCGGCTGAAATGAACGCTCCATCCGGCCAATGGTCTTCTGTTTCCTGAGCGGGCGTTGGTGGCAATCCCCTCTGTAATTCTAAGTGGTGCAGCCATCACTTGAAGATAGGGTGCCTCTCTAGTTGCTGTCCTTTTATGTGCTAAATAGCAGCCTTATTATGCAGGTCTTTGATGCACTTGGAGATCGCAATTGCCTTTATAGCTCTCGCTCTCATTCGTGTATTTGTTGCGTTGATTGTGTTGAGTTGCGTTCGATTTTCCTGCTTGATTTTAAAGAGGTTTGATGCTCACTTTTTGCCTGCATGTGTTTATGACTGTTGTTGTTGCTTTATTGCTTGCGACGCAGGCCATCACGGGGACGCATGATCTATTTATGCGCTGATCCTTGGACTGTGGGCAAGTGTTGCGGGATCAGGCTCGGGTTGAATGGCCCGCGTTTGGGTGGTGCGATCAGTCGCCGGATGAGGGCCAGCAAGGCTCGGCCTTCCTGCGGTGCCTGCCGGTCAACCCAGCATCCTGGCCGGCAAAACAGCCAGCGGATCAGGGCATAGCGCTCCTTCCGAGGCAAGTTTCCCCAGTGGAGAAGGGCTTCTGTCTCTGTTGTGTGCTGCAAAATCACTGGCAAAGCCGGTAGCTCTTGGCACCAGCGCAGCCTGGAACTGGCAACCCATGGAAGGGGCGAACCGGAGTAGTTGATCCTGGCGCCGCTCTCGCTTAAGGCCGTAATGCCGCAGGGGTAACGGTGCCCCCCGTCGTCTTCAATCCAGGCTTCCATTGTGAGCTTTTGCCACGGGGAGAGATCCGTCGCGGCAGGGTCCCAGCAGGCACGAACTGCCACGATCAAGCTGAGCAGATTGATCACGCCCCACACCAGGCCGACCGGCCGACCGGCGAGCACCTGAGCCGGCAGATCGCTGGCGTTGGAGAGCAGCCCGTAGAGATTCACCAGGTTGAACAGCACGAGGGCCAAAAGTGGAAGTAGCAGCTCCGCGCTACAGCTCCCGCGGTCACGGCGCTGATGTTTGGGGGTGACCCGAAATCCACCGATGCTTCCAATCAGGTTGGCCAGCACGGTCACGGTGAGCGGAACGGTGAGCACCCAGCCGGTGAGTTCGCTCAAAAAAGCCGTCCGTGACCCACGGTTTAACCAGCCGAGGGTCAACACTTGCAAACCCCAAAGAGGCAGGAGCAAGGTCAATGCGGCTTGGCTGTTCAGCAAGATCGGAATGATGCCCAGAAGGCCGTAGCTGAGTGGCATCAGCATCAGCACCAGCCTGGGCACGTTGTTGAACCAATGCATCACGCCCTCGAGATAGGCGATGCGTTGCCCAAGCGATAACCCCTTGCGATGCAAGGAGCCGCTGCTGAGCCTGAGGCTTTGCAAGGTGCCAGAGGCCCAGCGTTGGCGCTGGTGCACGAAATCAGCCATGGTTTCGGCGGCTAAGCCGGCGCTGAGCTTTTCTTGCAGATAAATCAGTCGCCAGTGCTGACGGGTCAGGCTGATGCCGGTCACGAAATCCTCAGAGATGGCTTGTTCCACGAAGCCACCGATTTGGTCGAGTGCTTTCCGTTTCACCACAAACGATGTGCCTGCACACACCACAGCCCCCCAGCCATCTCTGACCGGTTGAATCCAGCGGTAAAAACTTTCTTCATCAGACAGAAGCCAGTTCTCCATCCCCAGATTGCGCATCACCGGGTCGGCGTTGATGAAGGTTTGAGGGGTCTGAATGAGCGCAACGTCCGGTTCGAGCAGGAATCCAATGCTGCGATCAAGAAAGGTGCGTTGGGGAATGAAGTCGGCATCGAAGACGGCAACCAGCTCTCCTCGGCAGTGGCGTAAACCATGGTTGAGGTTGCCGGCCTTGGCATTCACGCGCTCCGGTCGGTGCAGATAACGGCACCCGAGCTCGGCAGCGAGCGCTTTCACCTCATGGCGATCGCTGTCGTCGAGAACCCACACCTTGGTGTGGGGATAGGACAAGTTTGTGCAGCCAATCAGGGTTCGTTCGAGCACTTTGATGGGCTCGCCGTAGGTGGGAACCAAAATGTCCACGTGTGGCTTCCAGCCACTTTCTGTCCAGCGCTTTTGTCGGTCGTTGATCTCTGAGCGGCGATCGGGGAACCTCCGCCAAGCGAGCCAGAGCGGTACCAATCCAACGAGCAGCAACCACGCTTCGGCGAGCAGGAGCAGCAGGCTGAGGGTGATCGATAAGCGGCTATCGAAATTGAGGCTGGAGGTCACTCTCCAGAGCAAATAGCGAAGGGTGAACAGACTGATCAGCAGGATCAGGCTGCGGCGTCCCCAGATCGGGGTGTTTTGTTCGGGGCGACGGATTAGCCAGAGCGGCCAGATCAACAGCAGCAACCACAACGCATTCATTCGATTCGCTGCATCTGTTGATCGAGCAAATGAAGGGCTTCGGTGGGCGTGGGCGCGCGCATCAGTTGTTGCCGAAACTGGGATGCGCCGTGGAAGCCTGTGCAGGTCCAGCTCATGTGTTTTCGGGCAATCAAGAGGCCGTGATCTCCGCGTGCCTCGATCAGCGCCAAGAGTTGTTCCTTGGCGAGAGCTAAGCGCGCACGTGGTGTGGGTGTGGCTGGAATCGGCCGATCACTGAGTGCGGCATCGATTTGGCCCACAAGCCAAGGGGCACCCATGCTTCCGCGACCCACCATCACGCCATCGGCGCCGGTGATACGCAAACAACGCAGCGCTTCCTCAGGGCTGTTCACATCCCCATTGGCGATCACAGGAATGTTGAGGGCTGCTTTGACAGCGGCAATGGCATTCCAATCCGCAGTGCCGCTGAAACGTTGCTCGCGTGTGCGCCCGTGGAGCGTCAGCATGCGCGCTCCTGCCGCCTCCAAGCGTCGGCACCAGTTCACGGCGGCCTCAGCTCCGCCAGCGTTGTGTTCACCACACCAGCCGAGACGGGTTTTCACCGTGACTGGAAGCCCCACTGCGGCCACCACTGTTTCGACAATTCTGCAAGCCAGATCCGGGTCACGAATCAGCCCGCTGCCACCTCCTTTTCGGGCGATTTTGCGGACAGGACAGCCCATATTGATGTCGATCAGAAAGGCTCCGGCATCAGCCGCACGACGCGCTGCATCGGCCATGGCGTCGGGATGGTGATCAAACAACTGCACCCCGATGGGCCCTGTTTCTTCCTGCAGCCCATCCATTTTGAGCCGTCCGTGCCCCAGCTCAAGGCTGGTGGCATTCACCATTTCGGTAAACAGCAAGGCATCTGGAGCCCAACGGCGTACCAGCTGCCTAAAAATCCGATCACTGACGCCAGCTAGCGGGGATTGCAGTGCGCGGCATCTGAGTTGTCGCTCTAAAAGTCGACCCTGAATCTTCAGCGGCATGGCCAGAGGCCGAAGACCAATCCATTCTGCTGGTCAGGACGTGGGTCTGAGAGGTGATCTGACTTTGGGCTTGTCAAGGCAAGCCGATGGGGCGAAGGATGGAGGTCTTCGGTCTGCTCGTATGCCCCCTACCCCTTGGCCGCTTAGCCGCTTGTTGTTGGATCGAATCCTGGACGATCGCATTAGTGATCGATTCGTGGCAGAGCGTGTTTGGGAGCGCTTGGGGTACCTGCCGGATGGGGAGGGACTGATCTGGCTCGCTGGGCCTGAGACACCATCGGTGTGGCGGGAGGCATTTCCCCAGGCCCCCGAAGTGATCAGTATTCGCCCCGCCTCCGTGCAACTCACCCGCTCGATTCCACGCGAGCACAAACAGCTCTTGAAAGAACAATTGAAGTTTGCCGGATATCGAATCGGGGAGCTTTACCCACGACGCACGCGTCGGGCTACCGCCGTGAATTGGCTTCTGGCTTGGCTGGCATCCCATGAGCAAGTGCTGGAGGAGGAGGGACCCTTGCCATTGCTGCTCGATCCGCCGCTCAATCCAGTGAGCGGTCATCCCGGCGACCTTCCCGTGCGTTGAGGCAATGCCCGCCGATTGAATACAACGAGTCGGTGGCAAGGAGAAAAGTCAACGTTCCATCAAAACGTCTGGCAATTGCGTGATACACACCCATTGCCCTTCAGGCATAAAAAAAGAACAGTCGTCCTCTGCTGACTGTTCTTTGTAGCGAGCACGGGGGTGCTTCGCCTCATGATCAACTTGGCTGTATAGAAGGCAGGTGTCCGTAGAGATAAGTGCTTATTTCTTCTCGGACATAAAAAAGGAGGGCGTCTAACCCCTCCCGATAAGGGTTCTCCGTTCCACCGAAGCCTCCTCGTAACAAACTGTAATACACGCGGATCCTGTGACGCAGGGCGGTTCTCCTCCCTGCCCTTGGGTTAAGCGTTCAGCGGTAGGCCGTCTAAGGATCTGACGACATGCGTCACCGCATCCGCGTTGACCCAGAAGATGCAGCCGTCATCCACGTTGGCGATCTGGAACATCGTGTTCACCCTTGGGTCTCTAGCGCCCCCTTCGCAGAAGACGACTTGTCCCATCCACCAATTGGCGTCGGGTTCTAGGGCGACCCGTTGCTCCGCCTGGATGATCACGTAGTCACCAGGCCTGACGTTCAGGAACGTTGGGGGCTTTGTTTCAGCTGTTGATCTGACCGCTGTTGAGCGAGAGCCAGTGCTCATTGGTACGCATGAACTAGTTGCCCGGTTCTAGGTCAAGTGCATGCGTCGGTCAAGCGCTTCAATCCCTGCCAATTCCGGTTCATTAGGTTGTCCCTTTCAGCTGCAGCAAAGGCTGGGGAAGGCTGAAAGGGGTGATCCTCAGGCCTGGATGATGACCTTGGTGCCTTTGGGCGTGTTTTCGAACAGCCAGCGAGCCTGTTGGGTCGGCATGCGCACGCAGCCGTGGCTCCTGGGTACGCCAAAGGACTGGCCTGCGTCTTCTTGCCAGGGAGCAGCGTGCATGCAAATGGCCTCATTGGCGGTGATGCACATGGCGTAGGGCACGCCGGGAGAGACATAGGTGCGCCCCCGCATCGTCACCGAGCGGTACTTCGTGAGCACGGAGGCATGGCCCGTGGGTGTCGGGGACGAGGCTTTGCCCGTACTCACGGGGATGACCCTGACGGTTTGTTCTTGCTCGTTAAGCACGGTGAGGGTCTGGTCGGAGAGATCGACCACGAGCGTTGCAATGAGCTCAAGCATGGTTGTGCCGCTGACGTCGCTGTCACAGACCTAGCTGTGTCGCATGCGTCTCATTCGTCTCGTTCTGAAAGATTTCGGATTTCTGTGATGGGTCACCTCTGTACTGTCAAGAAAGTTTTTCTTGGCTTCTGTCTTGGCACGTCCGGTCGTCGCAATCATCGGACGTCCCAACGTCGGCAAGTCAACCTTGGTGAACCGTCTCTGTCGAAGTCGTGAGGCCATCGTTCACGACCAGCCAGGTGTGACGCGAGATCGCACTTATCAAGACGGGTATTGGGGTGATCGGGAATTCAAGGTGGTGGACACCGGGGGCCTGGTGTTCGATGACGACAGTGAGTTTCTTCCTGAGATCCGGGAGCAGGCCAGTCTCGCTCTCGCTGAAGCGAGCGTGGCCTTGGTGATTGTGGATGGTCAGCAGGGGCTCACGGCTGCCGATGAATCGATTGCGGAATGGCTGCGTACACAGCGCTGCAAGACCTTGTTAGCGGTTAATAAGTGTGAGTCTCCCGAGCAGGGGTTAGGCATGGCCGCGGAGTTTTGGCGGCTCGGTCTTGGTGAACCCCATCCGATTTCTGCGATTCATGGTGCTGGCACCGCTGAGCTGCTCGATCAGGTGCTCACCTTTCTTCCGCCCAAGGATGAGGAGAGTGATGAAGAGGAGCCAATTCAGCTTTCGATTATTGGCCGCCCCAACGTGGGAAAGTCCAGCTTGCTGAACTCCATCTGTGGCGAAACGCGGGCCATTGTCAGTCCGATTCGTGGCACCACCCGCGACACCATTGATACGCGCATTGAACGGGAAAATCGTCGCTGGCGATTGATTGACACCGCAGGAATACGCCGGCGTCGCAGCGTGAGTTATGGCCCAGAATTTTTTGGAATTAACCGCAGCTTTAAAGCGATTGAACGCAGTGATGTCTGCGTTTTAGTCATTGATGCTCTCGATGGTGTGACCGAACAGGATCAACGCTTGGCGGGACGGATCGAAGAGGACGGCCGCGCTTGCGTGGTTGTGGTGAACAAGTGGGATGCGGTGGAAAAAGACAGCCATACGATGACGGCGATGGAAAAGGAGCTGCGCGCCAAGCTCTATTTCCTCGATTGGGCCCCAATGTTGTTCACCTCTGCGTTGACAGGGCAGCGGGTCGACAGCATTTTCGCCTTGGCGGCTCTTGCTGTGGAACAGCACCGCCGCAGGGTGAGCACATCAGTTGTGAACGAAGTGCTCAAGGAAGCACTCAGCTGGCGGAGTCCCCCCACGACCCGTGGTGGCAGGCAGGGCCGCTTGTATTACGGCACCCAAGTTGCCAGTCGTCCGCCCAGTTTCACCTTGTTTGTGAATGAGCCCAAGCTGTTTGGCGATACCTATCGCCGCTACGTGGAACGTCAAATCCGTGAAGGCCTCGGCTTTGATGGAACTCCGGTGAAGCTGTTCTGGCGAGGCAAGCAACAGCGGGATGCGGAGAAGGAGCTGGTCCGCCAGCAGAACCGCCAAGGCTGACCCCCTATGGACTGGTTGCGACAGATTCCGATCGGGCAGTACGTCGATGGCAGTGCTGGTTGGCTGCGTCTGATCGATCCTCGTTTGAAGCTGGGCTGGGTTGTGATGTTTTTGCTGACCCCCGTGCTGGCGGGTCCGTTGTGGCGCCTAGGGCTCGTTCTGGCCTTGATGGTGATCACCGCTCTGAGTGGGTTGCCGGCCAGGTTGTGGTGGCGCTCCCTACTGCTGGTCCTCTGTCTCGGGGTTGGCTTTGGCCTTCTGGCGATGTTTTTGCCAACGGGAGATCCAGCCGCAACGTTGGCCATTCGGCCTGTCCAGGAATTGCAGGGTTTGTCTCTGCAAACGCCCAGCTGGGAGTTGTTTCGCCTGGGCCCTGTCCAACTTGGGCCCCTCAATCTGGGCCCACTATCCGTGGATCGGCGATCGGCTGAGCTCGGTCTCAACAGTGCAACGTTGATTGTCACCGTGGTGCACAGCGTGAATCTCATGCTGTTGTCCACACCCAGCGAGGATCTGATGTGGGCTCTGAATTGGTTTTTGTTCCCACTCACCAAACTTGGGTTGCCGGTAGATCGTCTTTGCTTTCAGCTGCTGTTGGCGCTTCGCTTTCTGCCCTTGGTGCAAGAGGAACTACAGAATCTGGTGCGCTCAGTGGCGAGTCGAGCGGTCAATCTTCGTCAGCTGGGCTTCAAGGCTTCCTTCGGATTGCTCCTTTCAGTGGGAGAACGCCTTCTCGCCAACATTTTGTTGCGCGCTGAGCAAGGGGCAGATGCCTTGATTGCTAGGGGAGGGCGTTGGCTTCCTGCGGATTGCTTCCGTCCTGTTCAGAACACATCTGCTTTGGCTCGTGGTTTGAACCTGCTGTCATTAGTGATCCTTCTTGCCGTAGTCGGATTGCGAGGCAAGTACGGTGCTCTCTAAATCTTGATGGATTGACTTGTGGGAGCGGAGCGTTATCTCAATCACCCCACCTTCGGAATGCTTTATCAGGTGTCGACCGCTGGCGAGGGTCGGGATCTGTACGCCACTCTCTACGCCCAGCGCATGTTTTTCTTGGTGACGCTGCAACCGAGAGGTGCTCAGTTTGAGGTGATTCCTTATCAGGACGCCCGGCATCATGCAGAGCTTCATCTGGCGCGCTGCCGTCGTGATCGCGCTGCCGATTTCGCCGATTGGAAGCAGTTGTTCGATCAAACCTTCATTTGATGGTGTCCAGCAGTTCAGAATCTGAGACGGTCCAATCACGCTGGCAGGCGATTCAGACTGAGTGTCCAGACGCTACGCATTTGCTTGCTGTCAGCAAAGGCCACCCGGCCGATGCGGTGCGGGAGCTGGCCTCCTTAGGACAAGTTGATTTTGGTGAGAGCAGGGTGCAGGAAGCACTCCCGAAACAACAGGTCTTGGAAGATCTCAGGGGCTTGCGTTGGCATTTCATTGGCCGTCTGCAGGCCAACAAAGTTCGGGCTGTCGTGCGGGCCTTTCCCGTGATTCATTCGATCGACTCTCAGGCACTCGCAGAGCGCACATCAAGGATTGCGCTGGAGGAACAACAGAATCCGGAGGTGTTTTTTCAGGTCAAGCTTCGAGACGACCCGGCGAAAGGTGGCTGGGAGCCTGATGCTTTGCGTGCGGTTTGGCCACAGTTGCAGTTGCTTCCAGGCTTGAAGCCCATTGGGCTGATGACCATGGCACCACTTGGCTTAGGACCAGAAGACCGTCAGAGCCTTTTTCATGACTGCAGAACTCTCGCGGATGAGCTCGCTTTGCCTGATTGCTCGATGGGGATGAGCGGAGACTGGAAGCAGGCTGCAAAGGCTGGTGCCACCTGGGTTCGCGTGGGGTCGGGATTGTTTGGACCACGGCCTGAACGCTTGGTTTGACCCCCACTTCTGAGGTCAGCCTGTTGTGAAGATGTTCAAATCGCCCAGTCACTCTTGCTCACAACTCTGTGGAGCGCTATTCAGGGTCCAGGTTTGATTTAGTTTCCGGTGTCGCTGATTTCTCGTCTTCGTGCTGTCGTTGCGGGTGATGATTACCTCGATGGTGATTATGACGACCTCGATTACGACACTGGCGAACAGGACGAAATCGAGGAAGGTCCTTCTCACTCGATGTCGAGTGCTTTGGCAACTCTTGACTCGACCAATCCTTTTGAAAGTGAGCAATCTTTCACTGGATCCAATGTGATCGGGATGCCTGGTATCAGCACCGGAACAGCCGAGGTTTCCTTGATGGAACCCCGTAGTTTTGACGAAATGCCTGGAGCGATCCAAGCCCTGCGTGAGCGCAAAACGGTGATTCTCAATCTCACGATGATGGAGCCGGATCAAGCCCAACGCGCTGTGGATTTCGTGGCAGGTGGAACCTTTGCCATTGATGGCCATCAAGAGCGTGTTGGTGAAAGCATTTTTCTGTTCGCCCCTAGCTGCGTGACCGTGACCAACGCCACCCAGGACGAAGACTCCGTTCCGACCCACGTGTCAAAAGACGTTGAGCAAGCGTCCTCCGAGGCCAGCATCGCTCCGACTCCTGCCTGGAGTGCGACAAGCGCCACCGCACTTTGATCCATCAGTGCCATTTGCATTGGGTGTAATTGGTCTGGGCCGGATGGCTCAGGCCCTCGTCATTCCCTTGATTGAGCAGGGAAGTATTCCTGCTGAAGAGGTAATCGCGGTTGTGGGCCGCAGAGACTCCGTTGCAACGGTGTCTGCGCGAGTGCCCTCTGGAGTGAAGGTTGTAGCTGCCAGTGATCCCGCAGCACAAGATGCTTGGGCTGCATCGGTTCAACTCTTGGCCGTCAAGCCTCAGATGCTCGATGGGGTAGCTGCTTCGGCGCCATCAGCAATAGAGACGCCTGAATCGGGTTCAAGCCTTTTGCTTTCCGTTTTGGCTGGGGTTCCCCTGGTGCGGCTCCAAGGTTTATTTCCTGATCGCATTTGTGTGCGCGCTGTGCCTAACACGCCCTGCTTGGTGGGTCAGGGACTCACGGGTCTGGCTTGGGGGGACGGCATCTCTGATCGGCAGAAGCAGCAAGTGCGCTCTTTCTTTGAGCCCGTGAGTGAGGTTCTCGAGCTTGCTGAAGAACGGCTCGATGCTTTTCTGGCGCTCACCTCGTCTGGTCCTGCCTATGTGGCCCTCATCGCGGAAGCGATGGCTGATGGTGCTGTTGCCATGGGAATGCCTCGATCGCAGGCCCATCACTTGGCCCACCGAACGCTCGCTGGGACCGCTGCCTTATTGCATGAGCAGGAACTCCATCCTGGCGAACTGAAAGATATGGTCGCGTCTCCAGGTGGCACCACCATGGCGGCGTTGCGTCATCTCGAGAAATCGGGCTTGCGTTCGGCCTTGATCGAAGCCGTTGTTGCTGCCACGCAACACGGACGTCGGATGGCGAATTAAGCCCTGGCTCAAGCGGCTAGGGGTTTCTGGGTGATCAGGGTGTCGTAAAGCTCTTCTAGAGCATCGATGTTGGACACCATCCGGTAGCGCTCCATCACCCGCTCACGCGCTCTCCGCCCGAGCTCTTGAGTGAGCAGAGGTTGGTCACGGAGAACGGGCAGCAACGTGCGCAGTTGGGTGGTGACCCCTTGCGTGCTGAGCACGATGCCGGCTCCCCCGGCGAGGACTTCTCCATCAGCACCAGCATCTGTGGCGACGCAGGCGCATTGGCAGGCCATGGCCTCGAGCAGGGCGATGGAGAGCCCCTCCACCAGTGATGGCAGCACAAAGACCTCAGCGCACTGGAGCAGGGCGATGCGCCTATTGAGATTGGCTTCATAGCCCCACCACAACAGATCCCCGATCCCATTGCCATAGACGTTTTGGAGCGTGCTGCGCAGGGGGCCGTCACCCACGATCACTAACCGGCAGCCGGCTGGTTTAACCAGTCGCCAGGCTCGCAATAACGCTTCCACATTCTTCTCGGTTGCGATCCGTCCCATGTAGAGAAAAATGCGCTGATCACCAAGCCGTGAACGCACTTCATGAAGCTCCTTGCTGATCGAGGCGGTATGGCTTGGGGCCGGAGACCAGCGCTCGGGATCCACGCCATTGGGGATGACGGCGAGGCGACTTTCGTGAACTCCTAAACGGTTGAGGACGTCTGCCTGAAGATCGGAAAAAACGATGACGCGGTCGTAGCGGGAGAGTGCAGGCGCATAGAGCTGGTAGCTGAGCTGTTGCGTGCCCGCTGTGAGGTTGCGTAAGCCTGCATCAAATGGTGGATGAAAGGTTGCGACCAGAGGAATACCCAAGGGCTGGCAAAGCTCTGGAAGCCTGAAGTCGAGGGGGGAGAGGGTGAGGCTTGCATGCACAACATCGGGCTGCAGCCTCTTCAAGCACTCACGCAATTCCCTCTGCGCTCTCGGAGAGGGAATGGTGTACACCTGAGACTTCACCAGATAGGGCAGGCTCACATCCGGATCGTTTGCCAGCAATGACGTATTGCTGCTGCTGGGACCGCCAGGGTTATCGAAATGAATAAAGCTGGTTTGATGGCCGCGTTTCCTTAGGGCCTCAGTGGTGCTCAGCCCGTAGGTGACATTGCCGCAGAACGGAGTTTTTTTGCCGAGCCAGGCAATGTGGGCCACTGGCACCGTCCCGAAGCCGAATCTGAAGTTAGCAGCGCTCCCAAGGCCGCTCCCAAAGAGCCGCAGCTAAGGAAAGGGCCGCAAGCACCCAGAGCACTGGGATCAAGCCAATGCTGCTCACTAAGGCGCCGGCAAGAACCAGTGGCAGGCTCAGAGCAATGTTGATCAGGTTGTTCTGAAGTCCGAAAACCCGACCGCGCTGCGATTCGGGAGTGTCTTCCTGAATCGTGGTTTGAGCAGGAATTGCCACAAGAGCGGCGCCAATTCCGAGGACTCCGCACAAGGTCAAGGTGATGCTGAGATTTCCGCGCAGTTGCCCGAGCATGATCAAACACCAGGTGATCACGCCCAGTCCGGCTGCGGCGAGACGACGACGGCTAAAGCGATGGCCCATTTGGGCCACCAGCACGGCGCCAATCGCCATCCCTAATCCGCTCATCGCCAGAAGGGTGCCGAAGCCTGTTGGCCCCAGTCCTTGGATGGCAGACGCGAGGCTGATCGCCAGCACATACAGCGCGGCTAGCAGGCTGTAAAGCACCACGAGATGCAGCATGGCTCCGCGGACGGATGACTGCTCTCGAAGCACCTGTATCCCTGCCACGATTTCTGTCCAGACCGAATCGCTGCTGTCCTTTCTCGGCGGTTCGCGCATCTGGATGGTGCTCAGACTGAGGGCGGCCATGCCGTAACAGAACGGCAGAAGCAGAAATTCGCCACCGTTAATTCCCACCGTTTGAAGCAGGTGGTTCAGTCCTCGCAGGATTGGATCGCCTAGAGCAAAGCCAACAATCGTGGCCCCCATGCTTGTGGCTTGATAGAGGGAGTTGGCGGCCAGAAGGTGTTCTTTCGGCACCAGCAATGGGATCGTCGCCTGTTCAGCGGGTGCGAAAAACTGGGTCAGTACCGACTCCAGAAAAGTCATTAGCAATAGGGCCCAATATCCCCAGCTCAGTCCAAACCAGTGGGGACCTGGGATCAGGAACAAAGGGGTGCAAAGCACGAGCAGCGCCCTCAGGCCATTGGAGGCCACCATCACCCTGCGCTTGGGCCAGCGGTCAACCCACACACCTGCAACGGAACCGAGCACCATCGCCGGGATGGTGTTGGCGACATAAATTCCGGTAGCCAGCAATGTGATGCGTTGGGCCCGCGTCTCGAAATCCATGCGAATCGCCGAGGCGATTTCAGCAAGGGCGCCATTGCCGTCTGGTGTATTGGTCACCCAGTACTGGGCGATCAAATACACCATCAACACGATGTAGAACTTGTCCGCGAGTTGGGAGAAGATCTGTCCGACCCATAGGCGTCGGAAGCCATCGAGATGGATCACGGCCTGCAGGCCGCGGCGACCTTCTGGATTGGCGCTCGTGGGCAGGGCCGGGTCCGGGCTGTTTAGGGGAGGACCGCTCAAAATGTGTTCATGCGCGGGATCATGATCGCCCACCACCGGCCGTAGCGTGAACAGCCTCTTTCACCATGGCAAAGGAGCGGACGGGCCTTGGGAGATGGACGCGGCACCAGCATTCCAAAAGCGTAAAAAGCCTCAGCCAAACCGGTCGGGGTCCCATTAATCCACCGTCTTGACGTTCTGGCAGTTCAAGCCGTGTTAATCGCTGAAGCAGGGCGAGCTCTGAGGGGTTGAGCTGGATCGCCGCTCCAGCTTGAGCACCGATGGCCAGGCCTTCGTCGGCCATCAGGCTGCAGCGCCAGTCCCAATTCCCGATCGGTGGAGACAGGGCGGCTCCACTGCGGCAACACGTTTGGAGAGGTAGGCCATAGCCGCCGAGAGCGAGCAGATGAACACAGGCCTGAACCAGTGTTGCCAGGGTTCGGTCCACACGCTCGCCCTCTGAATGTTCCATTTCAGACTCACGCTGCTTCCGCGCCAGCAGCTCGAGCCGTTCGAGATGCATCAAGACCGCACTGAGCATTCCAGGCACTGGATCATCACCAGCGACCAAGGCAATCGAGAGTTCAGAAAGGGCCTGGGCAGCTGCCAACGTTTCCAGTCGCTGGCCGACGTTGCTGAAATTATGTTGGACCCGAAGTTGGCGCACCCGCAGTAAGCCGCTGCGTCCTCCTATCTGCAGCTCCAGGGTGGTGAGAGGAACCGCCGCAGCAAGGCTGCTACGGGGTTTACGCGCCCCCGGTACGGCTAGGCGAATCAGACCAACGTCATCACTGAGAAGGGTGAGCAGCCTGTCGTGCTCCCCGAGGGGACCCACCTTCAAAGCCAACCCTTCGATCCGCCGTTCCGGGCTCATTGCGGATGCCGGAGGGCCTGAATTAATGCAGGGCCATGGCTGGTTCCCAGGGCCGTGGCGCCCTCTTCGACAAGGTCCAGCGCAGCATCCAGCCGTTGAATCCCCCCGGCCGCCTTGATCGCGCAATTCCCTCGCGCAAGCTCTTTGAGCTTGCGCACTTGCGCCGGAGTGGTAGCCGCTCCAAATCCGTTGCCCGCTTGCAGGCAGGCAGCACCGGCATCGATGGCGGCTTCTACAGCCAAGCTCAACCGCTCTGCTGGCAAACGGTTCACATCCAAAATCACCGTTACGGGTAGACCTAGATCGCAGATATGCGCGAGTTCTTCTGCATAGGCTTCCGCTCGACCCGCCGTGATGGCAGCGAGATTGGGCACCACATCGAGGGCATCAGCCCCTCGGGCTGCGGCCCATTCCGCTTGCGCCCGTTTGAGCTCCGCCGGAATGGTTCCGAAGGGGAAGTCCACCACGGCAAACAAGCGAAGACGACCGCTTGGTCCGATGCGGTTTCGAACCGCCTCGAGGTGGCAGAGGCTGGTGCAAAGCCCCCCAAATCCAAGCAGCCTGCCCGCATCACAGAGGTTGTGCAGGGCCTCTTCCTCCAATAAAGGATCTAAAACGGCTTGATGGATTAAGGGCGGGAGCTCTGGAAGCTCCCGCTGACGCGGCGATGCGGTCATCGTTGGGGGGCAAGCACTGGACTTAGTTCCGCGCTTGGATCACGCCAAAGCCACCGTGATTGCGGTGATAAATCACTTGAAGCTCACCGCTTTCTTTGTCCCGAAACAGGTAGAAGTCGTGGTCGATCATTTCCAGTTGATGGCGCGCCTCTTCGAGGCTCATCGCTGGCATGGCGAAATACTTGCGCCGAACGCCTGGGCTAGGGAGTTGTGCTTCTTTGCCTTCAAGCAGTGAATCTTCTGTGGGACGTTCCGTAAGAAGAACGTCGTTCTCCGCCGTAGGGGTGGTCCGATGGCCATGGTCGCTGTGGCGTTCCTTAAACCGTCGCAGCTGGCGCGCCAGTTTGCTTGCCACCAGATCGATGCTGGCGTAAAGGTTTTCGCTTCTCTCCTGGGCGCGGATCACCGTGCCATTGGCGAACACCGTGACTTCCGCGGTTTGTTGAGGAACCCTGGGGTTGCGTGCAACGGATAGATGCACATCCGCTTCCTTGACGAGGTCGTCGAAGTGATGGATGGCCCTTTCCAGTTTTGTTTCGGTGTATTCCCGCAGTGCGGGCGTCACATCCAAATTGCGACCATGGATCAGAAGCTTCATGGCGGTCCCCTTTGCCTGGTTCTACCGGCAACCTACTAACTGCCTCAGACCCAGGAAAGCGGTCTGCGGCATTTCTTTTTGAGCCGGTCGCGCCCGTGCCGTTTTCCCAGGCCTGGGAGTGGCAACGGAGATGGCAGAAGCGCTTGCTGGCTGAGGACGGCTCAGACAGGGAAGCGGTTTGGCTTCTTCAACATCCGTCTTGCTTCACCCTTGGACGCGGTGCGACAGACGATCACTTGCGCTTTGATCCCGAAAATCCCCCAGCCCCCTTGCATCGCATCGATCGTGGCGGGGAGGTGACGCATCACGCCCCGGGGCAGTTGGTGGCCTATCCCGTGTTGGACCTTCGCCGGCGCGAACCAGACCTTCATTGGTACATGCGCCAGCTCGAACAGGTGGTGATCGATGTATTGGCTGCACTGGACTTGAAGGGCCAACGCATCCAAGGCCTCACGGGGGTTTGGCTGGAAGGGCGAAAAGTGGCGGCGATCGGGGTGGGGTGTCGTCGCTGGATCACCCAGCACGGCCTCGCTCTCAATGTGTCGTGCGCCATGGAAGGGTTTTCGCAGGTCGTGCCGTGCGGAATTTCTGACCGTCCGGTGGACCGTTTGCAGCGCTGGCTCCCTGGTATCACGCCTGCCGTTGTCCAGCCGCTCCTGCGGGATGCCCTGGCCCAGCGTCTGTCTCTCAGCTGGTGCGACCTTGCTGGTCTTGATTCTGGGTGGTACTCCTAGGCGCAAGCTGAAAACAACGTTGTGGGTTCGTTTGCACAGGCCAGCTGGCGACCAACTCCTTGGGAGTTGAAATCACTGGCCCGTCAGCAGCATGTGCAAGGCCTGGGGCGAGTGGATCAACTCTGGCCATGGCTTGAGCAACGTCATGGTGCGCTGATGGCTGTGGATGCTCCCCATGCCGCCCATCCGGAGCATTTCACCTACAAGGAGTTGTCGCAACGGATTACGGCTGCGGCTGCAGGGTTTCGTTCCCTGGGGATCCGTGAGGGCGACGTGGTGGGACTGTTTGCTGAAAACAGTCCTCGCTGGCTGATGGCGGATCAAGGGCTGATGCGAGCCGGTGCAGCCGATGCCGTGCGGGGCGCCTCGGCTCCTGTAGAGGAGTTGCGTTACATCCTTGAAGACGCCAAGGCCGTGGCCTTAGTGGTTCAAAACGCAGATCTTTGGCAGCGACTGCAATTGCCTGAGCAGCTGCGCAGCCAACTGCGCTTTGTGCTCCAGCTCGAAGGTGATGCTGTAGCCCCAGACGTGATGTCTTGGGCTGATCTTTTGGCGGCTGGCGCCGAGCAACAGCTGCCGGATCCAGAGGCTGGTCGAGACGCATCTAGTGCTGCCAGCACAACGGCCACCATCCTTTACACCTCGGGGACCACTGGTCAGCCCAAGGGCGTTCCGCTCAGTCACGCCAACCTGTTGCATCAGATGCGCAGCTTGAGTTGCGTCGCTCGGCCAGAGCCTGGAGATCCTGTGCTCAGCGTGTTGCCGATTTGGCATGCCTATGAACGCAGTGCGGAGTATTACTTCTTCTCCTGCGCCTGTTCGCAGAGCTACACCACGATCAAACAGCTCAAACGGGATCTTCCCAGGGTGAAGCCTGTGGTGATGGTGACGGTGCCGCGTCTCTGGGAGGCGGTGCAAGCCGGGTTTGAGGATGTTTTGAAAACCTTTCCTGCATCCAGGCAGCGCCTGTTGCGCGCGGCACTCGCCAACAGCAGTGCTTATTGCTTAGCCCGGCGCCAGCGTCGCAATTTGATGCTGATGCCCTTGGGTCGCCGTCAGCGTTTGATGGCGCGGCTGAAATCCACTGGGCGATGGCCCGCCCATGCTTTGGCCTCCAAGTTGATCTGGCCAAAACTGAGGTTGCAGCTCAGCGGTGGTCAGCTGCGCTTTCCCATCAATGGAGGAGGAGCGATCGCTCCTCATGTGGATTCCTTTTTTGAGGCCGTGGGGATTGAGTTGTTGGTGGGCTACGGCCTTACTGAAACCAGCCCTGTGGTGAGTTGCCGGCGTCCATGGCGCAACATTCGCGGGAGCTCCGGTCAGCCCATGCCGGATACGGAGTTTCGGATCGTGGATGCAGACACACGACAGCCCCTCGGCTTTCGCGATTGTGGAGTTGTCTTGGTGCGTGGTCCTCAGGTGATGGCCGGGTATTTGCGTCGTCCAGAGGCCACTGCAAAAGTGCTGGATGCCGATGGCTGGTTTGATACCGGTGATCTGGGCATGCTCTTGCCCGATGGGTCCGTCGTGCTGACGGGTCGTGCCAAGGACACGATTGTGCTCAGCAGTGGAGAAAACATTGAGCCGGCACCTCTTGAGGAGGAGCTGGTCTCCAGCCCCTTGATCGAACAGGTGATGCTTGTTGGACAAGATCAACGCCAGTTAGCGGCCTTGGTTGTGCCACGCCTGGAGGCGATGTTGGCCTGGGGCGCAGAGCAGGGCCTCAGCTTGCCGACTGATCTAGGGGGGACTCCAGGCGATCAAGACTTACGGCGTCTGCTGCGTGGGGAACTCAATCGTCTGCTGAGTTTGCGGGTTGGCGCCCGTTCGGATGAACGGGTGATGGGGGTGGTGTTGGTGGCGCCGTTCACAATCGAAAATGGCCTGCTGACTCAAACCTTGAAGCAGCGTCGTGATCGAATCAGCGGCCGTGATCGGGAGTCGATTCAGGCGCTTTACGGAAGCTGAACAGATGCCGATACCAGCATCCGCTCATTTGGGTTGACCTCCAGCCACTGGACTGAGACGCTTGGCACCACTTCATTAATTTCATGTCGGACGGCAACACCCTCAGCATTAAGCGCTCTATCACCATTCGTGCTGTGGTGACTCCCGCCTGGAAGGAGGAAGCCGAGCGCGAGTTGAGCAATGGCATCGCTACAACCGATCAGCAGCTGGCCCAGCTCGAGCAAGAGGGACAGCAGGTGGTGGATGAGGTGCGTCGTCAGAGTGCGAATCCCCTCGACCCCCGTGTGCAAGAGCAGGTGGGCCAGGTTCAGCAACAGGTAGCGGCCAAACGCTCTGAGCTGGAGGAACAAAAGAGAAACCTGCTGCAGCAACAGGCTCAAGTTCGCGAGCTCGAGATGGATCAAGTCGTTGAACAGGGTCAACTCGATAGTTTTTGCGACATCAAAGTTGGCGATAATTTGGTCAGCAAGATGCAGGTGTCGGTCGTTGTGCGCGATGGCGTCATCGAGTCGATCGATCAGGGCTGACCCGGGCCGTAAAATCTCTCTGATTAGCTCTTCTGGAGACGGTTTTGGCAACCCACGACATTTTTATGCCTGCCCTCAGCTCCACCATGACGGAGGGCAAAATCGTGGAGTGGCTCAAACAGCCTGGAGACAAGGTGGCGCGAGGCGAATCCGTTCTCGTTGTTGAGTCAGACAAAGCCGAT
>QCUZ01000013.1:0-25886 GCA_003210555.1 Synechococcus sp. AG-683-A03 | reverse complement strand
CGCGGTGCTGGACCTTGACAGCCCTGCAACGGTTGTCTTACCTGAAACAGACCGCTACCAAATCCTTGAAGTGGTAGATGAGGAGCATTGGATTCCGGTTGTTAGTGATAAGCCTGGTCGTTATGAGTTAACGAAGGAGGCAATCGGTAGTCGCTATGTGTTCGCGTTTGTGCGAACACAGGTGAACATGCAGGA
Organism: Synechococcus sp. AG-683-A03; assembly: GCA_003210555.1. Taxonomy (GTDB): domain Bacteria; phylum Cyanobacteriota; class Cyanobacteriia; order PCC-6307; family Cyanobiaceae; genus Synechococcus_C. Next base: position 25,691 of record QCUZ01000013.1, on the reverse strand, counting down.
TCCTGCTGATTTGCAAGCTGCCGCTGCTGTTCAAAAACAAATTGGCTTGGAGCAGGCCGATAAAGGTGAATTTGTCTCAAATCATCGTTATGACATGCAGGAGATTCTCGATCTGCGTGCTGATTACAACAGTCGCCGTGAACCCGAGGGTGTGACCTCGGAGAACGCATTCGGCAAAAGGGGAGAGATCAGCGAAGAGCTGCGTAATTTCGGCGTTGCAGTGGGCTGGGGTGGATTGCCTAAGCAAGGAGCTGTGTATCCCTTCCCCAAGATTGTTGACTCCATCGAGCCTCACACTCTTGTGATGAAGGATGTTCCTAATGATCCTCGAGCTTTTTGGTCGGTCACGGTGTATGACGCCAAAGGTTTTTCAACCGGTGAAAAATATAATATCAATAGTGCATTTGCCAAGGCCAATGAAAAAGGCGAGTATGTTATTCATCTAGGTGGAGATAAAAGTCAGGATAACTATCTTGATATTTACCCTGGTTGGAATGTGGCCATTCGTGTTTACTCTCCAACAGAAGCGTATTTTGATGGCAGTTGGACACCACCTCAGTTTCAGCCCGTTCAATGAGTGTAAAGCCCGGGTTTTAAACCCGGGCTTTTTTTAACAAAGTTGTGCTCAATATTCAGCTCGTCTTATTGCTGCTGCGAAGATCAATCTGGCACTAATGGACGCTGTCATGACTGATGAGCAGACCCCGCTCAGAGAGCTGATCCCATTCGGGCAAATGTTGGATGTTTTTTAGTTCCGCAGCGCACCACATCCTTAGAAAGTCATTGAACAGGTTTTCTTGTTAATTGGGTATGTCAGGCATTTCCAGCAAGCTGCGCAGATGTTCTTCTGCATTGCTGCTTACATCGTTGGCGGTGGCCGCTGTTAGTGCATCGGGTCGTGGCGTCAATGCACAGCAGCCACAAGCGAGCAAGAACTACACCACTCCCATCCCTGAGGAGATTTTCACTCCAGACACTGTCAAGACCAGTGCAGGAACGTTTCGCTTCTTCGATGGGATGCCGGATGAGGCAACGGTTCGAACAAGTTTCGACAACCTTAAATTCATCCGTGCCTATGAAACCTTCCTGACCTTGATGCCCGCAGCCAGCATTGAAATGCTGCGCCATGGTCATGCAGAAGTTGGCGTGGATGATCACACCAAGGTGGCCTTGATGTCTCCCTTGAATTCGAACCCCCTGTTCCTTACAGGTAATACGGATACCGTTTACGGCTCCACGTTTTTCAACCTTCAGGACACCGGTCCGATGGTGATCGAAATCCCCGCTGGGCTTGGTCCAGGCACGATCAATGATGCCTTTTTTCGCTTTGTGGCTGATACGGGTGCGCCGGGGCCTGACAAGGGGAAAGGCGGTAAGTATCTGATCTTGGGGCCAGATGATGCTCAACCAAGCAACGTTGATGATTATTTTGTTTTCCGTTCTCCAACCTACTCAAACTGGTTGATCCTCAGGGCGTTCCTTGATTCCAATGGGAAACCTGATAAGGCTATCGCTAATTATGAAAAGGGATTGCGTCTTTATCCCTATTCGCAAAAAGGCAACCCACCTCAGATGAGCTTTATTAAAGTTGGCGAAAAGGTATTTAATACTGTTCACGCCAACAATTTTGAGTTTTTCAATGAGCTCAACACGGTGATCCAACGTGAGCCTATTGCTTTCTTGGATCCTGAGCTGAGGGGATTGGCATCGTCGATTGGTCTTGAAAAAGGCCAACCTTTTGCTCCCTCTCCACAGGATCGAGAGGTTTTAGAGGAAGCCATTCAAGTGGGTGTGGCTTATGTGCGTTCTGATATGGGTAAGCCTCGTAATGAGGATGTTTACTTCTATCCAGGCAAGCAATGGTTCACTCCGTTTGGGGGTGGAAGTCACGAATGGCTGGTTGATGGCGGGAAAGGCGGCCGTAATCTTGATGCCCGTAATAATTTCTTTTGGGGCTACACCGTCAACACTCCAGCCATGGTGTTGAAGATGGTGGGTGTGGGCTCCCAGTACGGAGTTGTGGCCACCGACTCCAATGGCACCTATCTCGATGGCAGTAAAACATACAAATTCACCATTGATAAAGATGTTCCTGCGAAGGATTTTTGGTCAATGGTTGTGTATGACCCGCAGACCCGGTCTGAATTGCAGACGGGGCAACTTTTACCAAGTAAAAATAGCGTCCGAAATCAAGATATAAAAATCAATTCTGACGGCAGTATTGATTTGTATTTCGGTCCTACAGCGCCTGCAGGACAAGAAGCCAATTGGATTGAAACCGTTCCTGGCAAGGGTTGGTTCGCTGTCTTCCGCCTCTATGGTCCGCTGCAACCTTGGTTCGATAAGACTTGGCAACTGAACGACATTCAGCCTCTTGGTTGAGCCCTGAACTGATCAACTTTTCCATTCATCCTCAACCATGACCGTATTCACTCGCTTCCCTTCCGCTGTTCTTTCTGCTTTGTTCTTGGCTTGTAGTGGTTCTGCGCTGCATGCCGCTGATGTTGCGCCCAAGGGCTACAACACGCCTATTCCTGTCGATGTTTTGACACCAGACACGGTGAAGACTCGACTTGGCACGTTTAAGTATTTCGATGGTTTTCCTGATGACGAGACGATGCGAAAGGCACGGCGTCAGGTGGATTTAGGCCGAGGTGTGCAGACGTTCCTCAATTTCATGCCCGCGGCTTCCCTGGAGATGCTGTATGTGGGCCATCGTGATGGCTATGGCCTGAAGCCGAATCGAGACATCGGCATCTTTGATGAGTTGATGAGTGCTAAGTCCCTTTGGCTGACGGGAAACACTGATACGGTCTATGCCTCAGCTTTTCTCGATCTCAGCGATGGTCCGGTCGTTGTGGAGGTTCCACCTGGTACAGGTCCAGGAACAGTCAATGATGCGTTCTTCCGCTTTGTGGTGGATATGGGAGGCCCTGGTCCTGACAAGGGCAAGGGAGGTAAGTATCTGATTCTTGGGCCTGGTCATCAGGCGCCTGCATCTACCGATGGCTTTTTCGTTGCCAGGACCCCGAGCATCATCAATTGGCTGATTCTTCGTGGTTTTCTGGATGATCAAGGCCAGCCAGATACGGCTCGCGATAGCTTTAAAAATGGCTTGAAGGTGTATCCCTATGCGATGCGGGCTAATCCTCAGGCCAACTCTTTCAAAAATCTCACTGACTGGACAGTCAACACGATTCATGCCAACAATTTTAGGTTCTATGAAGAACTCAATGAGGTGATTCAGCGCGAGCCCTCTGAGATGTTCTCTCCAGAGCTTCTAGGGATGGCGTCAGCGATTGGAATTCAAAAAGGAAAACCATTTGCCCCGAATGCGGAGCAAAAAGCACTGCTTACAGAATCTGTAGCGATTGGTAATGCCACGGCGCGTTCGATCCTCTTTTCTCCTCAGGATCCCAAGGCTTATATCTACCCAGGGAAAGCTGGTTATTGGCAAACAGGCTTTCCAGGAGGCAGCCACGAGTATCTCGTGGACAAAGGAAATGGTGGGCGCGATATGGATGGACGCACTCTGTTCTTCTATCTCGCCACGGTGAATACACCGGCAATGGCCCTCGAGCTTCCAGGAGTGGGGTCGCAATATGCGTTCACCTCTCGCGATGGCAATGGTGCCTATCTCGATGGAGCCAACACCTACAAACTTACGGTTCCCGCCAATGCTCCGGCGAATCGCTTTTGGTCGTTCGTGGTCTACGACCCCCAAACTCGTTCGATGTTGCAAAGCAAGGAATCGCCCTATCCAAGCAAAAACAACAAACGCAATCAGGACATGGTGAGCAACGCTGATGGCAGCGTTGATCTCTATTTTGGTCCAGAGCCTCCAGCGGGCCAGGAGGCGAATTGGGTGAAAACCGTTCCTGGTAAAGGTTGGTTTGGAATCTTCCGTTTGTATGGACCTGAGCAAGCTTGGTTCGACCGGACCTGGACGCTGGGTCCGATCGATAAGCTTTAAGTGAGGTTATTTTTCACTTTGATCGTCAGGAACCAAGGTTTTGGTTCCTTATTTTTTATGGATTATTGTTGTAGAAGACTCGCTAATCATGACTGTCCGGTAATAGCCACAGATAGATGTTGCGCGAAGCCTGTCATTCTGTCCCCATTGCCTGGTCCCGTGCGTGCAAAATCTATGGCCTGACCGTGGGAATGTATTGCTTGTTTTTTTAAAATTGAAGGTGGTCAATGTATTTTAAGAAATCTAATGACTGCCAAGACTTCATATGATGTTGTGATCATCGGAGGTGGATTTGCCGGCGTAACTGCGGCGCGAGATCTTCATAAGAAAGGGCTGAGCACCATTGTGCTCGAGGCGCGGGATCGATTGGGAGGTCGCACCTTTTATGAAGAGCGCAATGGCTTTCATGTTGAACTTGGTGGCACATGGATTCACTGGACTCAGCCGTTTGTATGGGCTGAGAAAGAACGCTATGGGCTTGAGGTTCAGGAAACACCAGGATGTGTTGCTGAGCGCATCGCGATCAAGATCGATGGAAAGGTTCAGGAGCTGCAGGAGGCCCAACTGGGTGAATTCGTTGAAGGGTTCGAGCGTTTCTTTGCCGAGTCAAAGGGCGTGTGGGAGCGCCCCTATGACATTCACCACTGCTGGGAGGCTTTATGCGAACGGGATGCGCTGACGGTTTCTGACCGTCTCAATGCTCTTGATCTCACCCCTTTGCAGCGCACCAGTCTTGGTGGGTTCTTAGAGATCCTCTCCATGAATCAACCGCAAAATGCCTCCTATGTGGAGATGATGCGCACCTGGTCACTAACGGGTTGGAACTATGCGTTGTTTAACGACACAGCGGCCCGCTACAAACTCACAAAAGGCACAGCTGCGCTCGTGGAGGCGATCACTCGAGATGGTGGTTTTGAGGTGGCGCTCAGCACTGCAGTGCGCTCCGTGCAACACACCAGCGAAGGGGTGAGCGTCACGACGGAGTCTGGAGAGCGGCTAATGGCACAGCGTGCAGTGGTGACTGTTCCTTTGAATGTGCTTCACAACGTTGACTTTGAACCACCGCTTTCCGATGTGAAACTGGAGGCATCACGCCTCAAGCATGTTGGTGGCGGCTGCAAGGTGTTTTTTGAAGTGGAAGGCGACCCCGGTGCGGTGATGACCCTGTCCCGTTCAACGGATTCACCCCTGATCGGCAGCTTCACTTACAAGCGTGGTGAGAAGCACTCGGTGCTCGCTGGCTTCAGCCTTGAACCTGATGCGCTGGAGAAATCGGTTGATGAGTGGCAACCCGTTTTGGAGGAATTTATTCCAGGGGTCAAAGTGCTCTCCACCTTTGGCCATGATTGGGGTGGAGATGATCTCTCGCAAGGCAGCTGGTGCACCTATCGCCCCGGAACGGTTGCACAATTCACAGACGAGTTACCACGCCAGGAAGGTCATTTGTTCTTTGCCTCTGGTGATCATGCCCAGGGATGGCGTGGATTTATTGAGGGAGCGATTGCCAGTGGATCGCGAACGGCCGTTCAAGTTGCTGAAAGCCTCAGCATTTGAACGGCAAGAGCGCACTTGCTATCAGTCAAACAACCAGCGCAGTCCTAGGTTCACGCCGCTTTGATCCACGCTGTAGGCGTTGCCACCGCCTCCGGCGTAATCAAGTCCGAAATACTTGTAAGAGAGTGAGATTTGGGCTGAGTTTCCCAAGGCATAGGCAATTCCTGCCTGAGCCGTTCCACTCAGATCTTGCTCTCCGCTCAAACCAAATCCGCCGGCGTCGAGATAGGCAAACGCTTGCCAGTCTTCGCTGATGGCATACGTTCCGAAGGCACCGATCAGCGGCTGCACCCAGGTGTTGCCGAAGCTTTCACTCGATGCTCTCTCGAGTTCACGAGTGTTCTCGCGGCTTACGACTCGCCCCTCCACGGAAACGGTGGACTCATTGCGAACGGACCAGCTGGTGTTGATGTTGGCATCGATCACTCGGGCTCCAAGCAGGCCAAGGAAACTGGTGCTTCCCTTTTCCATCCGTGGTTTCTGAATCGCGCCTGCTCGGTAGCGGAATGCCAGATCCACGATGGTCTGATTGGCGTCAACGTCGACATCTAGATCTCCGTTGACACGAATTGTGCGCTGTCTGAGTGCGGAAGGAAGGCCTAGTCGATTGCGTAGAGGGTTTGTTGTTTCCTTGAAAAAGGATTTGGATCCGCTCGTGGATAGGCTTCCGTGATAAACCCCGGCCATAAAACCCAATCGGCCATATTCAACCTGGGCTTTAAAGGTGAGCGCTTCGTCGATGGTGTTGATCACATCGGAGAGGGGAAGCGCGGCATCGTTTTTATTGCCGTTGATGGTTGTTGAGCTGTAAGTGGTTGGCACCAAAAAGGCAAAGAGATCGAGGTAGACACGCCAGCTGTCTTCCTCATCTTTTTCCTGTTCGAGTTGCGTGTCTTGATCACTCGCTTGACTGAGTACTAGGGGATCTATCTCTTCGGTCTGGTTGATTTCACTGTCGCTGTTTGCCGCTATGTCAGTCTCAATTTGAGTTTCATTGATATCAGCCATTTCTTCTGCATTTATTGGTCTCATCGACGCTTCAACGCACAACGTGCTCAGTGTTGCGATGAGAGCCAGGGGCAGAAAGCGTGTCAATTGTGGAGTTGAGATTCGCTGAAATTTAGGCGGGGCCATTTGTTCTTGCCGCTGAATCTGATCCCATTCGTGCTGGTTTTTGCGGAATCCCCTTGGCGAATCAATTTGATGCAATAAAACTCGCTTGGTTTTTTAGATCAGATTGATGACTTCGCGTTTCGGTGGATGTGTTGGCCTGTCGTGGCTGCTTGGCTGTGCTGCCCTTCTGGCCCCTTCAGTTGCTGAAGCGCAAGACCAGGCTCAGTTTCTGGTCGCTGATCCCGTTGATTTTGATTTCACACCACTTGTCCATAGTGAGCTGGCTCAGGCCTCTGCAGACAGTCAACCTCCTGGTACGGATAATCAACCGGTCACGGTGACCCCAGGCGAATCGGTTGCCGAGGAGGAAGGATCATTGGCCAAGGCGGCACAAAATCCGATTGCCAGCTTGATCAGTCTTCCTATTCAGTGGAACAGCACTCCCAATACGCAATGGGCACCGAATCTTTTAGACCCTAAAGCGAAGCGGAATCAGACTCAAAATGTTGTCAATGTGCAGCCTGTCGTTCCTTTCAAGGTGAGCGATGGCTTGACATTGGTGACACGGACTGTTGTTCCTTTGATCTCCCAGCCTTGGGTTGGTGGCACTTCGATCCAAGCACTTGGAGATGTCAATCCTTCTGTGTTCTTTGTTCCAACCTTGAAAGGGAATTTCACTGTTGGTGTGGGCCCCACCATGGTGCTGCCAACCGCCACCGACAGCAGGCTTAGTTCCGGGCAGTGGAGTGCTGGTCCAACGGGTGTTTTGGTTTATACGAAAGGAAAAATTGTTGCTGGGGGTTTGATTAATAATGTTTGGTCGTTTGCTGGCGATGGTAAGAAGAATGACGTTAATAAAATGCTGATTCAACCTTTTTTGAATTACAACCTTCCTAAAGGTTGGTATTTGACTAGTTCTCCAATCATTACGGCAGATTGGAATACCCCTGATAACAAAGGCTGGACTGTTCCTGTTGGGGCCGGTTTTGGCAGGGTGTTTGTGGTTGGCACTCAGCCTATCAATGCTTCTCTCAGCGCTTACTACAATGCTGTAAAGCCTGAAGTTGCCGGACAAACTCTTATGGGAGATTGGACATTTCGCGCTCAAATGCAATTCCTTTTCCCCACAGGTAGTTGAATTTGCTTGAGTGCGGATCGTTCTATTGCGTTTAAAAGGGATGATTGTTGTCCATCCCTTCGCGGCATGTATGAAGGGTTAGGTGATTTGTAGGTTCTGACGACGCTTCCTTCTTTTAGTCACTAAAAATGTTTCCTTGTTTCTATGAATCATCAGCATGATCAGATGATCATCATTCCGTCAGGCGACTACATCGTTGGTTCTGATTCTTTTTATCCTGAAGAAGCGCCTGTTCGTTCCATTCAGATCAAGTCTTTCAGGATCGACAAATCTCCCGTTACCAACGCCGAGTTTGCCTGTTTTGTTTCCGAGACTGGATATGTCACGGTCTCAGAAAAGCCGCCCGATCCTGTCTTGTATCCCAACCTGCCGCCTGATCAACAGAAGCCAGAATCAGCGGTGTTTATTCCGCCGCCTCCATCGGTTGATCGAAATCAACCAATGTCGTGGTGGGCCTTGATTGAAGGAGCCGATTGGCGGCATCCCCAGGGACCTGATTCCAGCATCGCCTACATGATGGATCACCCTGTCGTACATCTCGCCTACGAAGACGCCCTTGCCTACGCCCAATGGATTGGCAAACGTTTACCGACTGCTGATGAATGGGAGGTGGCTGCCAGAGGTGGCTTGGTTCAGCAGAACTATGCCTGGGGTGCGGAGATGACTCCTGATGGTCAGTGGCTTGCCAATGTTTGGCAAGGAGCGTTCCCTTGGACAAACGAACAGACGGACGGATGGTTCTGGACGTCTCCGGTGGGATCGTTCCCTGCTAATGGCTACGGCCTTGTCGATATGTGCGGCAATGTTTGGGAGTGGACCGCCACGTTGTTTCCTGTTCCCAAAGGTGAGCAGGAGCGTCGGATCATCAAAGGTGGATCCTTCCTTTGTGCCGAGAACTACTGCCATCGCTTCAGGCCAGCGGCTTTGATGGGACAAACGACTGATACGGCAACCTGCCATATGGGATTCCGTTGTGCCGCTGATTCAGCCTGAGATCCCGCGGTACTGATCGCGAATCATCAAGACGCTGAGTGTGAGGTGAACACCAGTTCCAAGCCAGACGGCAACCCCACCCGAGAGCTCTCGAAGCGCTAATGCGCACAGAAAGATTGCCGCAGTGCAGTTGTAAACCAGCAACCCACGTTTTGCAGGCGCTGGGCATGGGTTGCCCCAGCACGCCACTCCTAGACCGATGAGCGCCAGTCCGTAGAGCTGCGTGAGCTGTTCGCCTGCGGCACTGGGAGGCGAGCGGAACAGTAATTGCATGACCAGTGTTGGTAGCACTAGCAATGAAAGGCCTGTGACTAGTTCAATGACGGCAGCGAGTCGGTACATCAAGCAGTAGGGGTATGAGTCTTGCTCTTCATTGGATCTCTTAAATCAAAGAAATGTGCATTGTGGATTGATTTCTTTAAGCAATAATCTTTAGCTGGTTTTCAGCTAATTGTTGACCTATTCACTGTTTAAGGTCACCAAGGCATGCGCTGACTCTTTGCATTCTTTCGGTTGCTGATGCTGCAACGAGTCACGCCAAGCAGGTTGATCCGATGATTCGTGCACAATCAACGGCTTTCGATGGCTGCTCTCGAATCCAGTAGCTAACGCTTAGGGGAGTTCTTGTTCTCTGATGCGTCGGTTTGAAATCAGTCTGTTGATATTGGCTTTGCTTGGCGGGGGGCTCTCTTTTGGGGGTCCTGTTCAAGCTGCGGAACCACCACCCCACTGTGAATCCAACGTTGGATCCCCTCCCGTTCTGAAGGAATTGAAACGTGGTCTTCTCGAGGGATATCTGGCACAAGACGCAAGGCCCGATTCCCTGAAACTGCTCGATCCGCCTCCCTCACCAGGATCGGCAGCCTTTGCTCTGGACGAAGCCGTTGCTCAGGCGACTTTTGCTGTGCAGGGAGGTTCTCGTTGGCAATTGGCGGCCCGTGATGCCGACCTTCACTTCCCAGCAGCAGCAGGAATCTTTGCGTGCGCGTCGGGGATTCGTATTTCCGAAGAGGACACCCCCAGGCTTTACACACTGCTGCGACGAACCCTGACGGATGCTGGTCTTGCGACCTACACAGCGAAGGAGCATTACCAGCGACGAAGACCGTTTTTGAGCAATGAGCAGCCGATTTGCTCACCTGATGATGAGGTGGAACTCAGCACCGATTGGTCCTATCCCTCTGGCCATACCTCAGTGGGTTGGGCCTGGGCGCTGATCCTCAGTGAAATTGTTCCGAATCGACAGGATCAAATCCTCCAGAGGGGTAGGGAGTACGGCAAGAGCCGAAATGTCTGCAATGTGCATTGGCACAGCGACGTGCAGGCGGGTCTTTTGATGGGCGCAGCAACGGTTGCACAACTTCAGTCCAACCCTGTTTTTCGCGCGGATTTGCGTGCGGCAGCAGCAGAAGTTAAGGCGCAACAAGCCCTGAATCCAAACGCAAACGGCATCGACTGCGAGCTTGAACACAAAGCGTTGCGTCGTTGATCGCGCAAGAGAAAGCGATCGCTCACTCCACAGCTCAACGTCCTCACTTATGACCGAGCCATGCCCTCAACCCTTGTCCTGAACGCCGACTTAGACGTCTGCCCAGCCCTGGGCACTTGGATGGTGAATAACACCCCACTCCTGTCTGGGTTCTCACTTCTGATTGCAGAAGATGTGATGCAGGAGCTCGCAAAGCGAAATGCCTTACAGGGCCTCTCGATCATCAAGGGTCGGGCGATTCGCCAAGGCGGAGACATTGCGATGGCGGCCATGATCCTCAACGGGGAGATCAGTGGTCTCATCCACTTCCCCTCTCCACCTGAACGTCACGCCAGTGATGTGCTGTCTCAGCCATTGGTTCGTGCAGCACTGCTCAGCGACCTCCCAATTGCCCTCAATCCAGCCACAGCATCGGCCTTGATGCAGGGCGTTAAAAGGAGTCGAAGGGGGTATCTGATTTTTAATCCAGTTTCCGGTCAAGGAGATCCTGAAGCCGAGTTGGCCGAAATTCGCTCCTATCTTGAACCTCAGTTCATGCTGCAGATCTGGAGAACCCGAGCTGACCTAGACCCCGCGCAACAAGCCAAAGACTTGATCAAGGAGATCAATGCCTTCGATGCTGAAGGGGATGGAAATTCAATCATCATTGCTTCGGGTGGCGATGGAACGGTTGGTGCCGTTGCGAGCGCTCTCCAAAACAGCAACATTCCCCTTGGCATCATTCCCCGTGGCACCGCCAATGCCTTCTCGGTTGCGCTGGGAATTCCTACAGGATTGAAGGCCGCATGCACAAATTTGCTTCTTGGCAATCTGCGTCGGGTTGATGTTGCTCTCTGCAACAACCGACCGATGATTTTGTTGGCTGGCCTTGGTTTTGAGGCGGGAATGGTGGATAAAGCGAGCCGTGAATTAAAGAACATTCTCGGACCCATGGCCTACATCTTTTCAGGTGCTCGGCAGCTGGTGGATCAGAAGCTCTTTCACGCCAGGATGGAAATAGAAGGAAAGGAATACCGGCTCGATGCCAGCGCGATCACGGTGGCCAATGCCGCTCCGGCCACCTCTCTGATGGCCCAAGGCTTCGGCGAGGTGATTCCGGACGATGGATTGCTCGAGGTGATTGTTGCTTCTTCAAAGGACCGAATCAGTGGACTTTCTGTGCTCTCAAGTCTTGCCTGGTCAGCATTCATGAGCAGCAGCGCCAATCACAACAACAACATTGCTTGTTTTCGAACCAAACAATTACAGATTGAGTTGGATGATGTTCAGAAACTGGTGATTGATGGGGAAGTTCTCGATGCGAAAACCATCACTGTGAGTGTGAATCCTGGAGCCTTGCAGGTCGTTGCTCCAATCCCCCTGACATCTTGAACTTCGCTAGCGATCCCAGCATTCAGCGGAAGATCAACAGGATGGCCGCCCGCGTTCGCTGGAACCATCCGGAGCTGATTCGCCAAGGGATTGACCAGACCCGACTCGTGATTGACCAGGGGAATGACACCCCTGGGATCAACGATGCCTTTCACTTTTTGGTTCTGGGCGACAGTGGCACCGGTCGGCATCGCTTCCAGAGTCCTCCTCGTCGGATTGCTGAACGCTTGCTACCCCACAAATCGGAGGCAGCTTTTCTGCTGCACACCGGAGATGTGGTTTACCTGGTAGGTGCTTTGGATCAGTACCGCGCCAACTTCCTAAGGCCTTACCGGGAATGGCTTCATCAAGCCAACAGCTGGAAAAGCATGCGCCCTGATGGCTTGGTTTTTAATCAACCATTTTTGCCAGTGCCTGGTAATCACGATTACTACGACCTTTCACTGCCTGTTGCCTTCCTCGCGGGTCTCACCCTTCCGTTGCGCCGCTATTTGCAATGGTTTGATGATGTCGACGCAGGTTGGCGGGGTTCAAAGCAGGGTGAGGCCTATGCCCGCGTATTTTTGGATGTTCTGAATCAAATCCCTCCTGCCCGGCTCAAAGACCATCTCGAGTTGCATTACGACGCTGCTTGGGATGGATATCGATGTTTGCGATACAGGCCTGGTGTGAACACACGGCTCCCCAATCGTTATTTCCGTTTCCGACATGCTGGTGTTGATGTATTTGCGATCGATTCGAACACCCTGATTACCCCTGAACAACCAACAACCAATCGTGAGAATCTGAGGAGAGATCTGCGCAGGCTGGAAGCGCGCCAAACCATTCTCTATAAAACATTGGCAAGTATCAGCAGCCTCGATGAAACCCATCGGGATGACCTGTTTGACGAGCTGGAAACAATCCAAGAGGAATGCTTTGATCTTCATCGACAAATCAAACAAATCAAACAAATCAATCAGACCAACCAAGCAGCGCTAGTTGATCATGACCAATTGGAATGGCTCAAGGAGGGGTTAATCACATCCCATCGCGATCCAGCGGTGAGGGGCAGGATTTTGACGATGCATCACCCCGCCTATGTCACTGAGAAGACAAAATGCAACCAGGCCGATACGCTCGCGATCCGCAGGCAATTGCGCAATGTTTTTGATGCCGTTGGGATGGCTCTTGGGGACGATCTCGGTACGGCTCCCTCAGTGGATCTTGTGCTCAGTGGCCATGCCCATTGCATGGAGGTGCTACGCACCCATGAGACTGGACATTTAGACAGCAACATCAACTGGGTGATTTGCGGCGGCAGCGGTTATGGATTGCGAGCTCAGCGGCGTGAAGGTGTCGAGCTCACAGAGGGAACATCTGATGGCAACACGAGGGTTGTGGCAACCAGCAATTTGTTTATCGGTCGAAACTGGTCAGCTGCAGAGGGACGCAATGGCTACAGCGGGCTTCGGGTTGACATTGCAGAGGGGCGCCCCCTCAGAATCCGTTTAACGCCTTTGGTGTCGTGCCGAGATAGCAAGGGTTGGCTGGATGCAGATCCTGATCCGATCAGCTTGAGGTCGTGAACGGCCTGAGTTTGGAACAAGGGGGTGGTCCTGTTAGTGCAGATTTTAGTGGTTCGATCGACCAATATTGTTCTCTTTTCTCTAGAAAAAGCTATCGACAAACCTAAAGCCTTTAATGGTTAAAGGGGAGTTGTGTTTGCTTCGGGTGGATGATTCCCCTCATCCAGTTTAGGAGACCAACTTTTAATTCAGGTGGATTTTGATGGATCGGCATTGTTAGCCGTTTCAGAGCCTCAATTGAGTCGATCTAACCATTTCATCCCCTTCGTTATGTCTGTTCGATCCCGTTTCACACGCCTCTCCCAGCAGATTGCTTTGGGCGGTGGAATCATGATTCTTTCAACAGCATCGATCACCCAAGCCGCACCCAATCAAAATTCCAGAGCTTTTTTTAATCGAACCAGGCTTCCGATCGCTGAGCCGAGGCCAGAAAAGGTCACCAAGGTGCTCCCTTCGGAGGTTCCATTGCCAGCACAGTGGGAGGTGAAAGCACCAGCCGGTGCTCCCAATGTGGTGATCATTCTCCTGGATGATGTGGGTTATGCAGCTCCATCAGCATTTGGCGGCGTGGTGAATATGCCGACGGCGGAAAAGCTTGCCAATAATGGACTGCGCTACAACAAATTCCACACCACAGCTCTGTGTGCGCCGACTCGGGCGGCGTTGAAGTCCGGTCGCAATCACCACAAGGTGAATATGGGCTCAATCCCAGAGATCGCAACAGGTTATGCGGGTAATTCCACGGTGGTTCCCGACTATGCCCAACCTGTTGCCGAGATACTCCGGCTTAACGGCTACAACACGGGAGCTTTCGGCAAGTGGCATGAAACACCTGGAAGGGAAACAACGGCGGCCGGCCCTCAGACCCGTTGGCCAACGCGGCAGGGATTCGAGAAGTTCTACGGCTTTGTTGGGGCGGAAGACAACATGTGGGAACCCACAATTCACGATGGTGTCACCGTTGTCGATGCACCGAAGAAAGATCGATATCACTTCACAGAAGACATGACCGATCAGGCGATCGGCTGGGTTCGCCAACAGAAGTCAATCAAGCCAGACAAGCCATTTTTTGTCTATTACTCCTCAGCAGGTTCGCACTCCCCGCATCATGTGGGTCCGGAGTGGATTGCCAAATACAAAGGCAAGTTTGATGAGGGTTGGGATGTTCTTCGAGAGCGCAATCTCAAGAATCAAATCCAGGCAGGGATTGTTCCCGAAGGGACTCAGATGGCCAAGGCGCCAGACAGTATTCCCAAATGGGACAGCCTCACGCCACAACAGAAGAAAATCTATGCACGTCAGGCGGAGGTTTTTGCAGCCTTTACTGAGCACTCCGATCACGAAGCCGGGCGTTTGATCAAGGCGATCGAAGATCTTGGTGAGCTAGACAACACTTTGGTGATTTACATCACTGGTGACAATGGCGCCAGTGTTGAAGGCGATAGGACTGGTCAGTGGAATTGGAACCACTATCTCAATGGTGTTGAAGAAACGCCTGACGAACAGGAAGCCAAGCTTGATGAGTGGGGCGGACCGACGACATATCCCATGTATCACATGGGCTGGGCAATTGCATTCAATTCACCCTTTGCTCTCTCCAAACAGGTTGCTGGTGATTTCGGTGGAACACGAAACGGCACGGTGATTCATTGGCCGAAACGCATCAAAACAGGTGGTGGTGTAAGGACTCAGTTCTCGCATGTGAATGATGTGGCCCCCACGATTCTTGAAGCGGCCAATCTGCCGATGCCAACCATGATCAACGGCATCCCACAGATTCCAATGCAGGGAACCAGCCTGATGTACACATTCGATAATCCAGGCGCGAAAGAAAGGCACAACACGCAGTATTTCGAGATTATTGGTAATCGCGGTATTTATCACAATGGTTGGATGGCGCGGACAACAGTCATGTATCCCTGGATGGCGCCGAAGAGAATGAACACGGTTGCGGCAGATGACGGTTGGCAGCTGTATGACACCACGGTCGATTTCAGCCTTTCGAATGATCTTGCTGCCCAACATCCTGATCGTCTTGAGGCCATGAAGGCGAAGTTCATGGAGGAGGCGATTGAGAATCAGGTGTTGCCTTTGGATGATCGTCTTCTCGAGCGTCTTGTGCCTTCTGTTGCCGGGCGGCCAACACTTTTAGGTGATCGAACCTCCATGGATTTGTATCCCTATGCCTGGAACATGGTCGAAGACTCGATCATCAATGTGAAGAATGTTTCGAACAGTGTGACGGCTTATGTTGATGTGAAAGGTGGTGGAGAAGATGGTGTGATCTTCTCGCAGGGCGGGCGATTTGGCGGCTGGTCGCTTTATGTTGAGAACAACAAACCCTCCTACACCTATAACTACATGGGAGAGTTGTTTACGTTTACGAGCAACAAGCCATTACCGTCTGGTAAGTCCGAGATTCGTTTCGAGCTCGACTATGACGGCGGTGGTACCGGCAAAGGTGCTGATGTTCGGTTGAAACTCAACGGCGACGTGGTGGCTGAGGGCCGCTTGGAGAAGACGATTGCATCGCGCTTCTCCATTGATGAAGGTGCTGATGTCGGTCTCGATCGTGGCTCCGCGGTCACAATTCAATCGGTGGGACCTCGTCGCTATAGCGCCTACGGCGGTCAGATCGACAAGGTTACGCTTGAGATTTATCCCAAGCCGAGTGATGCAAAAAGCTGATTAAATGAATCACTTTTTTCAATTCGGTGGTGTCTCCTTTAGGGGAAATGCCACCATTTTGTTTATGCGTTGATTGGCTTAATGCGAATGATTGCGTTGATACATTCTGAGCTGGTGGCTGATCCATCCAGGGCCCAATAGGCCAAGAACGATGATGGTGAGTGAGGCGGTGAGCCGGCTTGAGAGAGTTCGTGCTTCTTCCAGGCCGCCCAATACAAAAGCGACACCAACTAAGACACCGAAGACGCCGGTAAACGTTCCACTGAGCGTGCGCAACAAGTCTCCAATGGATCGCCCTTCAACAGCATCTGGATTGATCCCGACCCGACTGCCTGAAAAAAAACCAGTGATGCCTAAGACAACAATAAAGAGAAGGCGCTCCAAGGTCGTATTGGCTGGCGTAGCCCCATGTTGATGAACATTGTTCACCATCGATGATGCTGTTCCCAGGAAACTTCCGCTGCAGAGTCCAATCCCAGACCACCAGAGCAAAGGTTGATGCAAGCGATTTCGCAGTCTGCTCAGTAGGATTAATAAAAGACAGCTTATAATTAAGCCTGCAAATAATGGTGCTACAAGTGTTATAATATATCCGATCGTAGCGGAAATAAATAAAGCACTCAAGTCGGATCCTCTACGGGGCTTTAACTTGAGCGGGGTTTCATTAATTGGATCGTTTTGCATGGCTGTGATTGAGTTGTTTTCGAGGGGTTAAGCCTGTGATGTGGTTTTTTTGCGCCATTTCATGAACGGTGCAGATCCGATTGCTGTGATCACGACGTAGCCCACGACAGCAGCCTTGATGTCCATCGCGCTGGGAGCCATCTGTGAAATGATCAACAACGCCAGGCCTGGATTGCGCATGGAAAGGACCAGCGGCAGTGTGCTGCGCTCGACGCTATCTTCGCCGGCGATCGCAAACCCTAGAGCGAGGGCGATCCAGGTCAGGATCAGCATCAATAAGGCACCTTTGAGGTTGCCGATCAGCATCGGCGCTGCTTGTGGTAGTGCCACGATCAGGATTAAGACCAAGAGGGCTAAGAGCAACACCGTTGCGATTTTTTGAACAAGCGAATTCCATCGTTCGGCCCACTCACTTCGCCATCGACGGAGTGAGACTCCTACCAGGAGTGGAATCAACTGCACAGTGAAGATCTGGAAGGCAACGTCTTGACTGGGAATACTCCACACGGTTTCTCCTGCTTCGCTTGGCAGCTGACTGACCCAAATCGGGACGCTGATGATTGCTGCGCAAGCTGACCAAAATTGCAGCCTTGTCGCTAATTCAGGGTTATCTGCTAGTTGTCTACTTTTTAAGGCGATCATGGGAGCGCTTGGACAGATTGCCATCAGCATCACTGCTGTTTTGATCGCAGGCGAAAGACCGTTTCCCAGAGGAGATTGCAATAGCAGAAGTGCTGCGAGTGGCATGGCAACGCAGCTGGCAAGCAACACGCGAATGAGCAAAGCAGGCCTGCGCTTTAGAAGCCCGAATTGCATGCTGGGCAGGTTGAGGCCCAGTGACACCATGATGAAAAAGAGGACCAGTGAAATCAGGATTGACATCGGAATAGGCAAAGATGTTTTGGCAAAGGGAAAATGGTTACTGGCTCAGATCAATCCGGAAAGCAGCAATAAGAATGCCAAGACTCCGATCACCAGAACAGCTGTTGCTGTGGCAATCGAAAGGGAAGGCTCGTCTCGGTATAGGTAGGGGTCGCTGCGTAGCCGAATGAGTTCACGTTTGTGTTGGCGCATGGCAATCAGCAATGTGAAGATCCCGACCCCGATGAATCCCATCGACATCAGTTGTACGCCAACGTCTTGACTTGTGTTTCCGTCGCCTCCTGCATCCCGGATCGCACTGATGATCTTGTCCAGTCCGAAGCCGAAACTGATCAGAGCGAGGGCCGTGCGGATCCAAGCCAGGGTTGTTCGCTCTGCGGCAGCTCGGTTGCGTGTTTTGGCCAATTCCGTGCTGGTATTGGACATCTATGCTGGAAAATTTGGCCATTATTTGCAGGCTAGAAATCGTTTCGATGACGGGCATCGATCACTGATCCCGTTTGTGCTGAATCTCTGCTTGGTGCTGTTGTCACTTTGGTTATTGATCTCTTCGGTTATCACAATTGTTTTAGACCTCATGGCATGGGCTTATGGAATGGATTGAACATCTGCTGACCCATACTGCGGAGGGATTGCGCTTGTTCCTTGAGATCCTTTCGGTGCTATCGGTAGCCGTTGGCTTGGTTGCAGTTTTTAGCCCTGCTGGTCCACTCCGGCTTAGAGCGATTCCACCTCGACTTCAGCAACGAGGGCCCTTAACTTCCGCCCGCTTGACATTTGGCGGATGGATTGCTTTGGCTCTTGAATTTCAGCTTGGCGCTGATGTGGTGCAGACCACCATTAGTCGTGAGGCTTCTGCTTTGATTCAGCTGGGAGCTGTGGCATTGGTGCGCACATTCCTGAATTACTTTTTGAGCCTGGAACTCAAAGAAAAAGAGCAGACTCCCTAACAAGTCTGCTCTAGAAATAATCGTTTTCTCCAGTGATTTTGGCTGACAGACTTATTTGAGATACTCCACGTTCATGGTGTGGATTGTTCCGTTGAACTTGAACGGTGCACGCTCCCGGTAGTCCAGGGAAACCGGGGATCCAAGAGCCTGACCAACATCAAGACAGTCATTGGCAGTGAAGAGCAGTGCTGCCGGTCTGGGCACAATGCCATCGATGACTGGGTTGCCATTGAGGGTGCACTTGATTGACAGCGGACCCCTTGGATTATCGTCGGTGTGTTGGGTTACGACTTCTAGTTTGTGGCGACCGGCTGGCAGCGGCTGCGCGGAGCGCAGCTTGGTACGTTCGATCAGGAACAAGTTGTATTCATAGTTGAGAATTCCATCATCGATGAATGCGGTGAGACCGCCTGAATTGGCACCCAGCTTGTAGAGCACACCACTGGCATTCTCCGGGATTTCCATGTCAATCACGACCTTGTTGTCAAGCGCGCCGAGACGTGGTGCACAAGGTTCTGGAATTCTGGTGATGGTGCCCGGTAACTCCCAGGATGTAGCTTCCGGTGCCACCTTCATCTCGGGGTGGAAGATGATGGTCCAGAGACCGCCGCCAATCGGCAGATTCTTGTATTTGGCTGATTCCACCAGGAACAGATTTTTGAGCATCTGCAATTTCTCTGGATGCTGATCTGCGACGTTCATGCTCTGACTCCAATCCTTCTCGAGGTTGTAGAGCTCCCAGTCGTCGGTGTCGGGTGACCAGCTGAGGATTTTGGGGTCGACTCCCTGCACCCAGGGGAGGCGAGGTCCTACGGCACCAGCGATCCAGCCATCGTGGTATACGGAACGTGAGCCAAAGATGTCGAAGAACTGGGTCTTCAGTTCACCGGGTGCATCCGGTGCATTGAAGGCATAGGCAAAACTGGTGCCGTGAACGGGATCCTGCGTGACACCGTTGACTATCTTGGGTGGAGTGATTCCTACCAGCTCGTAAATGGTTGGTACCAGATCGTTGCAGTGGTGGAACTGCGAGCGAGGCTTGGGATCCGGCTTGATTCCCTTTGGCCACTTGATGGCCATCGGATTGCGGGTGCCACCGAAGTAAGCCCCCATCAATTTCAGGCCTTGATAAGGCGTGCTGCCAGCCCAGGCCCAGCCTGCGTGATACATGTTGTCGACCAGCGGAGAGCCAATGGCATCCAGTCCGCCGAGTTCATCGAGTACCTTGATGTGCTCGTCGATCTCTGTGGCAATTGCATTCTGAGCTAGCAGCTCTGAGATGGTGCCGTCCTGTCCTTCTCCGGAGGAGCCGTTGTCGCCCCAGATGTAGACCACCAGAGTGTTTTCCTCGTAGCCGAGTCGTTCAACCTCAGACAGGATTCGTCCAACTTGATGATCGGTGTGCTCAGCAAAGCCAGCCAGCACTTCCATCAGACGCGACTGGAAGGGCTTTTGATGATCAGGAATGGAGTCCCAGGCTGCCATCCGGGGGTGGCGTGGAGTGAGCTGGGCGTTTTCGGGAATCCAGCCTTTGGCTTTGGCGTTTTTGAATGCGCGTTCGCGGTAAGCGTCCCAGCCATCGTCGAACTTTCCCTGGTACTTATCAGCCCATTCCTTGTTCACATGGTGAGGACCATGCAGGGCTCCGGAAGCCCAGTACATGTAAAAAGGCTTATCGGGGCGGAGCGCCTTGTGGGTCTGCAGCCAATTGATGGCATCGTCAGCTAGGTCTTCACTGATGTGGTAACCCTCCTCTGGGGTTCTAGGTGGCATTACCACCGTGGTATTACGCACCAGATGGGGCTCATATTGGGAGGCTTCACCTGCTAAAAAGCCATAGAAGTATTCAAATCCCAGGCCCGTCGGCCAGTTTTCGAAAGGACCAGCGGCAGTGATTTCCGTGGCCGGTGTGTTGTGCCACTTGCCCCAGGCCGCTGTTGCGTAGCCGTAGTTGCGTAGAACGTCGGCTTGTAGTGCACAGCTTTTTGGAATCTTGCCTGAATAGCCGTCCCAGTCGTTGGCTAATTCACAGATCTGGCCATTGCCCACAAAGGTGTGATTGCGGCCAGTAAGTAGCGATGCTCGTGTCGGCGAACACATCGCTGTGGTGTGGAAGCGATTGAACCCCACGCCGGCATCTTTCACGGCTTGAAGATTCGGCGTGTGCACATCACCTCCAAGACAATCCGGCAGCGCAGGGCCGGCATCGTCAATCAGTACAACAAGAATATTTGGTGCGTCGTCAGAGAGGTACTTGGGAGCGGGAAGTGGACTGTATGTCGACTCCTGCATCGTCGTTCCGGCCTTGCTGCCCGACGGCTTGGCAGGAAACGGCAGGATTGAACCGTCGACGTGTGGATTGTTGCCCATGGATGTGAAACCAGTCGTGCGTTAGCTGACCATTACTTGCTAACTGCTGGTTCAGCCTTTGACTCGGCTCGTGAACTCAAACCTGCCCGAATGGGACCCATGGCAACGATCAGCGATTCGTTGACTTGAGCCAGGTCTCGCTTGGGGTCTCTGCAAACAGGTTTTGGTAGGCCTTGGCGAAGTGACCGCGGCTTTGAAATCCATAATGCTGAGCAACTTGGGTGATGGTTGTAAACCTTGCGTTTTCACGTGCTTCGGTTGATCGCAAGATCCAATTCACTTGCTCGAGGCGTACATGTTTCATCATTTCCATAGGACCAATCCCTAAGGCTTCTTTGGTTCCTTGAATCAAGGTTCGTCTTGATGCAAACAATGTTTCGCTGATTTGATCTAGATTGTAGTTATTGCGAGGATTTTTGAAAGCCCAGTCTATAAATTCTCTCACCAGTTCTTGACGGGGAGACGGTTTGTAAGTCAAGTACTTTATATTGAGTTTATCACTCAGAGCATTTAGGAATGAATTGTAGAGATGAATTATTGTTTGTCGTTGATGCTGTGCTGTAAGTGGTGGATTTAGGAGAAGGCTTTCGAATTTTTCCCGAAACTGTGCATGCATTCTAGGTGTGATTTGCAATGCATTATTGGCTTCGAGTTGTTCGATTAGATCATCTTGTTCGCAATGGGAGATGAAAGTATTGAATCGACTAACAGACAGGATTGCTAGAAATGTTGTGCTGTTGGCGGTGAGTTGAAAATGAGATTCCTTTTGTCCCTGGCGAAAGCCATTGAGGGAGTAGGGCGCAATTGGTTTGTTGAATAACCGGTGTTCATCGGCTAGACCTGTAGCTTCAAAGCAAAAACTCATACAGTCATTTCCCCTATCTCCATTTAGAAGTAGGCGCTGATTGGTACTGATTTCGAGCAGAACCATACTGCCCAAATTTGTTAAGGAGAACGTTCCGTTGAGTGGCCCTTGGCTTACTTGGGCAACGTCAAATGATTTGCCAATCTGTTTGAAAAGCTGCTTCAGTTCACTTGCAGATCTAAACGAACTTGACTTGCCATGGTGAGGATTATCACCAGTAAATGGAAGAGCTGAAATTCCACGGCTAGCATTGCTGGTAGCGCTGGCAGGCACAATAATTTCTTTAGATATACAAACAATATCGGCTTTTCTTCAAGTAAGGCGTCCCGTGTGCCTTTTTTAGTAGTGGTTCACTTTGACGTGCTCATTATGCAGTTGTGGATCGGGATCTAACGATGGCTGGATGTTACTACTTGGTTTTCGATAGGGTTTGTCTAGGAGTTTCGCCATATTGGGTTTGATAAGCAGCTGAAAAATGTCCACGACTTGCGAATCCAAAGTAATTGGCGACATCACCTACTTTGTTGAGTTCCAGCGATTTGCGTAATTCATTTGATCTGAGCACGCGGTTCACTTGTTCTAAGCGAATTAATCGCAATAGCTCCATTGGACCCATTTTGAAATTTTCCTTGCAGCCTTGTATGAGTGTTCGGCGTGAGCTGAATAGAACATTGCTAATTTCATCAAGCTTGAGAGGGTTGGTGCTGTTTTCAAGTCCCCAATTGATTAATTCGCGTACAAGATGTTGGCGTGGTGCTATTTCGAATGATTTGAAGTGTTGTTCATTTGTGCCCGTAAAGGCTTCTAGCATCAAGGCGAAAATGTGACCAGTGTGTAGTGATCGTAGCTCTAAATTGTTTAATGAATTGTTGAAATACCAAGAAAATTGTTGACTGATCTTTGCGTATAGGTTTTGCTTTAACTGCAACGAATTGCTGGTATGGAGATTTTCTAGCAATTCATGATGTCCGCATCTCCCAAGGAATCCGCTGAATCTCTTGGCAGATGCGACCGCAATCAAAGTGGTTGATCCCGCTGTTACTTGGAAGTGGCTTTCTGTGAGATCTGGTTTAAATCCATGTAAGGAATATGGTTCTATTTCTTGGCAAAAAACACGATGATCATTGTGATTGCCGCTGATTTCTAAACTAAAACAGATGCAATCGTTCCCGCGCTCACCATTCAGTAGGAGAAGCTGATTGGTCTGAATGCTGAGGATGCTGAGGTCTTTGAGGTGAACTACTGAGAAGTGGCCTTCCAGTGGGCCTGGTGACAGTTGCAGGACATCAAAGGTTTTTCCCAGTCTCGATAGGGAGGCTGCTAACTCGCTGGCACTATGGAAGTCCGTGCTCCAGCGGACGCTTGATGAGGTTGCGGGGGGTATGGAAAATTGGCTGAGCGTTGCGCTTGGCGCCTCCAACATGCTTTGCGCCTCCTTCAACGTCGATGCAGATTATGCATAAATTTTTCAATGTCTGGCGAATCGCTCCTGCAAGTGGAGATTTGCGAAACATTGAGCTTTCGAAACTAGCTGCATTTTGCCAGCTGTCTACTGCTGTTCCCAGAGGTGGTGTTGCCCTTATCCAGCCTTTCTGACGCGTTAGTTGCCGGGGGATGCATTCGTCCCGCTACGTTGCTTGCCGGTTTAAGGCATGGCACCGTCTCGCCCAGGCGCTTCCCTGTTGCCCTGCTGCTTACGGCCAGCGGTTTGATGGTGGAACCGTTCGCTTGGCTGCAAACCCTTTGGTTTCAGCGCAGGATGAAGACTTGCGCTTGCCCTGATGACCCAGTGGTGGTGATTGGTCACTGGCGCAGTGGCACCACCTATTTGCATCAGCTGTTGGCGGCTGATCCAGCTGCCGCCACCGCTCGCAACCACTTCACCATTGCTCCGCAGGCCGCTTTGGTCTTGAAGCCGTTGTTGACGCCCTTGTTGAAGTGGGTGATGACACAGCATCGCCCAATCGATGCTGTGCCCTGGGGGGCAGAGGATCCCCAGGAAGACGAGGTGGGGTTGGCCCGGCTCACCATGGACACCAACATGGCTGGTGTTGCTTTCCCTCAGAATTACCCCAGGCATTTTCGCCGCGCTGTGCTCAACAGCACGCCCGAGTTTGAGCAGACGTTGCTTCGGTTCACACAGCTCACCTGGTTGCATGAGAGCGCTGGTAAAACCCACCTGGTGATCAAAAATTCTGCGCACACCGCACGGATTGCTTTGCTACTGCGTCTGTTTCCGCGGGCTCGTTTTGTTTATCTCCATCGGCGGCCGATCGATTCGGTTCGTTCATTGGTGCAAGTGAAGCAGCGGTTAGCTCAATTGGTAGGCCTGCAGGAGCCTCCATCTAGCCTGCGGCAAGTGGAGGAAACAGCGGCGGCCCACGACCAATTGCAAGAGGCCTACGCGCGCTCGCGGCCTTTGATCCCCAAGGGGCAGCTTGTTGAGGTTGCTTACGACGACTTGGTGCAGTCACCGCTGAATACGCTGCAGCGGATCTACAGCGCTCTTGAAATCAGCGGATGGGAATCAGCGCGCGAGGCGATTGCGGCGCGCATTGTCAAGGGCACGGCCTATCAAGCCGAGCCTGTTGTCTTGGATCCGGAGGCTGAGCAACGCCTGCAGGCCTTGCTCAGCTGAGCCGGTGGTGTCTGTTATTCCCCGAAGGCCACCTGACAGGCCGCATTCAGCAATTGGGCCTCATTGGCGTTCCTTGGGGTTCCGCCGTTGAGGGTGCCGTTGCGGCAGTTGGCGTTGAAGCGCACGGTGTCGTAGCCGTTGTCGGCTTCAAAACTCACCACATCCCCAGTGGCCGTCACGCTTGGGTAATAGAGCGAGTAATCGGAGTTTGGAACTTCGATATAGCTCACTTGGCTGGATTGAGCTGAATTCACCAAGCTGTTGATGGTGCCAAAGGTGGCCATGCCAGCAAGACCCCAGGCGGCTGCTTGGCCGGGATACCACCCCCAATTGTTGTAGTAAGACCCTCCGTACCAGCCGTTGTTCCAGGGGCGGTTGTTCGACCAGCTCGATCCGCTGTACCAACCATTGCCGTAGCGATCCCAGTTGTTCACTGCGTCGCGGCGGGTGTTTGAGCGGTTGTTGACCCGATCATTGCGGCCGCTCTGGCGTTGATCCGTGCGGCTAGTGCGTCCCTGCTGACGGGAATCAACGTTGCTGCTGCGCGTGGTTTGGCGTGTTCCCCGGTTGTCGGTGCGGCTGGTTTGGCGCGTATCACGGGTGCCGGTACGCGCGCTCTGGCGATTGCCGCTCGTGCTGCTGCGCGTGGTTTGGCGGTTGCTGCGGGTGGACTGGCGCGTGCCCTGGCGGCTGCCGCTGTAGGAACTAAACCCGGTGCGTCCGCTGCTGGAGCGACTGCTGGAGCGTGATCCACTGCTGCGTGAACTGCTGCGTGAGCTGCTGCGCGATCCTCCACTTCTGGAGCCACCACCTCTTGAGCCGCCACCGCCTCTCGAGCCCCCACCGCCGCGTCCACCGCGTTGGCTGATTAGGCGCTCTTCTGTGGCAGACGTTGTTGAGGCAGACGTTGGTGCCGCCTCAAAGGCGGAGAGGGCTGCGGCCGGTTGCAGCATCAGCAAGACGCCGATCGCTCCTGCCAGGCCGGTTTTTTGGACTTTGTTTGTCATTTTTGAATGGCCTCCATCAGTCGATCGCAGCCGTTGTCGAAGCAAGACACATCCACGCGGCCATTGCTGGCAAAGGCCAAACCGATGCGGGTCCGGCCTTGAATGGCATGCCCGCCTTGGGTCAGCACATCGGCCAGGAAGGTGGGGTTGTTGACACAAAACGCCTTGCTGTTGAAGCAAAGCTGTTCGGTTTTGAAATTGATGTTGGCGTTTTTCACCGATGTCCACGGTGCGCCCGGATAGGCCTGTCCTTCGATGCGGACATAGGGGTCTTCAATCACGCGGTAGCTCACCGTGCGTGATCCAAAGCGATGGCGATATTCCGTGGTGTCATCCACATCAATGGCCTTCACTTGGCAGGAAAAGTTGGGGGAGGTAGGGGTGCTGCAGGTGGTGTCGAGTACGTAA
>QCUZ01000012.1:0-26978 GCA_003210555.1 Synechococcus sp. AG-683-A03 | reverse complement strand
TCGACCTGGACTCGGGGTCACCTTCAAGGCATAGGAGCTGCCGCTCCCAACCAAGGTGGCTGAGTCGATTCCAATCACAGGATCCGAAAGCCGCACCTGACCATTGCGGACTCCCGGCGCCCCCTGGGTCTGCAAACTCCCCTCCCAAACCTGGCCATTCAGGCGCTGCTGCAAAAGGGGCTGATCGCCAACTCCTTCAATCACAAGTTCCACGCCTTCGTTGCCCCGGCGCAAGCGCAAGTTCATTGAGCCCTGGCTTTGAGCCCTGATCGCCCCAGCACCTCCAAGCCCAAACACCACGTCACATTCAGCGAGTGCAAGGCTGCCAATCAACGCCAATGGAATCAGCCGGGAGGGTCTCGAGGGGGTGCCCACGCCTGATTCACAAACACTGTGAGCGGATGGTATCGAGCGAAACCCTTAGGAGCCAGCCCTAAAACACAGCATTAGGGCGATTCAGGATGGTGCCCTGACTCTCGCTTGAGAACCGGATTCCACCGGTTCCTTGGCATCTCGATCCCCATCGGTCTTTGTATCGAAAAAGCTCAATCTGAGCTTGAGCTCGGTCAGCGGTGGGCCTGCAGGGGCTCCGTCAGCATTGGTCTCCGGTGGGACGGCCTTGAGCTCAAGATCACTGGGCTGAACCAAGAGTTCCAATTGCTCCATGGCGCGCAAAAACTGCAAAACCCCCTCATAGGCTCCACTCACCTGCAGCAGTACTGCCGTTTTCTCATATTCCTTGATGTCTGGAGGGGCTTGGGCCTTGTCCTGATCCTGTTCGTTCTGATTGTTGGCTCCTTGCTCGGGAGGATCCATCACACCAGGAGCCGCGGAGGCGGGTTCATAGCGTTCAATCACTACACCCGTATCCATCGCCGTACGACTCAACTGGGTGAGAAAGGTCTCGATCTGGCCGCGCCCCGCCACCAAGTTCACCACCAGATCTTGCTGTTGCTTGGCCACCACCAGCTTTTGTTGCTCTTGCTGTACCCGAGCGGCGATCAACGGAAGGGACTGCTCCTGCACTTTGAGCTCAGAGATCCGACGGGTCCGCTCCCCTGATTCCAACCAATGGGGAAGTCCGGCAAGCGCAAACAAACCAGCACCGATCAGCGCTCCGACGAGGATTGGGGTGCCGATCAACACCCGCTCACGCGTGAGGTAGTTCTTCCAAGAGCTCTCTGAGCTATTCAGATTGGTCACAACTGCACCCCACGCTGCTCGATCAAGCGGTAGCGCTCTGCCAAACCGATCGCTCCCAGCTCCTGAAGTTGGATCAGGGAAAGGCGAACCTTAGGATTCAGCTCCCACTCCACGCTGAAGGTCACAGCCGGGTCATCCCCATCCCCCCTGGTGATCTTCATCACCTTGACGCCCTGTTCAAGGCTGATGGGCAGTCGAGACAGGGAGAGCACAAGGGCATTAATGCGTTCGAGAGGCCCTGGGGACACTCCGATCTGCGCCCTGCCAGACAGTTGAATCTGCCCCTTACCAACCGACAAATCCTGCAATTGAACGCCAACAGGCGTGACCCGTCGGAGCTGCTCCAACAGAGGAGATCCGCCGGGGAAAGCCACCAGCTGTTGCGCAATCCTGGTGGTCTCCTTGTTCACCGCGGCGGTGTTCGTGCTCAGCCGACGCAACTGCGCTTCTGCCGAGGCAAGGCGTTGTGCCGTCGGCGCCAGCGCCTCCAGCTGCTGCTCCAGCTGCTGTCCCCGCCAGTTCAAAGCGGCGGTGATGGCACCACTCATCAACAACACAGCTCCACCCAGCAGCACACCACGCCGCAACAAAAGGCGAGTTGGAACGAAAGGGGCCGGCTGAGCAGGCAAACCCAACTCGATGCGCCGCTCACGGAGCAGATCCACTGGGACTCCTGCTCGTCCCTTCACGGTCTGCGCTCCGCGGGAGGAGCCTTCAAGGCCAACTGAAGCAGTGACATCTCACCATCTGAAACGAGTGGGCCATGGAGCCCAGCACCATGACCTTCCTTCCAACGTCCCTTCCAGCTTGGCCCCGCCGTAATCCACCAGCTGCGCCTTACACCCACCTGTCTTTTTTTCTGGTCCCATGCACCCAGAAAAAACAGCGCCTCATCCCTAACGGACGTGAGCTGCGTGGCTTGCAACACAACATCCAGTTCAGGCAGGCCCTCGCACAACAAGACGAGACGCCAGATCCCTTCAGACTCAATCAGCCAAACCCACTCACCCTTCATTGGTTCGTTGAGAGCCTGCAGTGCTCTCCATGCAGCAACCAAGAGCCACTCCGCTTGGCAGAGATTGAGATCTGCTGAGGCTACCGTGTCGATCCAGGCCTGCAGGATCAACCGATCAGCGCCCACCACCATCGCCATGTCGCTTTCTGTCAACGAGGTCCAAGCGACATAGGACTCCTGCCATTGCAGCGGCCAGGTCATCTCGGGTGCAAGGGCTCGCAGGGAGGTGGCATCACCCAGACCAGCGGCACCCTCCAGCAGTCGCCAATCACAACTCGGCAAAGGCAGCAACAGTTCCAACTCCACAGACACAGAGGCAATGCCCTGTTCGATCAGCAGATCCGCAACCATCTCAGCCAGCACCTCGCGTTGGAGCGGTACCCCTCCCTGACAAAGATCTGGAGGAAGCTCGGTATCAACGATGTGCTGCTCGCCCTGATCCCACCAGGCCAAACTCAAGACACGATCAGAAGCAGCAAGAGCCACACGCCTACGAGTGAGCAAGCCGGTGATCTGGACCAGCAGGCCATCCAGGGCAGGGAAGCGATCGCGCAGATCAGCTAGCTCCAAGTTCTGCTCCTCGATGCGTCATAAAGAATGTGCAAAAAGCGTATCCACTACTTCCACGGCGCGCCGCTTCCGATCGCCTCACTCAGATGACGAAAGCCATGGAGATCGAGCTGGCTGATCAAACCTTCAAGGATGCATGGGACCAAATCGGGACCTTCAAAAATCCAACCGGTGTAAAGCTGCACGAGGGATGCGCCAGCGGCAATCCGCTCCCAGGCGGCCTCGGCTGATGAGATTCCCCCCACTCCAATCAAGGGCAACGCTGGACCGGCGCTGGCACGCAGTCGTCGAATGACCTCCACAGCGCGGTAGCGCAAGGGATCTCCGCTTAGCCCACCGGCCTCTTCCGCAAGGCTTCGTCCAGTCTGCGCGATCAGCCGCTGTCCTAACCCCAGTCGATCAAGGCTGGTATTCACAGCGATGACGCCAGCCAAACCCTCCTCGTAAGCCAATCGGGCGATGCCATCAATGGCATCGTCCTCAAGATCAGGTGCGATCTTCACAAGAAGTGGTGGGCAAGCTGGCAACCGGCGCAGACGCTCGACCAAGCGACGCAATTGGGTTGAATCCTGCAAATCCCGCAAGCCAGGGGTATTGGGAGAGCTCACATTGATCACGGCGTAGTCCGCCCAAGGAGCAAGACATTCCAAGGAAGCGGCGTAGTCGTCAGGGGCCTGCTCCAAGGGAGTGAGTTTCGATTTCCCGAAATTGATGCCAAGCACAGCCGGACGATGGCCTGGCGCTGGCAATGCCTGCCGCTCAAGGGTGCGTTGCATCGCCTCAGCACCGTTGTTGTTGAAACCCATACGGTTGAGGGCAGCCCGTTCAGCAGCAAGCCGAAACAGACGGGGCTTGGGGTTGCCGGGTTGACCATGCCAAGTGACGGTGCCCACTTCAGCAAATCCGAACCCAAAGCAATCCCACACCCCAGCCGCAACGCCGTTTTTATCGAACCCCGCTGCCAAGCCCACGGGATTGCTGAATCGACAACCAAACAGAACTTGCTCCAGTCGCAGATCCTGACGTTGAAGCTCCGTAGAAACGCCCTCCAATACGGATGAGATGCCAGGCCAACGGCGGCGCAGGCTGACCTGAGCAAGGGCCCGCAACGCTGTCTGGCTGAGCTGTTCTGCATCCATCCCCTGATCACGGGCCAATTGCGGTCCCAACCATCGCCGATAAAAACCGGCGGTGGAAAACACCCCGGGGGATGACGCATCAGCCATCTGGGCTCCTAGGTCTGTTTCGATCCTGCCGTGTCGCGTCGCAACCGCCAGCGATCATTCTCCACAGGCTCCACCATCCAGTCACGCCAACGCCAAGAACCTTGACGTTCTGACAAACGATTAAGGGGTTGTTCCACCAACTGAGCCAACTCAACAGCCGATAACGCATACCCTCCAGAAGCCAAGCGATCAGCTAATTCCATTCGTGTGAGCAACTTCTGCAAAGACACAGGTGCTGAATCCACCAAGGGCTGAGTTGGGGCCGCTGAAGATGAAGCTGAAGGTGGAGGCGTTTGCTTTCGTCCTTTGGAATAGGCCACCGCAATTTGATCCACCCTGTCGTTGTCAGGGTCTCCGCTATGACCTTTGACATAACGGAGTGGTACCTCAGCAAGCCGAGCCTGATCAAGCGCCTGCCAAAGATCCTGGTTGAGCACTGGTTTTCCTGCCGCAGTGCGCCAGCCCTTACGCTTCCAACCAGCCATCCAACTGCCGAGTCCGTCGATCAGGTATTTGCTGTCGGTACGGAGAGTGAGATCCGGATGAAGTGGCAATTCAGCCAAGCGTTGCAAGGTGGCAAGCGCAGCCTGTAACTCCATCCGGTTATTGGTTGTAGCTGGATCCGCTCCTCCAAATTCCTCCACGCTGCCGTCTTCAAAACGAATCAACGCACCCCATCCGCCTGGGCCTGGATTGCCGCTGCAAGCACCATCCGTCGCTGCTGCCACGACGCGACCACGTCCATCAGGTCCATCAGGTCCATCAGCCATTGATTCCACCACCAGATATTCGGTACAACAGGTCGTTGTTCTCCAATTTGGAGCCCCGTTTATGCGGCGAACCTACCTCCGGCGGCTCCTTCTGACCGGAACAGCACTGATGTTGGGGGCTAGTTCCTCTGCGCTGCCAGGGTGGACCCGCTCCTTGTTTGAAAGCAAACCACTCAAGCAAGACCAGTTTGCGATCCTGGCCCGCGCCGTTGGCCGTGACAGCTGGAAACTGTTGGTCCTTGAGCAGATCAAAGCCCGTCCTCTTTGTTGGAAAGATCAAGCTGATGGACTAGTTGAGCCCTCGCTCAACGGCTTTGATTTCACGGGTATTTGCAGCCGATATCTCGACAGCAATGGGTATTCACTGCGCACGGCAGGAGAGGACACACAAAAATCCGTTCGTTTACGCCTCCGTCAAGGGCGCAACGGGCTAGAGCTTCAAGCCCTAGACCCCAACCGCAGTACGGCAGTCGTGGTAGCCAAGGCCAGACAAGCCAGACGCAACAAAGATGCTTTCGTCAAGCTCAAACTGGAACCGGGCTGGCAACTGGAGCGTCGGGCCTATCAAGGGCGAACGCTGAGCCACGTGTATTTCGCCAACAATGAATCCTTGAATCAACTGAGAGCGAAGGCCTCAAAGCGTCCAAGCCGTTCGGTTCGGATGTCGGCTGTGGCCCGAGCACCAAGGGCACCTAAATCCCCATCCAGTTATGCCGGCAAGGGGCCCATCCCCCTTGAAGTGATTCCATTCCGCCCATGATCAAAGCGTCAAGGACAGTTGGATGAGCGACATCGTGCTGTTCCCCCTACCAAGCAATTCTGCCTAAATTCATTTTGTGAGGAGTGCTTCCGCCTCTTCAGGGTCGAAACAAGGAAAGACTCCTGAATGCGTTGTTCTTAAAAGACCTTGCCTTTGGCAGGGTCTTTTTGTTGACGGAAAGCGGAACTTTTTACGCCATAAAAAAGCCGGTTCAGAGAACCGGCTCGAGAGAATTGATTGGGTTGAGCCCCGTTGCTTAGCAGCAGGGGCTCCAACAGATCACTTGATTGTGACCTTGCCACCCACTTCTTCGATGGCCTTTTTCAAGGCTTCAGCGTCATCCTTGGAAACGCCTTCCTTGATGGACTTTGGAGCAGCCTCGACCATGGCCTTAGCGTCACCCAGGCCGAGACCTGTGGCTTCGCGAACAGCCTTGAGCACTTTGATCTTGGCGGCAGCATCAAAGCTTTCCAGCACAACATCAAATTCGGTTTTCTCTTCAGCCGCTTCACCACCACCGGCAGCGCCAGGGGCAGCCATCACTACACCAGCAGATGCAGCAGCAGACACACCAAAAGCGTCCTCGATTTGCTTGACAAGCTCGGAAGCTTCAAGCAATGAGAGCTTTTTCAGTGATTCAAGAATTTCGTCGGTTTTTGCAGACATGATTGGGAATCAGCAACAGATCAGGAAAAAAAAGTGAGGTCGAAGACGTTCAGCTTTCGCCGCTATCGGCGTGCTGCTTGAGCGCTCTTGCAAGACCGGATGGAACCTCGTTGACACCCACAGCAACCTTGGTGGTAACTGCGTTGATGGCGCCGGCGATCTGGGCCATGAGCACTTCCTTGGAGGGAAGCTCCCCAATAGCTTTGATCTCGTCCTGAGACAGAAGCTTGCCTTCGAAAAGGCCGCCCTTGGTCTCGGATTTTTTCGTCTCTTTCTGGAAAGCTTGAACAGCTTTACAAGCACCGCCAACATCACCCTTAATCAGGATGAAAGCGTTGGTGCCAGTCAGAAGAGAGTCGAGGCTTGACCAGACACTGTCGCCATCAATGGCACGACGCATCAAGGTGTTTTTTGTCACCTTGCACACGCCGTTGCTGGCTTGCAGACGAGTCCGCAAATCAGACATTTCCTTGATGGAGAGACCCTGATAATCCAGGACCAGTGCCATTTCGGCCTCGCCAAGAAGCTTTTTAAGCTCCTCGACGATCTGTTGCTTGCTCTCCAGAGTGCGGCCCATAGGGATTAGATCGGAGGAACAAGCTGGACACGCGGACGATTCAGTGCTCCCGAGGGAGACGAGGCCGCGTGTCGATCCAACCCAATGGGAAAAAATCGTCGCATTTTCCTCGGCAGGGCTTATGAAACATGCTCAACGCTGTTGAGATGGAACAACCTGCTGTCTTAGGCCGGGCGCGTGCCCGTGGACTGGCAATTGCCAGTCCATAAACTTACATCACTGTGTTTAACCGTCCTGCTCGATGTCCTGCAGTAAAGCGATATCAACTTCGACAGAAGGTCCCATTGTGGATGTGACATACAAGCTTTTCCAGTAACGCCCCTTAGCGCCACTGGGCTTGTTGCGATCAATGGTTTCCTGCAAGGTCTTGAGGTTTTCCAGCAAGGCCTCAGCCGTGAAACTCGCTTTGCCAAAGCGAACGTGCACGATGCCCGTACGATCTGCACGGAATTCAAGCTTGCCTGCCTTGAATTCCTGAATCGCAGACGCCAAATCGGTGGTAACGGTTCCGGCTTTGGGATTAGGCATCAAACCCCGTGGACCAAGAACACGGCCCAACTTGGCCACCTTCGGCATCATGTCCGGGGTCGCGATCAGAAGGTCGAAATTCATTTCGCCCTTGGAGATGGCCTCAACAAGGTCCTCATCACCAGAAAGCTCAGCGCCGGCGGCCTTGGCCTCAGCCACTTTTTCACCGCGGGTAATCACCGCGATACGAACTGTTTGTCCCGTTCCCTGAGGAAGAGCGACTGTTGTACGCAGTTGCTGGTCGGTGTACTTGGGATCGATACCAAGGCGCACATGCGCCTCCATGGTTTCGTCGAATTTGGCTGTGGCGTTTTCCTTGACCAACTGAATGGCTTCAAGAGGCTGGTAGGCACGGTCCTCGATTTTGGTAACGAGACTGGCCAGGCGTTTGGAAAGTTTTGGCATGACAGGTGTGGGGTTCAAGCGGCGCTGAGGCCTCCCCCGAAATCAGTGAATGGAACAAACAACGAACGCTGGGCGTTCAGTCGCTAACGGCAACACCCATGTTGCGGGCGGTGCCTTCGATGATGCGCATCGCCGACTCAACACTGGAGCAGTTGAGGTCGGGGAGCTTGGTCTTGGCGATCTCCTCAAGTTGGGAGCGATTGATGGAGCCAACACTGCCCTTAGCGGACTCACCGGAACCCTTTTGAATTCCAGCGGCCTTGGTAATCAGAACCGAGGCAGGAGGGGTTTTCGTGATGAAGGTGAAACTGCGGTCTTCGAAGACCGAAATTTCAACCGGAATCACGTATCCGGCCTTGTCCTGGGTGCGAGCGTTGTACTCCTTGCAGAACGCCATGATGTTGACCCCGTGCTGACCGAGGGCAGGGCCCACCGGCGGTGCGGGGTTGGCTTTGCCGGCCTGAAGGGCCAGCTTGATCACAGCTACGACTTTCTTGGCCATCGGCAAGCGGAGTTAAACATCTGCGGATCACCGGCCCCGGAGGGCGGTGCGGCGAAATGGCGAACCATCTCTAAGGCCGTCCTCCGCAGGAGACGGCCGCCGCGTGAATCAGTTCTGTTTACTGATTTGAGAAAACTCAAGCTCGACTGGGGTTTCTCGACCAAAGATCGATAACAGCGCTTTGAGCTTGCTGCGTTCCCCAGACACTTCGATGACCTCGCCTTGGAAGTCTTTGAAAGGGCCTGCAGTAACAAGAATTTGGTCGCCCTCTGCGAGATCGACTTTGACAACAGTCTTCTTCTCGGCTGCGCGCTTGAAAATGCGATCCACCTCAGAACGACTCAAAGGGCGGGGCTTGATGTGACCACGGGCCTTACCGGTGGCACGACGGTCTTCAGCACCAACAAAATTGATGACGTTTGGCGTGCTTCTCACCGCCATCATCGTGTCTTCATCCAGGACCATCCGGACCAGCACGTAACCCGGAAACACCTTCTCCTCGGTGGATTGACGACTGCCGTCTTTTTTGACTTTTATCGCTGGTGTCTCGGGAATTTCGATCTCAAGGATGCGATTGCTAACCCCGAGCGTGACGGCACGCTGCTCGAGGGTGGCCTTCACCTTTTTCTCACAGCTTGAAGCCACCTGCACCGCGTACCAACGGGCGACAGATGTGCGTGCAGGCATCGACTCAAGCGTGCCGTCCTCCCCCTCATTGGGTGCTGGCAGATCAAGCACCTCGGTGCTCTCCTGCTGGGTGGTATCGAGGTCAGACACGGATGCGGACGAACAATTGGGACAAATGCGATCAGTTGAAAAAGCAACAGATCAACGGAACACCTGAGAGGCAGCCCAACCGTAAAAACGGCTGAGGGCTGAAATGGCCGCGGCCGAGAGGCTCACCATCAAGATCACAGCCACTGATTCACTGAATAACTGCTGACGACTAGGCCAGACCACCAGCTTCAGCTCTTCGAAAGTGGCAGCTAAAAAACCACCCCTTCGGCCTGTTTCAGCCGGTGTTTGCGGGGAAGCTGTTTCGGTGTCCTCGGAAGTAGGGCTGGTCACGAATCTTGCGATGCCGGAACTGACGCCGGTGCCTTGGGCACGTGACGGCAAACAAGCATCCTACTGGACGCTTATCAACCGATCATTCAGCCTCGAAACGAAACGGTTCTGTCGAGGTGTCTCCTGAGTACACCCGAACCACCTGAGCCCCGTTAAACCGCTCCTCAAGCAATTCGGTCGCCAGCGGATTTTCTAAGCGACGGCGCAGGACGCGACGCAACGGTCTGGCGCCATATTCAGGCTCGTAGCCCAAGGTCGCCAGATCATTCGCCACAGCATCATCCACACGGAGTTCAAGGCCCTGTTCAGCGAGCAAGTGGGCTAAATCAGCAAGCTGCAAACGCACAATCCGTTCCAGGTCTTCCACACCAAGGGGACGGAAGCGAATCACTTCATCAATCCGATTCAAAAATTCTGGTCTGAAATGGTGGGCCAACGCATCGTCCACGGCGGTGGTCAGCGCCTGAGCGGCTCCGGCCTCATCCCCCGATTGAGCTTGTCTGGCCGAATCGAGAATGGCCCTACTGGCCAGATTGCTGGTCATCACCACCACGGTGTGGCGGAAGTCAACGGTCCTGCCCTGCGAGTCGGTGAGCCGTCCATCGTCCAGGACTTGGAGCAGCACATTGAACACATCTGGATGGGCTTTCTCCACCTCATCCAGCAGCAACAGCGCATAGGGACGACGACGAACAGCCTCGGTGAGTTGACCGCCCTCCTCGTAGCCCACATACCCCGGAGGCGCACCAAGCAAACGCGCCACTGCATTGCGCTCCATGAACTCACTCATATCGAGGCGAACGAGTGCCTCCTCCTCGTCGAACAACAGAGCTCCAAGCGCTTTTGCTAGCTCGGTCTTGCCCACACCAGTCGGCCCTAAAAACAGGAATGAGCCCACCGGACGGCGTGGATCTTTCATGCCAGCACGGGCACGACGAATGGCCGCGGCCACAGCCTGCACCGCCTCTGGCTGACCAATCACACGTTCGGCCAGACGCTGCTCCAGTTCCAACAGCTTTTGACGCTCGCCAGCAAGAAGGCGCTGGATCGGAATCCCCGTCCAACGGGCCACCACATCGGCGATGTCAGCCGCTTCCACCTGTTCTCGCAACAGGGCAGACCCTTCCTCCTGTGCCTCATTCAGCGATTGTTCAAGATCAGCGCGGCGTTGCTGAACGCGATGCAGCTGGTCGTACTGAAGACGGGCAGCCTCCTCCAAATTTCCATCCCGCTCTGCTTCGGCAATTGCATGGCGGAGGTCTTCATCGTCCTGAAGCAACTGACGCAACTCCTCCAACTGCTCTCGTTCCGCCTGCCAACGCTCCCGGAGCTGACTCAGCCGGTTAGACGCCTCAAGACGATTGCGCTGGAGCTGAACCCGTTCCCCTTCCGGTGCCTGCTCCGCGGCGAGAACCGCCAACTCCACGCGGCGGAGATCAGCCTCGGCATCCTCCACCACCTGAGGCTTGGAGGTCACGTCCATTTTCAACTGAGCGGCAGCTTCATCGATCAAATCGATCGCCTTATCCGGCAAACAGCGATCGCTGATGTAGCGATCGGCCAACCGTGCTGCCGCCATCACCGCCTCATCGGTAATGGTGACCCCATGGTGCAACTCATATCGCTCCTTCAATCCACGGAGGATCTCCACACTGAGTTCAATCGATGGCTCCTGAATTGGCACCTTCTGAAAGCGCCTGTTCAAAGCCGGATCCTTCTCCACAGTGCGGCGATAGTCCTCTGGAGTGGTGGCGGCGATACAACGCAACTCCCCGCGTGCCAGGGCAGGTTTCAGCAAACTGGCCGCATCTGCACTGGATCGATCACTGTTCACCATGGTGTGAAGTTCATCAATGAACAGCACAACGGCCGCTTCCGGATCGCTCACCTCATCGAGAACAGCCCGAAGGCGTTCCTCGAACTGACCGCGGAACTTGGCTCCAGCGATCAAGGCACCACCATCGAGGGCGACAAGCCGCAAGCCCTGCAGCGATTCGGGCACCTCACCAGCAACGATCCGTTGCGCCAGGAGTTCTGCGACCGCGGTCTTACCCACGCCAGGCGCACCAATCAAAACGGGGTTGTTTTTGCCGCGTCGCGACAGCACCTTGATCAAGCTGCGAATTTCCCCGTCCCTACCGATCACTGGATCAAGCAGTCCAGCAGCCGCAGCAGCCGTGAGATCGCGGCCATAGCTCTCCAACGCTGTCGGCTCGTTGACCAGCTCAACAGAGCGGTCAATTCCATCACCCTGCGGCTGAGGGAATGCAGTCGTTTGACCTTGCTGAAGCTGAGCTGAAGGCTGTTGAGCTGATGGTTGTTCAACTGAAGGCTGTTGCAATGGAGGCATCTGCGCTGGTGGCACCTTCGCTGGTGGCATTGACGCAGGAGCAGCAGAGGCCGAAGGAGGTCGAGGCCTTGGGGCAGGCGGCGCGACAACGCTTGATGGTGAGCGATCAGGAGCACGGGTCAGTTCTGCTTCAAGCCGATCAGCGGGCAGTCCGAATTGAGCGAATAACTCTGCGCCGACGCGAGGGTCGCGCCCCATCGCGATCAAGAGATGGGACACATCGATCAAACGGGAGCCCCAAAGTGAGCGCACCCGATCCGACTCCTCCAACAAAGATTCGAGATCCTCTCCCACGAACAAATCCTCGCCGCGAGCCATGGGCTGTTCAGCCAGAAAACCCTCGAGTTGATCGAGCAGCCGGTCAATCGGCAGTGGCAAGGCCCCGGCGACACGCCGATAGCGCTCATCGCTAAAGAGCACCTGCAAAAGATGCTCAACATCGAGATCCTGATGACGCCAACGACGAGCCACATCCTGCCCAGACAGCAACAGCTCCCAAGCATCGTCACTGAAACGATCAGGTTCTGACGTCAGGCTGCTTAGAGGCTCAAAGCTGGTGCGTGAGGTGGAAGTCATTGGATTGAGGCGTGATTAGGCCGCGTCTGATCGGGAGGACAGCTGAATGAGTTCCACCTTGTAGCCATCCGGATCATCCACGAAAGCAATCACGGTGTTGCCATGTTTCATCGGACCAGGTTCACGGACAACCCGGCCTCCTTTTTCTGCAATCGCAGTGCAAGCGGAATAGATGTCATCAAGACCAAGAGCAATGTGGCCATAGCCATCACCAAGGGCGTAGTCCTCGGTGTCCCAGTTATGGGTCAGCTCGAGAACGGTGTTATCGCGCTCATCGCCATATCCCACAAACGCAAGCGTGAAGCGACCGGAGGGGTAGTCCTTACGACGCAGCAGTTGCATCCCCAAAACCTCGGTGTAAAAGCGGATTGATCGCTCCAAATCGCCCACTCTGAGCATGGTGTGAAGCATGCGCATGTTGCTGATTCCGCCTGATCTTTCCACATGCTGCCAAAACACAATGAGACGTGGCAGGGGGCGTTCCATAGGATCTATTCAGTCTTGTCTCCACCGCCCGTGCTCGATTCTCTCGATCTCGTCATCGACACCATCGTGGCCAGGGAGGTCTTGGATTCCCGTGGAAACCCCACGGTGGAAGCAGAGGTCTTGCTGGAAGGCGGTGCCAGTGGCCGCGCCATTGTTCCCAGTGGAGCCAGCACCGGGGCCCATGAAGCCCACGAGCTAAGGGACGGTGGCGACCGTTACATGGGTAAGGGCGTGACCAAGGCCGTGGATCACATCGAAGAGCGGATTGCGCCCGCGCTCTGCGGTCTGTCGGCTCTCGATCAAGGCAGCGTGGACGCAGCCATGCTCGAACTTGACGGCAGCGACAACAAATCTGGCCTGGGCGCCAATGCCATCCTCGCGGTGAGCATGGCAACGGCTCGCGCCGCTGCCAACGGTCTAGGCCTGCCCCTCTATCGCTATCTGGGAGGGCCAATGGCAACGCTGCTACCTGTGCCTTTGATGAATGTGATTAATGGGGGCGCCCATGCTGCCAACAATTTGGATTTCCAAGAATTCATGCTTGTTCCGCACGGCGCTCCCAATTTCAGAGAGGCGCTGCGGATGGGCACGGAGGTGTTCCACACCCTGAAGAATTTGCTCAGCGAACGAGGCATGAGCACCTCGGTGGGTGATGAGGGCGGCTTCGCTCCTGATCTGGGCAATGAGGAAGCCGGAGAAGTGCTGGTCCAGGCCATCGAGAAAGCTGGTTACAAGCCAGGCGAGCAAATTTCGCTTGCGCTCGACGTCGCGAGCACCGAGTTTTACAGCGATGGCCGCTATGCCTTCAGTGGCGGCAGCTATTCCAGTGCCGAGATGGTGGACCAGCTGGAACAACTCGTGAATCGTTTCCCGATCATTTCGATTGAGGACGGGTTAGCAGAAGACGACTGGGAAGGTTGGGCCTTACTCACCGAGCGCCTCGGCAAACGTGTGCAGCTCGTTGGAGATGACCTGTTTGTCACGAATACCAAACGTCTGCAGCGCGGGATTGATGCCAATACCGCCAATTCAATCCTGATCAAAGTGAATCAAATTGGCTCACTGACGGAAACGCTTCAAGCCATCGACCTAGCCGGTCGGTCTGGTTACACCAGCGTGATTAGCCACCGAAGCGGAGAAACGGAAGACACAACCATTGCTGATTTAGCCGTCGCCACTCGCGCAGGCCAGATCAAAACTGGCTCTCTGAGCCGCAGCGAGCGGGTCGCCAAATACAACCAGCTTCTGCGAATTGAGGACGAGCTGGGCAATCAAGCGGTGTATGCCGGGGCAACCGGCCAAGGGCCACGGGGTCGCGACTAATGCCTGATTCTTTGTTATTTAAGAGCTTTGCCATCAGCCGGTCAGTCTTCGCAGGACCACTCCTTGCGGTGTTGATTCCTCTGACCATGCATTCCCCAGCTTGGGCAGCTGCCGAAGTTTCAGAGGACGTACATGAAAAGTGCCTTAAGGCATCCGATTATCTAGGTTGCGTTGAAGCTCAAACGGACGGAATTTCTCCAATTACAACATCAAAAAGTGTTGACAGGTTTGGGCTTCCAACGCCTAGCGGTGCCGTGGCTCACATAAGAAGAGATGGAACGATTAGTTATTTTTTTCCTAATTCAGTCGTTGCAGTAAAGAATAAAAATAAATATGGACGTTACTTATCATGGCAATACACCTATCACTATCAAGATCCAGGAACACGTAGTTACTGGAGGCCAGGAACGTTTCAATGCACTGGGCAAGGCATCCTCAGACGATGTGTCCAGATGCCCTCTGTGTTTGTGAGAGGGCGTCCCTCGGGACCACGCAGCAATAGCTGGAGAGTATTAGGAGATTGCGTTGATTACACCGCTAAGTGGGAAAAAGACGGCGGGCCATGGAAATCAGTGAATGGCGGGCGCAATTTCGAATCAGAAAAGCTTGAAGAAGCCCTAGAAGTACTCAATGGCTATTGCCCAAAAATCAACCAGCTGAAGCAATCCCCAAGAGCAATCTAATTAGTTCGACACAAACAAAAGGCCGCAAGCAGATAGATCATATTTAAGACGCACGGTCAGTTCCAGACAAATTCTCAATCCGTCCATCACGGCGAAGTTTCACTTGCAGCTTCAACCAGCCCATCCCAACAGGGAGAGCCGCACCGAGGGGGAGCAAGGCCCACAGGGGCCTAGAGCTGGCACCCATCAAGGCCGCTGCCACGGCAAGGCCGCCAAGCAAAACCGATTGACCGATCGAATGCTGAGCCGTCACCATTCTCCGGAATTGACGGTCTGATTCACCCATGCGGATCTGGAGTTGCAGATCCCCTTGCTCTAGGCGCTCCAGGCTTTCATCCAAGCGACGAGGCAGGCCTACAGCCCTTGAGCTCAGGGCTCCGACCTGACGCCCAAATTCATTCAAAAGATCATTGGAGCCGGATCCACTGGAAGTCATGAGCGGCAGCAGATAGGGCTTGGCAATCGCCACAAGGCTAAAGCCGGGATCAAGACTTTTGCCCACCCCTTCAAAGGTGGAAAGAGCACGCATCACAAAGATCAGCTCTACAGGCAAGCGAAACGGCTGCCCGTACACCAGCTCATACAGATCGCCCGATAGTTTTTCAATCACGGAGCTGCTGAAGGGCGGAGTTAGCGCCTCCTTCAACATGAGACGCACTAGGCGGCGCACAGGCCCCACATCAACCCCCGTGGCGATCACTCCCGCCGCTTGCATCTCATCAACAAGAGACGCAGCATCCCTTGCAGCGGCAGCTCTCACCATCCCCCCCAAACGCCTGCGTAAGCGCTCGGAAAGTTGTCCCATCATCCCGAAGTCGTAGTAAATCAGCGCTCCATCGGCCGCCACCGCCAAATTCCCTGGATGGGGATCTGCATGAAAAAAGCCGTAGCGTACGAGTTGCTGCAGATAGCTAGCCGAGCCGATCTCAGCCACCTTGGAGGGATTGATACCAGCGCTGAGGAGAGCCGACCGATCGTTGATCTTGATCCCTGGTAAGTAGTCGAGACACAGCACGCGCCTGGTGCTGAGCTCCCAGATCACCCCAGGCACGCGGATGTTCGGATCATCGAGAAACTGCTGTCGAAACCTGGCTGCGTGCTGAGCTTCCAGACGGAAATCAAGCTCTCGAAGCAACACACGCCTGCATTCCTGTGCCATCGCCACCCAGTCGCGCCCACGTCCCCATTTGGGATGCCGTTGAAGCACAGAAGCCACCTGCTGCATCACTTCAAGATCCAGCCGAAACACAGTCTCCAATCCGGGGCGCTGAATCTTCAGCACCACTTGGCGACCACTGCGAAGACTTGCCCGATGCACCTGGGCCAAGGAAGCCGCCGCGATGGGTTGCTCGTCTAGGTCAATGATTTCTGCACAGCGGGCACCAAGCTCCTCCTCAAGAACAGACTGGGCACGGTCAAAGGAAAAAGAGGGCACACGGTCCTGCAGTGCCGCTAATTCAGAAACCCAACCAGCTGGCAAGACATCAGGTCGAGCCGACAGCAACTGACCGAGCTTGATAAACGCCGATCCAAGCTGAAGCAGCTCCTGGGTCAGCCAACGGGCACGCAACTGCTGGCGAGATTCCCGACGTTCCGGAGTTGGACCACCCGGATAGCTGAAGGCTCTGGCATCCCACCACAGGAAAAACAGCAGGGTCAGAACAGCACGCCAAATACGCAATCCTCGGAACCCTCTTCGCAGCAGGGCCTTCAAGCGACTGAATAGGATCACAATCGATCCTCCATTCGAATCCCTAGTTCAGCAACCCGAGATCGCAGTTGGTCGATCTTGGTCTGCAAGCTTTCCTCATCAACAGATGACCCAGGGGAGGACTGCGCATCCACGCCCCGTCCTCCGTTTTCGCGATCAAGCCTCTCCGCTTCAGCCTTCACTTCTTCCTGAAACAAATCCCATTCCTGGCGAACGCGATCGGGCGCGTCTTGCACCAATACCGCAAATCCTGCGGCGGCATCGGCCACGCCGTGACCCATCCGAGCGAGCACACGATGCATCGCCGCTCTGAGCAGAGCATCTCGGGAGGTCATGGCCAATCGCTTCAACCCTTGAACTGTGGCAGATTCGGCCCCCGATCAGCGACGTTCGATCAAGGAGCGAGAGGAGCCTCTAGTGGGATGAAGAAGAGCTCAGGCTCAACCGATTCGGGTTCGACAACGACCGACTCCACCATCACTGGAGCTTCCAGCTCTGCCGCGGGAGTCGGCTGGGTCAACGCAGGGTCCCCCTCGGTTGCAGCATTTGGGGCCTCCAGAGGCCGCTCTGAGTCGATCCACTCAGTGGGAGCACCGGTTTCAAACAGAGTCGTTTCATTCAGCGTTGGCATGTCCTCAATTGGACGAGCTGCATCCACAACGGCTTGCTGACTGCGATCACGCTCGATTGCTGCCGCAGCAATGCGCTCGGCCTCCTCTTTGGCTTTGCGCTGCTCCAATTGCTTCGCAAGCTCGGCCTGCTTCAGCTCATTGGCCTGTTTGGATGCTTTCGCATCAATCAATTCTTTGGCTGCAACATC
This sequence comes from Synechococcus sp. AG-683-A03, assembly GCA_003210555.1. GTDB lineage: Bacteria > Cyanobacteriota > Cyanobacteriia > PCC-6307 > Cyanobiaceae > Synechococcus_C. The sequence goes on along the minus strand of QCUZ01000012.1, from coordinate 9,739 downwards.
AGCCTCAAGGGAACCAGTTTCTCCATGGCGCAGCCTTAGCGCCTCAAGGCTTTCCCCTGGAAATGCCCGTGCTCTAAAAGACTGCGGTTCAGATGCCTGCAATCCAGATCGGATCAAAACAAACCGCTGTGTGATGCCGTAACCAAGCGCGAAGCACGCCCCTGCAACCAGAGGTCCAACCCAGAATCGCGGACGTGCCTGACGCTTGGGCTTCACCGTGGAGGCATTGGTCTCAGCGGGCATCTTGTAAGTCCTCCTCAGCTCAACCATCCTCGCAGCGATGTCCAGGCCTCAGGTGGTGTAGTCGGCATTAATACGAACGTACTGATCCGAAAGATCGCATCCCCAGGCAATTCCCTGACCGGCGCCATCACCAAGAGACAAGCGAATCTGCACCGTGTCATCCACCAGATAAAGGCCGCAAGCGCGTTCACTGAGATACGCCGACGCTGCAGCCCGGTCGAATGGCAATGGCTGTCCCTCTGACATCAGCTGATGCGGTCCAATCCAAAGGGCCACGGCCTCAGCAGAAAACGTCACACCAGCACGACCGGCTGCCGCCACGATGCGTCCCCAATTCGGATCCCTGCCATGAACCGCCGTTTTGACCAACGACGAGCCACAAATGGTGCGCGCGATCTGTCGCGCCTCCGCCTCTAAATCGGTGCCCTCCACCTGCACTTCCATCAGGCAGGTGGCGCCCTCGCCATCCCGAGCAATCGAGCGAGCCAAATGCTGGGCCACCAAGGTCAGCCCCTCCTCCAACGCCTCCAGCTGATCCTCTGGAAGCGAATCTCCTGCCGCGAAGGCCAAGAAGGTGTCATTGGTGCTGGTGTCACCATCAACAGTAATGGAGTTAAAAGAACGATTCACCGCCCGACAAACCATGTCTTGCCACAGGTCACAGGGCACAGCGACATCACAGGTGAGGTAGCCAAGCATCGTGGCCATGTTGGGGTGAATCATCCCGGACCCCTTCGCCATCCCGCCAATCCGTACACGGCGCCCTCCCAACTCAGTTTCGAGGGCGATCTGCTTTTCCACTAGATCCGTCGTGAGGATGGCCTGAGCAGCCGCACCTCCACCATCCGGAGCTAAGGCGTTCACCAAAGGATCCACCGCTGCAAGGAGTGGATCCATCGCGATCGGCACACCGATCACCCCGGTGGAGCAAATCAACACTTGGTCCTGGGTGAAGCCCAAACGATCGGCCACTGCTTGCGTGATTCGGAGACTGTCGACCAAGCCCCGATCGCCTGTACAGGCATTGGCCTGTCCGGAATTGGTCACCACCGCACGAACACGACCAGACGTCACCTGCAGACGATCAGCACAAAGATCCACGCAGGCGGCGCGGACGATGGATGTGGTGAAGGTGCCGGCGCAGACCGCAGCCTCTGGTGCCAGCAAAAGGGAGAGGTCAGCCTTTCTGGATGGCTTGAGACCCGCGCTTAGGCCAGCCGCCTGGAAGCCAGAGGGCGCAGTGATTCCTCCAGAAACTGGAGCCCAGGTCACAGATGGCGTCATTGATCAGGATGCAAGGCCAACCGAGGCGCTCTATCTACGCTTTTTACGACGGCATCGGCCATCTCCTACAAAAACGGCAAAGCCATAATTTCTTGAGATGTAGACATTTCCTTTGGGTGGATTGAAGCGCTGGGAAGGACGACAAAGGCGCATCGGCCTAACGGGTGGGATTGCTAGTGGCAAAAGCAGCGTTGGCAGGTACTTACTCAACCAAGGGCTCCCTGTCCTCGATGCTGATGTTTATTCCCACGAAGCACTCGCTCCCGGGACCCAAGCAACAGGGATCGTGATTGAGCGCTATGGCGCTTTAGTCCAACTCACTCAAAAGAGCAGAAGTGAAGGCAATGCAGCATCCCAACAGATCGATCGACAAGCCCTCGCACAAATTGTGTTCAATGATCTAGTCGAACGAGTGTGGCTTGAACAACTGATTCACCCGATCGTCCAAGAACGCATTGAACGAGACATTGAACTGTTGTCAAAATCTTCTTGTATAGCACTCGTCATTCCCCTGCTGTTCGAGGAGGGGATGGAGAAGTTATGCACTGAAGTGTGGGTGGTGTCCTGCTCGGACAAACAACAACAAGACCGGCTTATGGCCCGCAATGGCCTTTCTGCCATTGAAGCCAAAAGACGCATCGAGACCCAATGGCCACTCGAACGCAAGCGACAGCTAGCGGATCAAATTATTAACAACAGTGGCGAACCCAATGAATGGGAAGGCCAGGTCTCCAAGATGCTTTGAAAGGCCAAGGCAGACTAAACTTATAGAGGCTCAAACTTACACAGCAATTAATAATTAATTCGAAACCACAATGACTTCTTGCGGCTGAATTGGTCATTACATCAAGAAGGTCCGCTTATTGAACTGTGATCGCACATTCTGCGAGCATCCGCGCTAAGAGCAAAGGACTAACTTGCCTATCAGAATACTTTCTACATGCCTACACAGAACTCTCTGTGATCAATCTCACGGCTAACGACGATCCAAATCACAGCAAAAAGATCGCTACCAAATCATCATTAAGTCATCAGGAAAACACTCCTGAGCTCCTCATACAATCCATCATGTTTAAATCAATTTCGCTTGCACTCGCTATCGCCAGCCTCGGAATCTCCGCTTCTCCCATTGCAGCCTTTGCAGAAACTGCAGGTAATGGATGCTCAGGCAATGGAACCATCTGCGGACACGGAAACTCCATCGGTGGAATTAACTCCGGCAATACATCCAATTCCGGCAATACCGTCGGTTCTTACAACGGCTCCGCCGTTGGCTCCTACAACCAAGACAATCGTCGCTACGACAGTCGTCGGTATAACAACGCCTTTAATCAGAATCAGCGCTACAGCCAACGCACCAACAATCAACGTTGGAACAACCAACGCTTTGACACTCGACACTCTGACAACCGACGCTGGAGCAATCGACGGAATACCAACGTTCACACTAATGTCAAAAGCGATGTTGGCCTCTTTTAAATCCACTTCAAAGCTCAACAGGGCCTTTAGGCCCTTTTCCAATGCCTTAGCATAATTAGCAAGAAACCTAATCACCCAAAATAAGAAGCTAAACCCCCCAATACTTAGATCATTTAAAAAAAGCGCAACGACCTATACCTTTAAAACTTCTTCCCGGACTCCTCATCTTCACATCAAAAAATCTCTTGTGACCAGCATCACATGAGGCAGTGATGCCGCTCATCACACGATCCAATGGAAAACGAGATGCTGAATTCATACCCAACAGGGGCCACCTCACACCTCTGAACCATGACTTCCTCACTACGCTTCCTTTCCGCTCTCACCTTCGGTAGTGCTGCTTTTCTCGCCGCTCCTGCCGCCTTTGCACAAGCCACTCCGATGGCATTTGACTGCTTTGATCGCTCAAGCGGAGCCTTGATCGCACGAAGTGCCGCAGACCTAACAACACCAGCGATGACCTGCCTTCCCATTCCTGAACTGGGACTACAAACATCTCACCAGGAGATCCTTCCCATGGAACAGGACCCGATGAATGCCCAGGCAGAGGCCAATGTCTCCATTCATCAGCAACAACCCCAAGGCCCCAGCATCGGTGAAATCGTCATTGGTGCTGCGGTTCAGGAAGGATTTCGGGCCCTCTTCGGCACCTATGACCGCGGAGACGTCAGCAACAACGTCACCGAGATCCACAACGGCGATCGCTGCGATGGCATGGGAACCATCTGTGGCGACGGGAATGGAGTCGGAGACATCGGCTCCGGCAACGCATCCAATTCCGGCAACACCTCTAATTCAGGAAATACCTCAGACTCTGGCAACACAACCGTGCGGCCCCCTCTCACCACATTCCCACGCCTTACAAGGCCTAAATCTACGGTCTACATCAGACCTGGAACCCTGAAAGGGCTCCAAAACCTTCACTCCAAAAAGACCAAAGCCAAGAAAGCTAAAAAATTCATCGAAACACCCACCCCCAAATCAGTCACTCACATAAGGAAAGCACTAGGAAACAAAAACGGAATAAATAAGACCGCAACACCCAAAACTGGCAAATATGCAGCAATCACACAGTTCAAAACGCTAACGCCATCAAGAAAAATTATTCAAAAATAAATTATTAATCCTGATCGACCTTCAATACACCTCATAAGCCCTCCCCATCAACAGGAGGGCTTTTATTTGGGGAAAGTCATCTGTGATCAATCTCACAGCTAACGACGATCCAAATCACAGCAAAAAGATCGCCACCAAATCATCATTAAGTCATCAGGAAAACACTCCTGAGCTCCTCACACAATCCATCATGTTTAAATCAATCTCGCTTGCACTCGCTATCGCCAGCCTCGGAATCTCCGCTTCTCCCATTGCAGCCTTTGCAGAAACTGCAGGCAATGGATGCTCAGGCAATGGAACCATCTGCGGACACGGAAACTCCATCGGTGGAATTAACTCCGGCAATACATCCAATTCCGGCAATACCGTCGGTTCTTACAACGGCTCCGCCGTTGGCTCCTACAACCAAGACAATCGTCGCTACGACAGTCGTCGGTATAACAACGCCTTTAATCAGAATCAGCGCTACAGCCAACGCACCAACAATCAACGTTGGAACAACCAACGCTTTGACACTCGACACTCTGACAACCGACGCTGGAGCAATCGACGGAATACCAACGTTCACACTAATGTCAAAAGCGATGTTGGCCTCTTTTAAATCCACTTCAAAGCTCAACAGGGCCTTTAGGCCCTTTTCCAATGCCCTAGCATAATTAGCAAGAGACCTAATCACCCAAAATAAGAAGCTAAACCCCCAAATACTTAGACCATTTAAAAAAAGCGCAACGACCTATACCTTTAAAACTTCTTCCCGGACTCCTCATCTTCACATCAAAAAATCTCTTGTGACCAGCATCACATGAGGCAGTGATGCCGCTCATCACACGATCCAATGGAAAATGAGATGCTGAATTCATGCCCAACAGGGGCCACCTCACACCTCTGAACCATGACTTCCTCACTACGCTTCCTTTCCGCTCTCACCTTCGGTAGTGCTGCTTTTCTCGCCGCTCCTGCCGCCTTTGCACAAGCCGCTCCAATGGCATTTGACTGCTTTGATCGCTCAAGCGGAGCCTTGATCGCGGAGAGTAATAGTGACATCACCTCATCAGCAGTCCGGTGCATTCCTACTGGTGGCGATGCTAAAAACTCACCTTCATCCACCACCGATCCATTCGCAGCCAAGCGCGCTATCAATCTTGCCCGAGGCACCGCTATTGCACTCAACGGCGGCCTTTCTCAATACAGACCAAGCAGCTGCATGTTTCAAACGGCAGCAAGAAATCCTTGCATCACGCGATCCAATACCTCAGGAATGGAGTTCACAATTTATGGAGGGAGACCTGGATGGGAAGAATCCGGAGACAATCCCACCGTACTAACTGTGGTAATAATCGCTCCAGACGGGCGAACCGTAATTGAATCTAGGCAAAAATGAAGAGCAAGCAACAACCATTGGGATGCCAAACGCTTGCCGAGCAGGCTATATTTAATCTCAATTTTATTCTTTATTAGTTTAGCATAAATTCTTCGATCAAGCACCACATAATCAGAAAAGAAGAAGGCATCACCGATGATGCTTAATCTGAAGACTCCAGCACCGGTGGAAACTAGCTGCTGTCCTCAGAAAACACACCAGACAAGGCTTTCCAGATCTCTTTAGCTGATCAATCCGACCCTTAAAGTTACCCCAAAACCAATCGACAAGGACTATCAATGCCTTATGAAAGAAAATTGCAACCAAGCCTTGCTGGCACTTATAAGCAAAACCGTTAACACTAATCCCAAATATTTCATCTTCACTAGCACATGCTTCTCAAGCAAAAAATAAAAAGATGTCAACACTTCATCCTGAGATTTAACCATTGCGCCCCATCTCTGCACGAAACCATTTCGCAATCACCCACTTATTCCCCTCTAATACAGGCATCGATTGATGCAGCGTAAATGGATTTGGAGTGCCATCAGCCAGGAGATTGTTCCAGGCCAAAGCCATGCCTCTCACCGGGGTAAAGCAACGACCCAGACGCTTAAAGCAGGTCTCACTACCTCGTTCAACAGCATTGAGATAGACCATCACAGTCAAAGTTCTCTGACCACCTCTCTCACTGTGTTCTTCAAATTCCTTGGAGTGAGGCGCAAACCAATCCGTTTGTTCTTTGAAATATTCACCAGGGTCATAACTCTAGCCCTGGATTGGTTCAGATAAGCGAGGATCAACCCCTTTAAGAGCGGCAAAGCGACGATCAAGCTGCGAGGACAATTGAGGCAAGTTTTGACTCAAATAACAGGTGCGACTCGTGCAGCAATCCTTGCTCCCTGGCGCCACAGTGGAAAGCCGCAAGGCGCCATTGATGGCATTAATGACCTCCATGCACTCGTTGCTTGAAAGAAACGACGGCAGCTCTATCACCTGAGCCAGGGGAGTATCAGCGCCAACCGCGCGGACGATGGTCAGGTCGGGGCAAAGGTGCTTGAAACCACTACAACCAATCGTGAGCTGACGTCCCGGAGTCACTCGACAGAGAATGTTGCGAGGCTTGAGCCTTTTGGATGAGTTGGTCAACGACACACCCTCTCTTCAGATTTTGCAGCAACCACTCATTCCAAAAACCGGAAATATCACTGCTCTGAGTCATCAGCCTTTGAGCTTTTGGCTCAGAATCTGATTGGCCAATTTCGGATCAGCCTTCCCTCCAGTTTTCTTCATGAGCTGACCCACAAAGAAACCCTGCAGTTTGTTTTTGCCACCTCGAAATGCCTCTACCTCATCAGGGTGGGCTGCCAGAAGCTCTTCAACGATCGCGGTTATCGCGGCAGGATCACTGATCATCCCCAGTCCACGTTCATCCACAATCGCCTTGGGGGAACCACCTTTTTCAAGAAGCTCAGGAAGAATTTCCTTGGCGATCTTGCCGCTGATCTTGCCGCCATCAATCAGCTTGACCATCTCGGCGAGCTGTTCAGGGCGAAAGGCCAATTCATCGAAGGTCAGGCGGTTGCTGTTGACGTAAGCGGCGATATCACCAGTAATCCAATTTGCTGACAATTTGGAATCGGCCCCGGCAGACACAACGGTTTCGAAATACTGCGCCATCGAACGTTCGTCGGTCAGCACGCGCGCGTCGTACTGAGACAGTCCCAGGGCATCGGCATAACGATGACGCTTGGCCGATGGCAGCTCAGGAAGTTCACTCCTCCAGGCTTCGCGTTGATCCACACTCACCTCAATCGGACCTAGGTCTGGGTCAGGGAAATAGCGGTAATCGCTGGCTCCCTCCTTGCTTCGCATGCTCTTGGTGAGCTGTTTGCTCTCATCCCAAAGGCGCGTTTCTTGAACGATCGGTTCACCGCTCTCATAGGCCTTGATCTGACGCTGAATCTCGTATTCGCAAGCCTTCTGGATTGCTGAAAACGAATTCATATTTTTAATTTCCACCTTCGTGCCGAAGGGTGCGTCGGGGCCCCGACGCACAGAGATGTTGACGTCGCAGCGCAGGGAGCCCTCTTGCATATTCCCATCACTCACTCCCAAATAGCGCATGATCCGGCGGATCTCAGATGCATATTCCGCCGCTTCCCTGCCGTTACGCAAATCGGGCTTGCTCACGATCTCGGCGAGGGCCACACCCGCTCGGTTGTAGTCCACCAACGAATGCGTAGAGCCTGCCAAGCGATCACTTCCGGCGTGCACCAACTTGCCGGCATCTTCCTCCATATGCAGACGCTCGATTCCGATTTTTTTCAGGTAGGTGTCTTTGCCTTTCTCTGCAACTTCCACCTCAATCCAACCCTCCTCTGCAATCGGCTGATCGTATTGAGTGATTTGATAATTCTTAGGGAGGTCTGGATAGAAATATTGCTTGCGATCGAATTTGCAGTGCTCAGCAATGTTCAAGTTGAGTCCCATCGCGGCCTTAACGGCGTACTCGAGCACTTTTCGATTCAAAACCGGAAGCGTGCCTGGTAGGCCACACACCACGGGATCGATATGGGTGTTGGGGTCATCTCCGTAAGCAGTGGAAGCGGACGTGAAAATCTTGCTGTTAGTGCCTAACTGCACATGGGTCTCAAGGCCGATCACGGCCTCCCAAGCCAGTTCCGTTGCTGCAGTTGCCGCCATCAGCTTTGAGCGCCATCAAACCAACCCAATCCTATGGAAGAGCTGGAGACGCCATCCTGTTGGGAGAACTTTGGCGTGGTGAAGCTGCCGAATCAACCATGAGCAATGAGCAAGTGCTGATCCTTGGCGGCGGACTAATGGGCCTGGCCATCGCCCATCAGCTGGCCCGGCGCGGCCGTTCCGTCACCGTGCTGAGCCGAAGGAGAAACGAAGCCGCCGGGTTTGTCGCAGCTGGCATGCTGGCCCCCCACGCCGAAGGGTTAGCAGGCGATCTCTTGCGACTTGGCCAACTGAGCCTCGAGCGAATCCCTCGCTGGGTGGCACAGATTGAAGCCGACAGTGGGCTTCCCTGCGGCCTGCGCGCCACAGGAATTGTTGTGCCCTTCCAGGAGGCAAAGGAGCGAGATCGTTATCCGACCGCCGCCTTCGGCGAAGCCCTGGACAGACAACGCCTCGAGCAGCTTCTACCTGGCATCGCACGGACCTGGCAGGCCGGCCTGCTGTTTGACCAGGACGGACAAATTGACAATCGCCGTCAACTCATGCGCGCCCTAGAAAGTGCTTGCGTAGATCGGGGCGTGAACTTTCAGGAAGGGGTGGAGGTTCTCAACCTGCTGAAACATGACAGTCGCCTTCATGGCGTTCGAACCCGTGATTCAGAAGGCCTGCTTTCAACCTTGAAATGCACGACGGCCGTTCTCTGCAGTGGAGCATGGAGCGCCCAGCTTCTTCCTGAATTGCCTGTGTTTCCAGTGAAGGGGCAAATGGTGTCACTACAGACCCCAAGAGGCGCCCTCAGGCACGTGATTTTCGGTCCGGGCACTTACTTGGTCCCTCGCGAGGATGGTCTCGTCGTCGTCGGAGCCACCTCAGAGCCAGAAGCTGGCTTCAAGGAAGGGTTAACACCTCAAGGGCAACAAAGTCTCAACCAAGGGATTGCTGCTCTGCTTCCCGATGCTGTGAACTGGCCACCAATGGAGCGTTGGTGGGGATTTCGTCCCTGCACTCCGGACGAGGGCCCACTGCTGGGGCAAGGCCCAATCCCTGGGCTTTGGCTGGCCTGCGGTCATCACCGCAATGGAGTCTTGCTCGCGGCTATCACGACAGATTTATTGGCTGATGCCATCACGAACCAATCCGCAAGTCCCGATACGTCCGAGCTTTTGCATGCCTTTCGCTGGAACCGTTTCCAGTGATCCAGATTGATCAAAACAAAACCCCCGAGAGTTATCCCGAGGGTATTCCGGTCCAAAAGGACCGTCAGGTCATCAACCTTCGACGCGCCAGCCTTGATCAGAGGGCGTCCAATCGCTCAATTCAGAAGGCTGGAACCAAAGCCCAATTTCAAACGCAGCCGTTTCTGGTGCATCAGAACCGTGAATCACATTGCGACCAATGTTGATGGCCAAGTCACCACGAATGGTGCCTGGCTCAGCTTCCAAAGGCTTGGTGGCGCCAATCATTTTGCGCGCGCTGGTGATCACACCATCGCCTTCCCAGACCATTGCCACCACAGGCCCTGAGGTAATGAAGTCCACCAAACCGGCAAAG
>QCUZ01000011.1:0-27777 GCA_003210555.1 Synechococcus sp. AG-683-A03 | reverse complement strand
TGATCACACCAGCACGCTCACCCTGGCGCCGCAACAGCGTGCCCCGCTGAGGAACACTTTCTTGCAGCTCGCTGGAGAGGACCCGCCAACTCCGTAGTTGTTGCTTGACTGCCCCTTTGGAAGCAAGCTTTGCCACCGTTTCTTGCCCCAGGTAACAGCCTTTGTTGAGGTGCACCCAGGGAGAGAGGCCGAGCTCAAAGGGATTGGTGGTTCCATCTAATTCGCCAGCACTGAGAGGCCATCCCTGGTCAAGGCGCCAACGATCGAGTTGGTTGGCGTTGGCGGCCTCATGGGCGGGGAAGCGATCGTTTGTGCTCGGCTCATCCCCTGTCCAGCACACATTGACTGGCTCGATCGGCTGGCCTTGGACCAGCAGCTCTTGTCGGCGTTGTTGTCGGGTTCCTTTGAGACGAACGCGGTCGGCGGGAAAAATCACGCGATCGAACCCTTGGCTAACGGCGTCCACCGCACCAGTCAGAACGAGCACATCAGCGCCTGTGGCGTCCATTCGGATTTCCAGCAGGGCCTGCACCCTTCCGGTGGCATCAAGCCAGCAGGCCGGGAGGGGATCGCCCTCTTCAGCCTGCTGGACGTCGGCACTGGTCTGACCTTGAAGGAATGTGCGGCTGCCACTGCCTTCCAGTCGCAATACCGGGAAGGTTTGATCCCAAAGCAGCGTGCTCATGCTTGAAGCTCTCGTGATTTGGCGGCCACCGCTTCCAGGCGATACAGGCTGTGTAACTCGAGGCCAGCGGCTTGCATCGCAGCAGCCCCTCCCTCTTCACGGTCAACAATCGTCACCACCCGATTCACGCTGTAGCCAGCGGCGCGGAGTTGTTCAACAGCCTTGATGGAGGACCCGCCGGTCGTGACCACATCCTCAAGAACGGTGACGAGTGCTCCCTGCTTTGGCAGGGGACCCTCCAGCCAGGCCCCTGTGCCGTGGCCTTTGGCTTGCTTACGCACGATCAGAGCGTCAAGAGAGCGTCCTCCCTGGGCGGCAGCAAGCGCGACGCCACTCACGAGCGGATCGGCTCCCAGGGTGAGGCCGCCAACGGCTGCCGCATCGACTTCCACTAAAGCCAGCATCGCTGGGCAGAGCAGGGCTAAGCCTGAGCCGCTCAAGCTGACTGGCTTGCAATTCACGTAGTGATTGCTGCTGCGACCGGACGCCAGGGTGAAGTTGCCATGGCGGTAAGCCTCTTTCGCTAAGAGTTCCAGCAGTGGGTCGTGTTCCAAAGGTTGAGACATCGGGGCTGGTGCGCAGCGAATCCTCTGCCTAGTTTGCGCGCAGTCGTAACGGTTTTTGTGCGCAGGCTCCCGTTTGGTGTTCTGGTGATCATGGGTCCACTCGCTCTGTGGCAGGCCGGCCCTGGTCAGGCCAATCCCGTGGTTTGCGTCACGAGCCTTGAAGCTCCTGCATCACCAATCGCTGGTGGCGAGGTCCTTGATCCGGTTGAGGTGAGCCGCTGTGGCCCTGTCAAAACCACAGACGCACTGGTTACTGAGCGGTTTTACACCTGGACGGCACCCTTCGCTCGTGGTGTGGATGTGATGCACCAGATCACCGACCTTCTTGGCATTGCTGTCGCTGGCCCTGAGGGCAACAAGGTGATGGGATTTGGCTTCCCCGATCAGACGATTGTTTGGGATGGATCTGCTGTTCAGTCCACCTATCAGGTGTTGCTAGAGGAGCAAAGTCCAGCGATCCCGTGGCGCACTGTGGATATTTCCAATGGATTCACGAGCAGCTTGGCGGAGGAAGGTCAGGTCAGAATGCCAATCGAGCGGGATGATCCACCCTCAGCACCCATCCGTGCCTTGTGGTAGATCCGTGATAACGCGGGGGTCTAGCAATCTGGTGAATGCAGCGAACTCATAATTCGCCTTAGCCGAGTTCGATCCTCGGGACCCCCATCCATTCCTCACTCATGCGCAACCTGCTGCTGATCGCGCTTTTGGTTCTACCGGCGTTTTTTGCAGCGGCAGAAGTGGCATTGCTGCGGCTGCGGCCAAGTCGTGTCCATGAACTTCGAGAGGAGGGCCTGCCAGGGGCTCCAGCGGTCGAGCGCCTTCAGCGCCGCTTGAGAACGGCTCTGCTGATGACCCAGTTCGGGACCACCTTGTCGTTGGTGGCACTTGGTTGGATTGCAAAAGGCTTTGGTCAGCGTTGGTGGCCGATTGAAACACCAGCTGGTCGATGGTGGGATCTGTCTTGGTTCCTTGTGTTGGTCGTCTTGGCCACACTGCTATCCGGGTTGCTCCCCAGGGCTCTGGTGCTCAGCCGTCCGGAACTCGCTGCGTTGCAATTGGCTCCGGTCTTGGAAACCACCATGCAGGTGTTGCGTCCCCTGCTGTCTTCCCTGGAGGTCATCGCCTCACTGCTGCTGCGTCTTGTGGGCTTGAAGCCTCGCTGGGATGCACTCGTGCCGGCATTAACAGCTGGTGAGTTGGAGACCCTGGTCGAGAGTGGTGGAGTCACGGGCCTTCGGCCGGATGAACGCAACATTCTCGAAGGGGTGTTTGCATTACGGGACATGCAGGTGAGAGAGGTGATGGTTCCTCGCTCTGGGATGGTCACCCTCCCCGTGGAGGTGCGTTTCGCCGAATTGATGGAGGCTGTTCACCGCACCCGACATGCGCGTTTTCCTGTGATTGGCCAGTCGCTGGATGATGTCCGTGGCGTGCTGGATTTACGCCGATTGGCTGAGCCCATCGCCCGTGGCGAATTGCAAAAAGATTCCGCTCTAGAGCCCTATCTGAGTCCTGCAGAGCGGGTGCCGGAGACCAGCAACCTCGCCGAATTGCTTGCAATTATTCGATCAGGCCATCCTTTGCTTTTGGTGGTTGATGAGCATGGGGGTACCGAGGGATTGGTCACTGCTGCCGATCTCACGGGTGAAATCGTTGGGGATGAGCCAGAGCATGAAAGTGCCGAGCCAGACCTGCAGGCGATCGAGGGGCAGGAGGGTGCCTGGCTGGTTGCTGGTGATTTGGAGATCTTGGAGCTCAATCGCCAACTCGACCTTGACCTGCCTGAGGCCTCGGACCATCACACGCTTGCTGGCTTCTTATTGGAACGGTTACAGCACATTCCTGCTGCTGGAGAAGCGCTGCGGCACAACGGAGTTCAATTTGAAATCATCACGATGAGAGGACCGCGCATCGTTCAGGTGAAGCTGGTCATCCCTGGTGTGACGAACGGTTGAAGCGGTCCTGGCTGTTGATCACCGATAATCCGTTGAGACCTGCATTCCATCCGATGACCGACCCTATGGTTCCGGTAAAGGTCGGAGTGATCGGAATCGGCAACATGGGTTGGCATCACGCCCGTGTGCTCAGTCTTTTGAAAGATGCGGATCTGGTTGGCGTTTCCGATCCGGATGCTGAGCGTGGAGCGTTGGCTCAAGACCAGTTTGATTGCCGCTGGTTTGCGGATTATCGCGACATGCTGCCTGAGGTCGAGGCGGTTTGTATCGCTGTGCCGACCCTGCTCCACCATGCCGTTGGTTTGGCCTGCTTAGAAGCTGGGCTCCACGTTTTGATCGAAAAGCCGATTGCGGCCAGTCAGGAGGAAGCGGCTTCGCTGAGCGAATCGGCAAGCCGGGTCGATCGGCTGTTGCAGGTGGGACATATCGAACGCTTCAATCCTGCGTTCCGTGAATTGACCAAGGTGGTGGCCAATGAGGAAGTTGTCGTGCTGGAAGCTCGGCGTCACAGCCCCCATTCCGATCGAGCCAATGATGTTTCGGTCGTTCTGGACTTGATGATCCATGATCTCGATCTGGTCTTAGAGCTCGCCGGGGCGTCTGTTGTGCATTTATCCGCGGCCGGTGGACGGAGCTCCCAAGGTCCCATCGATTACGTCAACGCCACATTGGGCTTCGACAACGGTGTAGTGGCCAGCCTGACCGCGAGCAAAATGAGCCATCGCAAGATCAGGAACTTGAGTGCTCACTGTCGAGGGAGCTTGGTGGAAACAGATTTCTTGAATCACACCCTGCACATCCACCGCCGCGCGCACGAGTGGTATTCGGCTGACCACGGTGAGCTGTTGTATCGCAACGATGGTTTCATCGAAGAGGTGAGCACCACTTCAATTGAACCGCTTTATGCGGAGCTGGAGCATTTCCTGCAATGCGTTCGGGGGCGTGAAACCCCAGCCGTGGATGGCCAACAGGCGTCTCGGGCTCTCCGTCTTGCCGACCTGATTGAGCAGGCCGTGGAGCGGCCAGGAGTGGGGATTGCTTTGGACGCTCCTATTTGATTGAAAGCAGGTTTGATTTAAAGCAGGCCTTCTTGTTCGGCTAGCTCCCGGAGCGCTTTGATTTGCCAGCGGCGGCATTGCGCAGGTGAGGCTTGGTAAAACTGTTCCCAAGCTACTGCTTTGTGCTGGCTGTAGGCCGCTGCGTCCTGTTGAGAATAGGTGCTTTGCCAGCCCACCCGGACGGCATGACCAATCACCACGTCGAGTGCGATGTCGTCTTCAAAGTGCACGTCCGGGTTGGTCATCGTGAAGGCCATCAGCGAGAGAAGGCTTTCTGTGCACAGTTGGCGGTATTCGGCGGCTTCAATCCGACTGAGTAGGTGCTCGACCTGAATGGCGAAGTTGCGTTCTCCTGGTGTTTTTTCAAGCACCAAGGCGCTGGTTAGTCGGTTGCGCCGCTCCAGCTTGTCTCCAATTACCAACCCACGACAGTGATGCAGTAACGACCAAATGCCCGCATAGAACTCCTTCGGGACTTGTTGCAGGGATCCCAGGCGCGTGCGGTGTTGCAGCCAGTCGGATCCGCTCGGTCGTTCTTCAAGGGGTTCAGGGACGGTCCACTGCACATGGCCACGCAGGTGAAGCAACTCTCGTCGCTGGAGGGCTGCCCGGGCGTGGTCGACGTCATTGAGCAGTGCCTGAAGGCGCAAGCTGATCGCATGGGGGGCTTCGCTGCAAAGCGCTTCAAAGGCTTCGTCCTGACTCAGTTGTCTTTCGGCTGCGAGTTCTGAGGTGAGCAGAAGCAGGAGTTGTCCCAGCTGCAGTGTGAGCGTGCCCTTGAGTTTTTCTGGTTCACGGCGGGCAAGGCCATCAAGAGCGACCAGCAATTCCTGCTGCAGCATGCGTTCTCGGCCGTCGTTGCCACAGGTGCGTTCAATTAGGGCGGCGATCGCTGGGCTTGAGGCCGGGGCGCTGAGACGAGAATCGCTCGTGTAGTTCCTTCCAACTACGACCTGCTTCTGGCGGCTGAGTAGGTCGATGACGGCATCCTCGAGTTGGGGGTGGACGAGTCCCATCGCTCCCGCGCAGCGGCGGGCCACATTCCAATCCTCCTGGCTGAGCCCGCGGTGGTAAATCTCCTCCAGCAGGTTGACCAGCTCAATCGGGGTGCCTTGCGGGCCGCTGAGAATTGCTCGATGGCCGAGTTGGCGTCTCAAAAGTTCCAGCACTTCGGCTTGCTCTCGAAGCGAATGGCTGCTCCAGAGACGATCACGGAGCTCGCCAAGGGGGGTGTCATCGAGCTCTTGTTCCTGGGCTGCGGTGAGGTCGCTGAAGTCTGTGGAGTCTTGTAAGTAACGGGCTGCATCGCTTCGTTGATGGGCGTTGCCCCTGGCTGGTGTGGCTGGCAGGGTCACCCACTGAGCGCTGAGAGCAAGTGTTTCAAGGTCGCTGAAGCAAACAGGAACATCCTCGATCCGTCCTGAGTGCAGCCGCGTAGTGAGATCGATCAGCAGCTCAGGGTTGTTCTCCAGCAGGGTGGCTTCAATCGGGATCAGTAAGAGCGGTGAACCCTCACCGCGCCAGTGCCGTTTCAGCAGATGCAGTTCGTTGGTGACCGATTCCGTGAGCTGGCGTGGGTCATGACTCACGAAAAAGGTGTCTTCTTCCAAGACAGCGGGTAAGACAGCAAGTTGCTCGTTGCCCTGCCTGTAGAGGCGTGCTGTGTCCGAGGTGTCGGCTCGGAGCATCGGCAGACCGCTCAAGCGGAGTGCCTCATCGCCTCCGACTGCGCTGAGACGATCGTTGAGATTGCTGGAAGGCACCACCTGGATTGGGCAGGTCTGAGGATCGCTCACCGGTAACCCTCGCGCCTTGAGTTCGGCTGCGAGTGCGCTGCTGGTGGGAGCAAGGGCAACCAGGACTTGCTCGGCACCGATCTCTCTCTGGAACCTGCGACCGCAGGGATCAAGGTCTCCCGGCTCGATCAGGCCTTCGATCAGCATTTCGCCGAGCCAGGCAAGGCTCTGGGTCCAAAGCAGAGGCACATTGTCATTAGCCAAACGTTGTTGGCTTCCTGGTGCCCGACGCTCGAGTTCAACGGCACTGTCTGGGACCAAATAAAGCTCGGGGTAGAGCTTCTGCCCATGGCGTTCCACCTGCAGGATCTTGAGTCGTTCTTGCCAGTAATGCGCGTCTGTCCAACGCTCTTCACAGCAGGCTGTAAGTTGCTCATAGGCCAGAAACAGAGGCCATTCCGATTCCACTCCTTCGAAGTTGACGAGTTCGGCCCGTTCGTAATGCAGTCGACTGATGTCTTCAACAACGGTTTGGTGTCCGTCCCGGCGGAAGCGTTTGTATCCATAGGGGCCACCTAGCTCGCGTCGGATCCGCTGGACGGTTCGTTCCACCAGGTCTTGTTCCTCTACCGCCCAGGCTGGGTAGCCGATCACGGAGAGACACGCACTGTCGACTTCTTTGCTAGCGGATTCCCTTGGCAGAAGTCCTTGGAGGGCTCGGCGCAAGCGGACGACAGCGCCTTGCGGCACCAGCACCTGCACGGATCCATCGCCATGGACGCTGAACAGATCCACGCCATCGAGCGCCTCTAGTGCCGATTTGGCCATGCCAATCGAGCTGGCGTTTCGCTCGGGTAGGCCTTGATTCCCCTTGTCCCCCCGCTCCCAGATTCCGTAGTCGGGCACTCGGTAGGCCCGGGCCACGTAGTACACGAGGTTTTGGATAAAAGCCACCTCGTGGCGGTTGCGAACCACGGCGAGCCCGCCGCGGCTGAGTTGAGCGAGCTGCAACAGAAACAGAGATGTGGCATCGAGCTGCAGATGCCCCCAGCCGTCATCGGCCACAACCTGATCGCCATTGGCGCTGTCGTATTTGGCATGCAGGGCATCGAGCGGATTGAGGCTGTACTTAAAACGCTCCACTTTTGAGGCTTGGCGCATCATGCTGTTGAGCAAGCCACGCATCAGCGCCAGAACCCGTTGTTCGAGTTCCCAGCTGCGTTGGGTGGCCCGTCTGTGAAAGCGACGATGGGCGATGGCCAGGCCCCAAACGCACTGAATCGAGTACACACAGTCGCGAACCCAGGCGTCTCCGTAGTTTCCGTGCACGGTGTTTGCTGTGCTGGCTGGAAGCAATCCGCTCACTGGATGCTGACGTTGCAGGACCACCGCTTCGATGGCCACATCCAGGCTCTTTAGTTTTTCAAGGCGTTGTTCGTGTTGCTCCTCAGGGTTCGGATGCGACAAAACCGTGGCCTTCCCAGCGACCGGATCTAGATTCTCCCTCGCAGTCGATTTAGGGATGGATATCACCAGCACCGGCCCGCGTGATCAGCGTCGCTTCCAAGTGCTTGGGGTGCCAGTGGATGCTTGTCGCGATGTCACCGCCGCAGCCATCGGTGTGCAAGCCGACGGTGGAGGTCAGATCGTGACCCTGAATGCCGAGATGACGATGGCAGCACGAGCCAACCCTCGCTTAGGTGCCGTGATTGCTGACGCTGATCTGGTGGTCCCGGATGGTGCAGGGGTTGTCTGGGCTCTGCGTTTACAAGGTGTGCGCGTTCGCCGAAGTCCCGGCATTGAGTTGGCATGGGAACTGTTGAGTTATGCCGAGGCTCATGGCTGGTCTGTGGCGCTCATTGGGGCTGCACCGCAGGTCATGGAACGGTTGTGTGATCGCTTGGTGGTTGAGCGCCCTGAATTGCGTTTGGTGCTGGCGCAACATGGATATCTCACCGAAGAGGACTGGCCTCAGCTTGAAGCCAACTTGTGCGAGCTCAACCCGGATTTGGTGCTTGTTGCTCTTGGCGTTCCCCGTCAAGAACTTTGGGTTCAGCGCTTGAAAGCCTCACAAACCGGCGTGTGGATGGGTGTGGGTGGCAGTTTTGATGTCTGGGCTGGCCTCAAGGAACGGGCGCCAAAATGGGCCAGCCGTTTCCAGGTGGAGTGGCTGTACAGGCTTTTGCAGGAACCAAGCCGCTGGAGGCGTTATCTCGCGCTACCCCAGTTCGTTTGGGCTGTTTTGCTCAGCGGAAGCCGACAGAAGCCTGCCAAACAAAAGCAAGCAACAGGAAGAACAACGGAATGATCGGCAGGATGTCGATCAGCGGACTGAAGGCTTGATAGGCCTCAGGTAGCTGGGCCAGCAAATCGAAGGTGTAAGCAGCCATCCCGGCGAGTTCATGGTCGGAGCTCGGACGCTACCACGTGTGATGGGCTCTTGAGCTCGGCTCCCACGGAGCGAAATCCTCTGAAAAGCAACCATCACGAATGGCTTGCCCCATGGCGGTGGTGAATCGGATCAAATGGGTGAGGTTATGGATGCTCAAGAGCGTGAGGCCGAGCAGTTCCTCGCTACGGATTAGATGGTTTAGGTAGGCACGGGTGTGATGGCGGCAAGCCACACACGGGCAGCTTGCGTCCAATGGAGTGTGGTCGTGCCGGAACCGAGCGTTGCGCAGGTTCCAGCGCTCGCCTCCAACCAGTGCTGTGCCATGCCTGCCAAGACGGGTGGGCAGCACGCAATCAAACATGTCAATCCCGTTGGCCACGGCAACGGCCATCTCACGCAGGGTGCCAATGCCCATCAGGTAGCGGGGGCGATCAGCTGGTAACAGGGGTGTGACCTGGCGCACGATCTGATGCATCTCCTCCACCGGTTCGCCAACGCTGACGCCGCCGATGGCGACTCCGGGCAGGTTGAAGTCCGCCACCGTTCGCGCGCTCAGATCACGGAGGTGGGGGAAACAACCGCCCTGCACAATCCCGAAGAGGGCTTGGTCGTCGCGTTGATGGGCGTCTGCACAGCGGCCCAGCCAGGCATGAGTGCGCCGGCAAGCCTCCGCAACATCATTTTCTGTGGCTGGATAGGGCGGGCATTGATCAAAAGCCATGGCCACATCGGCACCAAGGCGCATTTGGATCTCCATCGACCGCTCGGGGGTCAGCAAGATGCGGCTGCCGTTGCGAGGGTTGCGGAAGTCCACCCCTTCGTCGTCAATGCGGTTGAGGTCGCCGAGGCTGAACACCTGGAAGCCTCCGGAATCGGTGAGCATCGGGCCGTCCCAGCCCATGAACCGATGCAGCCCTCCGGCTTCCGCAACGATTTCCTCCCCAGGCTGTAGATGCAGGTGATAGGTGTTGGACAGCACCATTTGGGCGCCGGTCTCTGCCAATTGGGAGGTGGTCACCCCTTTCACGGTGCCCAGTGTGCCCACCGGCATGAACCGTGGCGTCATGACCGGACCGTGCGGTGTGTGGAAGCATCCACAACGAGCGCCCGTGTTGCTGCAAGTGGCCTGAATCTCGAACTGGAACACAGGCCCCTCTGTGCAACGCATCAATTTACGGTGAGCGGTGTCGGTGCATGGGTCGAGGTCATGCTTTCAGTGCCCTCATGGCTGCGCGATTTTGTGGGTGCATGGATTTTTTATTCCGTGCTGCCTGCCTGGCCCTGGCCTCAGCCTCGCTTCGAACGCATCGCTCGCTTTGCTCCTTGGATCGGCTTGGTGATTGGTGGTCTGCAAGCGGGATTGTGGTGGCTTTTATCGGGTCTGGGATGGCCTCAAGTCGCTCTAGTGCCTGCTGTTTTGGCCTTGGGGTTGTCGCTCACCGGTGGGCTCCATTTCGATGGGTTGATGGATACGGCTGATGGTCTTGCTGCGGGTCCTGAGCGTTGCCTGGAGGCGATGGAGGACAGCCGTGTGGGGGCCAGCGGTGTGCAGTTGTCAGTCGTGGTGCTGTTGCTGCAGTTCGCTGCTTTGGTGCGTTTGGGCCCACTGGCGCCGATCGCTTTGGTGGTCACGGGTGTTCTGGCAAGGGTGTCGCCTCTTTGGGCGATGGCGCGGTTCGCTTATCTGCGAGTGAATGGAACGGCTGGTTTTCATCGCCGTCATCAAAAGGGCCTTGGAGACGCTGTTCCCACCCTGATTTTGTTGTTGGTGTTGAGCCCACTGCTTCAGCGGCTGCCGCTACTGACGGCTCCCCTTTGTTTGCTGAGCGCTTTGGTCGCGGCTGAGTGGCTCGGCAGACGCCTCGGAGGAATGACGGGAGACGGCTATGGAGCTGTGGTGATGCTCAGCGAGACATCTAGTTTGATTTTGATAGCTCTTCTGGCGCCTTCGCTGGGCTCGCCGGGAGGCTGAGGAGAAAGGCATTGCCGCGGCTTGGAAGGCTGGGGTCGAGCTGGTTCGGATGGGTGTGTAACACCAGTGCTCCACCACGTTCTTCGGCGAGATGGCGAGCGAGTGCCAGCCCTAGTCCTGATCCTGATTGATCCTTGCTGCTGCTTCCCCGTTCGCCTTTGCGGAAGATCAGCTTTTGTTCTTGCTCGGGGATGGGAGGCCCACCGTCCCAGATCAAGATGCTGCGCTCCAGCAGGCTTAGGCCTAGTGGACAGCCTGAAGGGCTATAGCGGAAGGCATTTTCCAACAGATTGGCCACGATCTCTGAGACCACGGCATCCTCATCGGGCCGAATCTCTTGGGTCCAGGCAGGCCAGTGGTCTGGTGTTTGCCAAGCGCGGTTCTGGAGTGCTGCTGTTGCGGCAGCCCTTTCAACTAACGGTTGGAGTAACTGTTTGATCGTGAGACCGGGGCCCTCGGATTTCACCTGGGGAAGCAGGAGTGGGGCGGGCGCCTCGGGGCCATGCGGCAGGTTCTCTTGACCGATGAGGTCCAGGGATGTGATGTAGCGGGCGAGCTGCGCCTGTTCTTGAAGGAGTCCCGTCACAAGAGGGCGTTGGAGATGCTCGGGCCCCAACCGACGGAGCAAAAGCTGGGCATAGGTGCGTAAGGCGGCTAAGGGGTTGCGCAACTGATGCACCACCAAATTCATCTGTTGGCGTTGCTGATGGAGCTCGTCCAGTAGACGACTGCGTTCGAGTTCAAGGCCAAGGCTGTAAGCCAAGGCTGAGGCGCTGGCTTGCAAACGGCGATCGAGTTGATCTGACCATGCCGACTCGCGGTGCTGCTCTGCCCTCAGCACTCCTAATAAGAGGTCGTCATGGCGAAGCGGAAACCAGTGCCTCTCTGGCGCTGGAATGCGCAGGATGGGGTCGTCGGCAATCTCTGGGAGTCGGCCACCATCTGGCGGCCACTGGTCCAGCATCGTGAAGCTGGGCGCATCTCCCTCACTGCTTTGTGCGATGTAGACAACGAGTTTGTCGAGAGCCTCGACGCCAGAAAAACTCTGCAGCTGTTGCTTGACCAGGGTTAGGAACCGGTTGGACAGCTGCATTCGTGAAAGTGTGCGCCTAGGTCAGCCGGGTAGGCAACTCAAGACAGATCCATCTTGCCAATTCTGGAAAAAGTCTTAAGATCGAAGGATCGACCGACGGCGCTCTTCATTGCGGTGCCGGTTTCCTGTCGATTCTGCTCGGGTTGCACTTTCGTTGCTACCAAGGTTACAGCAGAGGTTGATGTGTCTCCTGTTGTCATCGGTTTTATGCCGTTGAAAGCGATGGTGTTTGTCGTTTGATCGCGCAGCTTTGGTTGCGCGATCAAACCTCCGATTCGCTGACGTCACGATGCTCATTACGAGCGTCTCACTTGATCGTTGCCGTTGCAAAACGGTGCCGGTCTTTCTTGACAGCCCCCTCTCACTCCCTCAACAGGGATTTTTGCCCAATGTCCAAAAAACGTAAGAGGATTAGTCGTCGTCGCCTCGCTGGCCAGCGTGTGCTGGCGCATGTGCCAACTCACCATCTAGAAACTGGTGAACACAAGCCTGTGACAGCGGCTCGTCGTTATATCGCTGAGGGCGTTCTCATGCCCCCGGCCCTGGTCAACGTGCGCCGTAACGAACACACCACAGATCGATTCTTCTGGGGTGAAAAAGGACTTTTTAGTGCCCAGTACGCCGAGGAAAACCATTTTCTGTTCCCTTCCCTCCGCTCCATCGTTGACAACGTTGGTGAAGAGGTCATTTTTGAAGGCCTAGACCTGGCTTCTGACGATTGGGAGGAAATGGAAGAGTACGAATACGCCTTCGTTTGATTCCCTTTCATTCCCACCCTTGATGACCACGCCCCTAAGCGCTCTGAGCTGGTTGATCCAGCCAACGCTTAAGGGCTTTTTTCATTTCAGCCTGAGCTTCAACGGGAATGGCATGTCCATTGTCAAAACTGAAGACATCACAGGTTTGATTGCTTTGCGCTAGGTCGTTATTGAGCGCTAGTGCGGCTGAATGCGGCACGACGTCGTCATGCCGTCCATGCAAGAGAAGAACAGGTGGGCGAATGACAGGGGCTTGCCAATGGGGATGGGGATAGGCGCTGCATGCGATTAATCCTGCAAGAGGTAAGTCACAGCCAGCAGCCACGGCCATGGCCCCTCCTTGAGAGAAGCCCAAAAGCACCGTTGCTTCCAGTGGGATCCCCTCTGAACTCAGGTTGTGGATGCGTTCTTTTAACGCTTCAACAGCTGCTGGAACTGCGGCCCAGTCGGCCGGGAATAGTCCGTACCACTGCCGTCCTGAACCTTGGGTTTGGAGTTGGGGAGCTTGTAGGGCAACCAGCTCGAGTGGAGTCGCGATCGCCTCGCCGAGCGCTTGCCCCAGGGGCATCAGGTCGCCGGCATCGGCTCCCCAGCCGTGAAGAAGAATCAGCCTTGCCCGAGCCGGTGCTGAGGGTTGGCAGAGCAGATCGGCGGCCATGGCATCAAGTGCGCGGTTGCTGCGTAGGTTGGCTCAAGCCCTGTCTTTCGTCCTGCTGTCATGGCTCCAACTGCCTTGCTGAGCGTGTCTAATAAGCACGGGGTGGTGCCCCTGGCTGAGGCTCTCCATCGGCTCCATGGCTATCAGCTGCTGTCCAGTGGTGGAACAGCCAAAGTCCTTGAAGAGGCTGGATTGCCCGTCACATGTGTGGCCGACCACACCGGTGCGCCTGAGATTCTTGGCGGTCGCGTTAAAACCCTCCACCCTCGAATCCATGGCGGGATCTTGGCGCGACGGGGAGATCCGGCCCATGAGGCGGATCTGCTCGAACAGAAGATCGATCTAATCGATGTGGTGGTGGTGAACCTCTATCCGTTTAGGGAAACCGTCGCAGCCCCCGATGTGAGTTGGAACACTGCCATTGAGAACATCGACATCGGCGGACCGACGATGGTTCGTTCTGCGGCTAAAAATCATGCCCATGTTGCGGTGCTCACCAGTCCTGAGCAGTACGACAGCTTTCTGCAAGCGCTGTCCGGATCGACTGGAGGCGTGGATGCCAATGTGCGCAGGCAGTTGGCTTTAGAGGCGTTTGCCCATACGGCTGCGTATGACGTTGCTATCAGTCGTTGGATGCAATCTCGCCCTGAGCTGCAACCCGCTGTTGATGCCAACGCTCCAGCAGAAGCCAAAGCTCCAGCAGAAGCCCTGCCTTGGCTTGAAGCTTTGCCGCTAAGGCAGACGTTGCGCTACGGGGAGAACCCTCATCAGAAGGCGGCTTGGTTCAGCAGCCCCGTGGGATGGGGGGGCGCCAAGCAGCTCCAAGGGAAGGAGCTCAGCACCAATAATTTGCTTGATCTGGAAGCGGCCCTGGCCACCGTTCGTGAGTTTGGTTACGGCTCAGAGGGCCTTCATCGGGCAGAAGAAGCGGCGGCTGTGGTGGTCAAGCACACCAATCCCTGTGGCGTGGCAGTGGGTGATGGCGTGTCCATCGCCCTCACTCGGGCTCTTGATGGTGATCGAATCAGCGCCTTCGGCGGCATTGTTGCCTTGAACTCTGTGGTTGATGGCCTAGCGGCCAAGGAGCTCACAAGCTTGTTTTTGGAGTGTGTTGTGGCGCCTGGGTACAGCCCAGAAGCGCGTGAGATTTTGGCAGCCAAAGGCAATCTCCGCCTCCTCGAGTTGGCGCCTGGGGCCATTGACGCGGCACCCAATGACCATGTCCGCAGCGTTCTTGGTGGTGTTTTGGTGCAGGATCTCGACGATCAACCGATCGATCCCTCCGCTTGGAAGGTGGCGAGCCAGCGTCAACCCACGGAGGCTGAACACGCTGATCTGCGCTTTGCCTGGCAGCTCGTGCGTCACGTGCGCTCGAATGCGATTTTGGTTGCTCGCGAGGGGCAGAGTCTGGGTGTTGGTGCAGGTCAGATGAATCGCGTTGGCTCTGCCCGACTTGCTTTAGAGGCTGCTGGTGAGCAAGCAGTGGGGGCTGTGCTGGCGAGTGATGGCTTCTTCCCGTTCGATGACACCGTTCGCCTTGCGGCAAGCCATGGCATTAAGGCCTTCATCCATCCAGGCGGCAGCCTTCGGGATGCTGACTCGATCAAAGTCTGCGACGACCTTGGTTTGGCCATGGTGCTGACCGGACGCCGTCACTTTCTTCACTGAGAACACGGGCACCTAATCTCGCTTTACTCGTCCACTCAACGAACTGACCCATGACCCTGCCAGCTTTGCCTTTTGCCGCCAGCTTCATGCACCCCTTGATGATGTGGGGGCTCTTGGCCGCAGGTGGCTATTCGATGTTTCTTGGCATCAAAGCCAAGAAGGTACGGACAGGTACCCCAGAGCAGCGCAAGGCCCTGCTGCCAGGAAAGTTTGCCCAGCGTCATTACCGCTGGGGAAGCCTGATCCTGGCGGTGATGGTGACCGGGATGATCGGTGGCATGGCCGTGACATACATCAATAACGGCAAGTTGTTCGTGGGTCCACATCTGCTCGTGGGCTTAGCGATGACAGGAATGATTGCCCTAGCAGCCGCATTGGCTCCGTTCATGCAGCAGGGCAACGTGATAGCCCGTAAAGCTCACGTTGGGCTAAACATGGGTACGCTCACCTTGTTTCTTTGGCAAGCGGTGAGCGGAATGGAGATCGTGAACAAGATTTGGGTGAACCGCTGATCTTGTTCAAAAGGCTGCCCGCCTTCTAGGCGGGCAGGTCAGACCATGGCTTGCATGGAAATCTTCCTGCACTTTCCAGGTGAGACGCCTGGAAATTTGGCGCACAATTTGGCGCAGCAGGTGGTCGCCGCTGGACTGAACCAGGCCATCAGGAAGCAGCGTGATCATCTTGGGAAGGTGAATCCAAACGGAAAGATCAAGATCCCAGCTCACAGCAGTGAGCTCTTCCGCTGAATCGTTTGAGCTGTTGTCCTCAAGGCTGAGGTTGGCCTGGAAATCAACGTCGTAAAGATCAACTAAGGCTGGATCTTGATCGCTGAGAGGCACAGTCGCTATAGCGTAATTGCCAGCGTTCTGAGGTAAAAGGCGCAAGCCAATCGTTGGTTCCACCTCAAAGCCGAAGTTTCCAAATCGTCCGAGAGTGAGGGCGTAGGCCTGCTCGTCAATGGATTTGACCTCCATAGGCGCTGCACAACGTCGAAACCAGCCTTCATGCCGATCGAGGTAAGTCCCCACGGTTTGAAAGTCGGCACGCATCTCCATGCGATCGCGAAATTGACTGCGATAGCAGCGGACTTGACGGCTTTCGCTACCGCGCAATGTGTCGGTTGAGGGTCTCGTCAAGAGCAGCACGTGTGCAGGTCCCCGGTTGGAGAAGTCTCCATGATGAACCAATGTAAAGGGATCTGGGGATCAGTTTTCGCTTAGGGCGATCAGTCTCTGGATCACATGCTCTACAACCCGATCTGGGGTAGAGGCTCCTGAGGTGATCCCTACGGTTACGGGGCCACTGGGCAGGAATGACTCATTCACTTTGAGCTCTTCTCCTAGGGGCTTGTGTTCGATCGAGTTGTCGGAATGGATTCTCTCTGGGGTATCGATATGGAAGGAACGGATTCCACGGCTCACGGCAATTTCTTGCAGATGGGTGGTGTTGGAAGAGTTGTATCCCCCAATGACCACCATGAGATCCACGGTTTCGTCAACGAGCGAGAACATGGCGTCCTGCCGCTCCTGGGTGGCGTCGCAGATGGTGTTGAACGCTAAAAAATGCTCATTGAGTTGTGTTGGCCCGTATTTGCTGAGCATGGTGCGCTCAAACAAGCGTCCAATTTCTTCGGTCTCACTTTTGAGCATGGTGGTTTGGTTGGCCACACCCAAGTGTTTGAGATCACGATCGGGATCAAAACCTGGGGAGGAGGCGGTGGAGAACCGTTCCATGAACGCTTCGCGATTGCCGTTGCCGAGAATGTATTCAGAGACAAGCCGGGCTTCTTCAAGATCGAGAACAACGAGATAGGTTCCTGCAAATGAACTCGTTGCAAGCGTCTCTTCGTGTTTCACCTTGCCGTGAATGATTGAGGTGAACGATTGCTTCTTGTGCTTTTCAACCGTTGTCCATACCTTTGAAACCCATGGACAGGTGGTGTCAACGATGTGACAGCCACGCTCATTAAGAAGTTGCATCTCCTGAACGGTGGCCCCAAAGGCCGGAAGGATCACCACATCACCCGATGCCACACCTGAAAAGTCCTTAACTCCTCCCTCAACGGAGATGAACAACACGTCCATTTCCCTGAGGTGATCATTCACCGAGGGGTTATGGATGATTTCGTTGGTGATCCAGATACGTTCGCCTGGGTAGTGACGTCGCGTCTCGTAAGCCATGGCAACAGCCCTCTCCACTCCCCAGCAGAATCCAAATGCTTCAGCGAGACGCACCTGAAGCCGGCCATGACTGAGGCGATATCCATTGTCTCGAATGGAACCAATCAGGCTGCTTTGGTAGGCCTGTTCCAAGCTGCCAGCCACCTCTTCGGCTCGACCGAAGCCTCGCCGGTTGTAGCGATCGGAGTGATGCAGGGAGCGTTTGAAGGCGTGAGTATCCATATCTGTAACGGCAATAGTTCGACTCTATGGGCTGTCTGGCACTAGCGACTGATCGTGGATGCCAATAAAAAACCCTGGCCCAGGATGGGACAGGGTGACGTGCAGATCAAATACTGCGAATGGAAACGATTATCGGCCTGATGACACGAAATCTGGATAGGCCTCCATGCCGTGCTCACCAATATCCAGGCCTTCCACCTCTTCCTTCTCGGTGACTCGGATGCCACCGAACAAACCACCGATGACAGACCATGCAATCCAGCAGGTCACGATCGTCCAAATGGCATAAGCAGCACAACCTAGTGCTTGGATTCCGAGCTGGCTGATGCCACCTCCGACAAGCAAGCCCAATGGGGAGCCATCCCCCTGGATGTCAAAACCCCAAAGACCAACCACCAAGGTTCCCCATATGCCACACACACCGTGGACTGAAAAGGCACCGACTGGATCATCGATGCCTGCTGAATCCAGAGCTGAAACGGCGAAGACGACGATGATTCCGCCGATAAGACCAGCAACCCATGAGCCCACAAAAGTGAGGTTGCCGCATCCTGCAGTGATGCTCACCAGGCCGGCAAGGATGCCGTTGATGATCATGGTCAAATCAGGTTTCCCTGAAGTCAGGGTTGAGATCACGGTGGCACCGATCGCACCACCAGCTGCAGCCAATGTTGTTGTTACAGCGACGTAAGGGACCCACTGATCCATGGCGAGCTGGGATCCAGGATTGAATCCATACCAGCCAATCCAAAGAACCAATGCTCCAAGAGTGGCGATAGCCATGTTGTGGCCAGGGATCGCCTGAGGCTTGCCATCAATGAATTTGCCGATACGGGGGCCAAGAAGCATGGCTCCAATGAGGCCAGCCCAGGCTCCAACGGAATGAACGATGGAGGACCCAGCAAAATCAATAAATTCTTTGTCACCAACGGAGTTCAGCCATCCTCCATTCCATTCCCAACTCCCTGCAATGGGGTAGATGAATGCAGTGAGGATGAGCGAAAACACCACGAATTCGCCAAATTTCACGCGCTCAGCTACGAGGCCTGAAACGATTGTTGCTGCCGTTCCAGCGAAAGCAGCCTGAAACAAGAAGTCGACACTTGGGACAAGGCCCGCTTCTGAGATCAGTTCTGGCGTAACAGCCGGATCAAAAAACAGCCCGTTGAAGTAGAGCCAGCCAGCGGCTATGGCATCGCCGTACATCAACGAATAACCGACAAACCAGTAAGCGGTTACTGCAAGTGCAAAGACAAACAGGTTTTTAGCGAGAATATTGACTGCATTTTTTTGGCGACACATTCCGGCTTCCACCATGGCGAAGCCGGCGTTCATGAAAATCACCAGGATCGTCGCAACCAGCAACCAAAGGTTGTTGGCTAAAAAGGCGGCGCTGAGTTCTGGCATCTCTGCGGCATGAGCCGACAGGTTGAATAGCCCAAGCCCGAAAAGGGCAAGCGGCACGCAGCCAAGCCACAAGAGTGAACGATTGGTTTTAAACCCGCGAATGCTTTGAAGGAGAAGCATCGGGCCCTCTACGAGACTGGCCTCCTGAAGACGAGATTTGCGTCGCCTGTTGGGCGACTCGTAAGCAGTTGTCATGGAAAAAAGCAGGACTGCAGTTTGAGCTGGACAAGACGTCCATATGCACCTCTTAAAAATGCTCGTCAGAGCACACTTCATAAGTCGCTGTTGCTACCAAATCTGCGTTTCACAACGTTTTGAGTTTTTTTACTGACGGGGATGAACCGGTTGGAGTCCTTCCCATGTGATCTGATCAAGCTCAAAGTTGAAGCGGCAAGGAAGCACTTCCACACCTGCTTGCATGGCGAATCTGAATAGATCTCCATAGCGGGGATCTGCGCTGTCCCCGGGGGCAAACGCATTGACATCCGGACGGCTTAGGCAGGGAATCAATACACCTCTTGCGTCAGGGATGAGTGCCGTGAGTTCCTCCAGGTGTTTTTGGCCGCGTTCTGTCACCGTGTCGGGGAAAAGTGCAACGTCGCCGTGATTCCAGGTGGTGTTTTTCACTTCGACGTAAATGGGGCGTTGATCGTCAGCGCTGTCATCTGGAGTGAGTAATAGGTCAATGCGACTTCTGCGATTGAGTCCGTAGGGGACCTCGGCGCGGATCGACTTGATCGGGCCGAGCTGAGCTTTGAGTTCGCCGGCTTCGATCAAGGCCCGAATCAGTTTGTTGGGCAAGGCCGTATTGATGCCAGCCCAACACAGCGTTCCGTCGCTGCTTGGCACCTCTGCTTGCTCCCAGGTCCAAGCCAACTTGCGCTTCGGGGAAGGGGCATGACGGACCCGGACTCTTCCACCGGGATGGAGCACGCCTTTCATGGGCCCAGTGTTAGCGCAGTGGACGGTGACGACCTGTCCATCGTTGAGTTCCACATCAGCCAGAAAGCGTTTGTAGCGCTTCAGAAGCACGCCTTCGCTGAGTGAGGGGAACTGAAGGATCGACGTGCCGGTCATGGCTGCTGGCTGAATCAGCCCATGGTGGCCTGGCACAGGGTTGAGAATGCTCTCTAAGAAGGGCTGTGAAGAGACGACGAATGGCGAGATCTCTTAAGCGCATTGCCCTGGTCGTGACCTATGGCACGTTGTTGAGCAAAGTTGGCGGCTTAGCCCGTCAGTTGGTGATTGCGGCAGCCTTCGGGGTGGGTGCTGCCTACGACGCTTACAACTACGCGTACGTTCTCCCCGGATTTTTGTTGATCCTGTTGGGAGGGATCAACGGGCCGTTTCATAGCGCCATGGTGAGCGTGCTCAGTCGCCGACCCAGAGAGGAGGGAGCGCACATCTTGGCCACGTTGAACACGATGGTCAGCGCTCTGCTGCTGGTGATAACGATCGTTCTCGTGTTGGCAGCTGATCCATTGATCACGCTCGTTGGCCCTGGCCTTAGTCCGGAGTTGCATCGCATCGCCGCGGTGCAACTGCAAGTGATGGCTCCGATGGCGCTGTTGGCTGGTCTGATCGGCCTTGGCTTTGGATCGCTCAATGCTGCTGATGAGTTCTGGATCCCGGCGATTTCGCCGTTGATGTCCAGCCTCGCTCTCATCGTGGGTATCGGTTTGCTCTGGTGGCAGGCGGGCCCCGCGATCTCAACTCCCGCTCTTGCACTTTGGGGAGGGGTGGTGTTGGCCTTATCCACTCTGGTGGGAGCGTTTCTGCAATGGCTTCTGCAGCTTCCTGCCCTGATGAAACAGGGACTGGTTCAGTTGCGCCTCGCCTGGGATTGGCGCCATCCCGGTGTTCAAGAGGTTTGGCAGGTGATGGGCCCGGCCACCCTCTCGTCGGGCATGTTGCAGATCAATGTGTTTACCGATCTATTTTTTGCTTCGGGCTTGCTGGGAGCAGCGGCTGGACTTGGTTACGCCAATTTGTTGGTTCAGACGCCGCTGGGATTGATTTCCAACGCGTTGTTGGTGCCGCTGCTGCCAACCTTTTCCCGTCTGACGGCTCCGCAAGATCGCCCAGAGCTGATTGCTCGAATCCGTCAGGGTTTGATGTTGTCAACGGCGTCGATGCTCCCCCTGGGCGCCTTGTTTCTGGCCCTCGCCTCTCCAATTGTGGCTTTGGTCTACGAACGGGGTGCTTTCAATCAAGGTGCGGTGGAGCTCGTGACGGGCTTGCTGATGGCCTATGGACTTGGCATGCCGGCCTATCTCGGCCGGGATGTGTTGGTGCGCGTGTTTTACGCCTTGGGCGACGGCACCACTCCCTTCCGGCTGTCGGTCATCGGCATCGGCCTCAATGTGGTGTTCGACTGGGCCCTGGTGGGTGGTCCAACGCCTTGGGGGCCTCAACTTCCCTTCAATTTCGGAGCAGCGGGTCTGGTGCTTGCCACCGTCTTGATCAATGTGCTGACCTGCGTTGCCCTGCTGTTGGCCTTGCAGAATCGTCTGAAAATCTTGCCTTTGAAACAGTGGGGCCTGGATGGATTGCTCTTAACGGTTGCAGCCCTAGGAGCAGGAATCGTGGCCTGGGGACTGAGCTACGGGGTGCGTTGGCCTGCTGATCTTGTGGGCCGCCTCCTGCAGGTCGGCCTTTCGGGATCCTTGGGGGTTTTGGTGTTTATGGCGTTGGGGCAAGCTTTTGCTGTTCAAGAGGTTCGCGAGATCAGCCAAGGCCTGACGCGTCGCTTCATTCGTCGTTGAGCCTTACCTCTCGGTCTTCACGCACTTGGATTGGTAACTCGAGGTGTTGTCGGCCGACGAGCTGGGGCCCTTGCACAGACAGAATCCTCGCCTCAATTCCAAAGTCGCGAAAGGCGGTTTCCATCTCCTGGATGAGAGCTTTCTCAACCTGGGCTTCCGGATCGACAACCTTCCCAATCAAGCGTTCGCCAAGGCGGCCGATCCGTTGCCGGACCACATCGCGGGCGTTGGTGACCTCGATGATCAGCACGGCGGAGTCCAACAACGTTTCAACCTTATCGGCAGTGTCCTTCGAGAATCTCCTCGAGGTCCGAAAGTTGAGAGGACGGCAACAGACGCGCCATCGGTAATCGCGCACTTCCTCCACCAATGGGCACTTGAACAGCCTCCAGGGCTTGTCTTGCGGCCACAACCGCGCCTTGATCGAGAAGCGCGCTGCATTCAATGGCAAGAGCTTCGGCTAAGCCGGCATCTCCCAGGTATAAGTGCCATCCAGCCACCTGGATGTAAAGACGGTCCGCTAGCGCTGAGGTGAGGGCGCGTAGATCAGCTGAGTCCAAAGTCATCGTTGTGGAGTCGGAGCGGCTGATTGCATGCTGACTCAGCTTTCGTCAGTGTCTGCGTCTTTGCCAGGGCGTAGACGGATCACGACCAGCAGGTGAACAATCAACACCCCTAGCCAAGCTTCACTCCATAAGTCGAGATGGCTCCATGGGTGACGCATCTCTTGCACAAACCAAAGCCCGCTGTTGACAGCGGCAAATCCCCCGGCGTGAAGGCAGAAATTCACCACCCTGTTGAAATGCCTGTAGGTGGCATTGTTTGGATCGGCGGGCCCGTACCAGCGGAGCGGCATGGGATGACCCCTCGTAACTTCATCGATTTTGACGTGTTGCAGTCCGTTGGTTGACGAAGGGTGCCTTGATACGGTCAGATGGTGGCTTCCAAGCGCTTGTAGCTCAGCGGATTAGAGCATCTGACTACGGATCAGAGGGTCGGGAGTTCGAATCTCTCCAGGCGCGCTTCTGAAAACTGCCGACAAGGCAGTTTTTTTTTGAAGATTCGTGTGTCCAAGGGGCCTGTTCCCTACGATTCATGCATTGGTGTTTGAAACGCATGACAGATCGCTCCGCAGCCCCGATCAATGCATCTCTGAAGGCTGCAGACCCTGCCATTGCTGGTTTGATCGATCAAGAGCAGATGCGTCAGGAGACGCATCTTGAGTTGATTGCGTCGGAGAACTTCACCTCCAAGGCGGTAATGGAAGCTCAGGGTTCGGTTCTGACCAATAAATACGCTGAGGGGTTGCCCCACAAGCGTTATTACGGCGGCTGCGAGCACGTGGATGCCATCGAAGAATTGGCAATCACCCGGGCCAAGCAACTCTTCGATGCGGCTTGGGCCAATGTTCAGCCCCACAGTGGCGCCCAGGCGAACTTCGCTGTGTTTCTTGCCCTGCTTCAGCCCGGTGACACGATTCTTGGGATGGACCTTAGCCATGGGGGGCACCTCACCCATGGCTCACCGGTGAATGTCAGCGGCAAGTGGTTCAACGTTGTCCAGTACGGCGTTGACAAAGAGACGCAGCGTCTCGACATGGAGGCCATTCGCAAGCTGGCTCTCGAGCACAAGCCCAAACTGATTATTTGTGGGTATTCGGCCTACCCGCGCTCGATTGATTTCGCGGCGTTCCGTTCCATTGCGGATGAAGTGGGTGCGTACCTGTTGGCAGACATGGCCCATATCGCCGGCCTTGTGGCGGCTGGGGTGCATGCAAGTCCAGTTCCTCACTGTGATGTTGTTACCACAACCACGCATAAAACCCTCCGCGGCCCCCGTGGTGGTTTGATCCTGTGTCGCGATGCAGAGTTCGCGCGTCGATTTGACAAGGCGGTGTTCCCTGGGTCCCAAGGTGGCCCGCTTGAACACGTGATTGCAGCCAAGGCTGTGGCATTCGGAGAAGCGTTGCAGCCCGACTTCAAGGCTTACAGCCGTCAGGTTGTTGTTAACGCTCAGGCACTCGCAGCCCGTCTCCAGGAGCGAAAGATTGATGTAGTGAGTGGTGGTACCGATAACCATGTGGTGCTTTTGGATCTGCGCAGCATTGGGATGACCGGCAAGGTGGCCGATCTTTTGGTGAGTGATGTTCACATCACGGCCAACAAGAACACCGTTCCCTTTGATCCCGAGTCTCCCTTTGTGACCAGTGGTTTGCGTTTGGGAACAGCGGCTCTCACCACCCGTGGCTTCGACGAGAAGGCTTTCCATGAGGTAGCTGATGTGATCGCTGATCGCCTTCAGAACCCTGAAGATGACGCCATTCAGGCGCGCTGCTTGGAGCGAGTCAGTGATCTCTGCAAGCGTTTTCCTCTCTATGCCCCAGCTCTGGAACCGGCTCTTGCTTAAGTGCCCCAAGCACCATGTCCCTCAGTCTTTTCTTGCCTAAGATTCACACTTAAAAGAACCTGTTTGGTGACCTTCCGCCGGAGTGTTTCGTGACGTTGGCGAGTACTCCTCTCGCAGTCGCTTCGGCGAGTTTGGTTGTGGCGGCCGTCATTACGACGTTGCTCGTCCCCTTAGTTCGTTGGCTCGGTTTGAGATTAGGTCTCACAGACCAGCCCGATTCCCGCAAACAGCACACCACCCCAATGGTGCGATTGGGGGGTATTGCCCTAGTTCTGGGTTTTTGCTTGTCCCTTGGGTTGACCTGGTGGATGGGCGGCTTTGGCATGTTGGCGCCGGCCCGTGACCAGCTGATCTGGACCACGCTTGCAGGGTCTCTTTGCTTTTTCGTCATCGGCCTTGCTGACGATCTGTTCGCCCTGTCTCCTTGGCCGCGTTTGGCCGGTCAAATTGCTGTTTCGGTGGTTGTTTGGTCCCAGGGCGTTCGGATTGGAGCGATTGACCTCCCCTGGTTAGCCAGCAGCTCCGAAGCCTTGCTGCTCCCGGATCTGCTCAGCTTGGTCGCCACGGTGATCTGGCTGGTGGGCATCACCAATGCGATCAACTGGCTGGATGGTCTTGATGGTTTGGCGGCAGGTGTCGCTGGAATCGCCGCGGTTGGCTTGGTCTCGGTCAGTTTTTCGCTCCATCAGCCAGCGGCTGCATTTCTTGCTGCAGCGTTAGCTGGAAGTTGTCTTGGATTCCTTCGCCACAACTTCAATCCAGCGCGCATTTTTATGGGTGATGGAGGATCGTATTTCTTGGGTTTTACCCTGGCCGCCGTCAGCATTGTGGGCCCGGCGAAAGGGTTAACAACGGTGAGCCTGCTCCTGCCGTTGTTGATTCTGTCGCTGCCCTTGGCCGATATGTCCGCCGTGATCATGGGGCGTCTCAGCGATGGTCACTCCCCCTTTTATCCAGATCGTCGCCATCTCCATCACCGCCTTCTTCGTGCAGGCTTTAGCCATCGCCGCACGGTCGTTTTGATCTACGTGTTCACGCAGTGGTTGGCGTCGTTGGCCATGGTGGTGGCCAATGTGGAAATGCGGTTTCTTTGGCTTGGGCTGGCGACGGCGATCCTTGTTGCCACGGTGGTAACCATCAATCGTCAGCGTCACCTCGAGGCGGCCCTCGACCATTCAGATCAAGAATCTCCAACCTCTGACCGCCATGGTTGATCGCTCAGAGCGTTCTGGTGTTGAAATTCTCTGTGTTGGGACGGAGCTTCTGCTTGGCAACATCCTTAACGGCAACGCCCGCTGGCTGTCGGAGGAGCTTGCCTCTCTTGGCCTCCCCCATTTTCGCCAAACCGTTGTAGGCGACAACCGAGATCGCCTGATTGCGCTGGTTCAGGAGATGGCGCAACGCGCGAGCGTGTTGATCATCACCGGTGGGCTTGGACCAACTCCTGATGATCTGACAACCGAGGCGATTGCCGCTGCGTTTTCTGTTCCCTTGGAAGAGCGAGCCGACGTTTGGTCTGACATTCAAGAGAAGGCCCATAGCCGCGGTCGCACCCCTGGTCCTGAAACCCGTCGTCAGGCGCTTTTGCCAGTTGGGGCTGAGGTTTTATCGAATCCAACGGGAACCGCCCCCGGCATGATTTGGACCCCGGTGCCTGGATTCACAGTGCTCACCTTTCCAGGTGTGCCCAGTGAGATGAAAGCGATGTGGAAGGCCACGGCCGTGCCCTGGTTCCACGCGTCTGGTCTCTCGAAGGGTGTGTTTGTGAGCCGTCTCCTTCATTTTTGGGGGATTGGCGAATCCACGTTGGCCGAACAGGTGGCGGATGTCTTGGAGGGAGTGAACCCCACCGTTGCTCCTTATGCCGGTAGCGGAGAGGTGAAGCTCAGGATTACGGCCTGCGCCGATGAATCATCGAAGGCTTGGCTGCTTGTGGATCAAACCGAGCAGGAGTTGCGCCGGCGTACGGGCAACCTTTGTTTTGGCGTTGATCAAGAGTCGCTTGCCTCTGTTGTGTTGAAGCGGCTGGGGCAAGCAGGCCAAACCTTATCGGTGGCGGAATCCTGCACGGGTGGGGGGTTGGGTGCTTCACTCACAGCGGTGCCTGGCGCCTCGTCCGTGATGCTTGGCGGTGTGATCTCCTATGCCAATGCCGTCAAGCGGGATCTGCTTTCCGTGCCTGCTGAACTGCTCGAGCGGCACGGAGCCGTGAGTGCGCCAGTGGCCGAGGCGATGGCGCTAGGTGTTCGTCGTCTCACCGGATCGGATTGGGCACTTTCGGTCACGGGAATCGCCGGCCCTGATGGCGGAACGCCCGACAAACCCGTGGGATTGGTGTTTGTTGGTGTTGTAGGGCCGGATGGATGCAGCACTGAGATGTTGCGCTTGGGCAACACGCGAGGTCGGGAATGGATCCGAACCGTTAGCGCTGGTGAGGTTCTGAATTGTTTGCGCTTGCGCTTGATGGCCAACCCTGTTGAGGCGTGACAGGAGAAGCAAGCCTGAAGGTTGAGTTCAAGTGGATTGGATTGAACGCCGTTTGCCTTTAGGGTTTTGAGTGAATTGTCGAGTGGGAATGAGCAGCGGAACCCTGTACGACAAAGTTTGGGATCTTCATTGCGTTGCGGAACTCTCTGGTGGTTCCACCCAGCTGTTGATTGGGTTGCATTTGATCCACGAAGTGACGAGCCCTCAGGCTTTTGTTGCCCTTGAAGACAAGGGTTTGACGGTGCGTTGTCCCGAACGAACGGTGGCGACTGTGGACCACATCGTCCCCACCACCAATCAGGCCAGGCCTTTTGCTGATCCGTTGGCGGAGGAGATGCTCAGCACCCTGGAGCGCAACTGCAGCAAGCATGGAATCGTGCTCAATGGGATTGGCAGTGGTCGTCAAGGAATCGTGCATGTGATTGCCCCGGAGCTGGGATTGACGCAGCCGGGTATGACGGTGGCCTGCGGGGACTCGCACACGTCAACGCACGGTGCCTTCGGAGCGATTGCCTTTGGTATTGGTACGTCTCAGGTTCGTGATGTGTTAGCAAGCCAAAGCTTGGCGATGAACAAACTCAAGGTCCGTCGGCTGTGGGTTGACAACCAGCTGAGCCCTGGGGTGTTTGCCAAAGACTTGATCCTGCATGTGATTCGTTCGCTTGGGGTCAAGGCTGGAGTTGGCTATGCCTATGAGTTCGCTGGACCGGCGATCGAGGCCCTCTCCATGGAGGAGCGAATGACCCTCTGCAACATGGCGATTGAAGGGGGAGCCCGCTGCGGCTACGTGAATCCAGACCAGACGACCTTTGACTACTTGGATGGTCGCCCTTCTGTGCCAAGTGGTGAGGCCTGGAATCGGGCGACGCTTTGGTGGCGTTCACTGGCCTCGAATGCGGATGCTGTCTTTGATGATGAGCTGCGATTTGATGCAGCCACGATTGCCCCAACGGTGACCTGGGGAATTACCCCTGGTCAGGGGATCGGCGTGGATGAGCAGGTCCCCAAGCCTGAGCAACTGGATCCTGCTGATCGCCCGATGGCGGAAGAG
Organism: Synechococcus sp. AG-683-A03; assembly: GCA_003210555.1. Taxonomy (GTDB): domain Bacteria; phylum Cyanobacteriota; class Cyanobacteriia; order PCC-6307; family Cyanobiaceae; genus Synechococcus_C. Next base: position 715 of record QCUZ01000011.1, on the reverse strand, counting down.
GCTTACCGCTATATGGAGTTAACGCCCGGCCAGGCCATCGCTGGCGTGCCGGTGGATGTCTGCTTTATCGGCAGTTGCACCAATGGTCGCCTCAGTGACCTCAAAGCCGCCGCCGCTGTGGCCCGGGGAAGGCAAGTGGCCGCTGGGATCAAGGCTTTTGTGGTTCCTGGCTCCGAGCAGGTGGCTCGTGCCGCCAAGGCTGAAGGCCTTGACCAAGTGTTTCGTGATGCGGGGTTTGAGTGGCGTGAGCCTGGCTGCTCGATGTGCCTAGCGATGAATCCCGATCGCCTTGAGGGGCGTCAGATCAGTGCGAGTTCCAGTAATCGCAACTTCAAGGGCCGCCAGGGATCAGCCAGCGGCCGCACATTGCTGATGAGCCCTGCCATGGTTGCCGCCGCTGCTGTGACTGGTCATGTCAGCGATGTTCGCTTGCTCGAGGCCTGATCTTCGGCTGAGGCCGCGTCGTTCTGCGCCCTTTTTGAGTGTTTTTGGTTGCTGTTTTATCCCTCTTGATCCTTCATGACGCAGACCCAAGATTTTCCTCAAGGCTTGATTACCAAAATTGAGGGCCGCGCCCTTGTTTTGCGGGGTGATGACATCGATACCGACCGGATTATTCCGGCTCGATTCCTGAAATGCGTGAGTTTTGAAGCCCTCGGTGCACAGGCCTTCGCTGATGACCGAAAGGAGCTTGAAGGACGCCATCCCTTTGACA
>QCUZ01000010.1:0-30120 GCA_003210555.1 Synechococcus sp. AG-683-A03 | reverse complement strand
GGCTTTTGAGCCATCTCAAGCCCTACAGAAGACGGGTATGGCTGGCGGTGAGCTGCTCGATCATCAATAAAGTCTTTGACCTACTTCCTCCGGTTCTGATTGGTCTGGCCGTTGATGTTGTTGTTCAGCAGGATTCGTCTTGGCTTGCAGCCTTGGGTGCCACAACGGTGCCAAGCCAACTCATCGTGCTTGCGCTGCTGTCCTTCCTTGTATGGACTGCAGAATCACTCTTTGAATATCTCTACGGCGTTTTATGGCGCAACCTTGCACAAACGACGCAGCACAGTTTGAGATTGGAAGCCTATGACCATCTCCAAAAACTTGAGATGGATTTCTTCGAGCGAGACAGCACCGGGCGCCTACTCACCGTTCTTGGTGATGACATCCATCAGCTTGAACGCTTTCTTGAACGAGGTGCCAACGAAATCCTGCAATTAGTGACCACCGTTCTGCTTGTTGGTGGCGCCATGACAGTGATGGCGCCTGGAGTGGCACTCTTTGCATTTCTACCGATCCCCATCATCCTTGTGGGATCACTCAATTTTCAACGTCGCCTCGCTCCGCGATATCGCGACGTCCGTCAAAGAGCTGGAGATCTCGCCGCCCGACTGTCTAACAATCTCGGTGGGATGCTCACGATCAAAAGCTTTGCAACGGAAGCTTGGGAACTCGAACAACTTCGTACCGCGAGTGATGCCTACCGACAGTGCAATCGTCAAGCAATTCGCATCTCTGCTGCCTTCATACCTCTCATTCGCTTTGCAATCTTATTTGCCTTTTTAGCGATTCTTCTCATTGGAGGCATCCAAGCTTGGCAAGGACTTATCGCCGTAGGCACCTACAGCTTTTTGGTTTTTATTACCCAGAGACTGCTTTGGCCACTCACCACATTAGGACGAACCTTGGACGACTACCAGCGTTCGATGGCATCCACACAGCGTGTTCTGGACCTCATCGACACACCGATTCAGATCGCCAGCGGAAACACTCGCCTCCGCCCAAGTGATATCAAAGGAGAGATACGCTATGAACAAGTTTGCTTCTCCTATAGAGATCGCGAACCACTTCTTAACAACTTCAACCTAAGAATTGGCGCAGGCCAAACCATTGGCATTGTGGGTGCTACTGGTTCAGGGAAAAGCTCACTGGTCAAATTACTACTGAGGCTTTATCCCCTCAGTAGCGGCAGGATTGTTCTTGACGACCACCCAATTGCATCACTCCATCTCCAAGATCTTCGTCGCTGCGTTGCACTCGTAAGTCAAGATGTTTACCTCTTCCACGGAAGCGTCGCCGAAAACATTGCCTATGGATCTCCAGAAGCGACCAAATCGTCGCTTGTTTGGGCAGCAGAACAAGCAGAAGCTCTCACCTTTATTGAAGGTCTACCTCAAGGATTTGACACGGTTGTAGGTGAACGTGGTCAGCGTTTGTCGGGTGGACAACGCCAGAGAATTGCCCTGGCTAGAGCCATTTTGAAAAATGTACCCGTTTTGATCCTCGATGAAGCAACAGCCGCTGTTGACAATGAAACAGAAGCAGCGATTCAACGTTCATTGATGCGCATTACGGCGAATCGGACCACACTGGTGATTGCGCATCGACTCAGCACCGTGCGACACGCCGATCAGATCATTGTGATGGATGCTGGTCGCATTGTGGAACAGGGCACCCACGACCAACTTCTGCACCAACCAGGTGCTTACGCAGACCTATGGCGGGTTCAAGCTGGCTTACGCAGTGACGAAGCGTTAAGCCTTTAGCTCCAAAATTTTTCATCCAAGACTTCTCCGATGGCTGCTTCGCTGTCCCACCTGATGCATCACCCACTGGGCATTTTTGCTCAGCTTGTTGCGATCAGCGTCTTGATTCCGCCCTTAACCAGACGGTTAAGGCTTCCGGATCTCGTCGGATTGTTAGCGGCTGGTGTACTGGTTGGTCCCCATGCGTTGCATTGGATCGAGGCCAAAAGTGAAACAATCACGCTTCTTTCCGATATCGGAGCCATCTATTTACTGTTCACAGTTGGGCTAGAAATCGACCTCGAAGAGTTCAACAGGGTCAAAAGTCGCTCCGTAATATTCGGGGGCCTGATCTTTGTACTCGGAGTTGGAACGGGGTTCGGCATCGGCCAGATCTTTGGCTTTCCCTTAGTCCCCAGCCTCCTCATGGGGGCGCTGATGGCAACCCACACTCCGCTCGGATATCCGATCGTGAGGAGTTATGGGGCCCAGCGTGACGAATCGGTGATCGTGAGCGTAGGAAGCACAATTTTCACCGATATTGCAGCGTTGTTGTTGCTGGCTGTGGCCCTGGGGCTGGGCAAAGGAAACCTCACACCGAGCAGCTTTACTGCACTACTCATCAGCATCGGCGTATTTGCTTTTGTCGTCGTCTGGGGCATTCGAATGCTTGGGCGGCATCTGTGGATGCGCAACGTCATCGACGAAAACCGAGTGTTTTTGGCGGTCTTACTCACCCTATTTGTGGCTTCTCTTGGTGCTGAATTAGCAGGTGTTGAAAAAATCGTAGGCGCCTTTCTGGCTGGGCTGGCGGTGAATTCCGTCCTTCCTGAAGGCAAGGTCAAAGAGCAAGTGATCTTTGTGGGAGGAGCCTTATTCATCCCCATTTTCTTCATTCATTTAGGACTGCTGCTCGATCTCGGCAGCCTCGCCGACAGCATCGGCAACATTGAGTTCACAGCCCTAATGCTTACTGGAGCCTTGGGATGCAAAGCTCTAGCAGCAGTGATTGCTGGGCGCTGGTTCCGCTACAGCCCCAATCAGATGCTGCTGATGTGGTCACTCGCCATGCCGAAGGTGGCCGCCACGCTGGCCACCGCGTTCATTGGCTTCCAAGCCGGCCTTCTCGACAGCACAGTTCTTAATAGCGTCCTAGCCGTGATGGTCGTCACAGCGACGCTCGGTCCAACCCTGACCACACGCTCAGTCGTAGCCCTGATGGAACCGAATGAGCGCTCCACCTTCGGCACAACAGAGTTCGATGCCAATCAAGACGTCCCTGGAGAGGTGGTACGCCGTCCCTTGAAAGTGCTGGTGCCAGTAGCCAACCCAGACACAGAGTTGAGCCTGATGAAACTGGCCACTCGACTCTCCCAGGGAGAAGGCGAGCACAACGGGCTCTTGCTGCCACTTGCACTGGTCAGTCCAAGCCTCGAAGAGGCTCGAGGTGGCTTAAATCGAGCCTTGTCTGCCGCAAGAGCAAGGCTGCGTCAGGCAGCAACCAACGGAGAGGGTCTCAATGCAACCACGCGTTCTTTACTGCGCGTCGATGACGACATCGCTGCGGGCATGAGCAGAAGCGCTTTAGAAGAAGGGGCCGATCTGCTGTTGATTGGAGCAGGACGCCCTGACCCGCTGCGCAAATGGCTCCTGGGCGACCTAGTCGACGGGGTCTGCCGAACCGCCCATTGCCCAGTGGTGGTCGCCAATCTTGGGCGTCGGGAACTGAATGATCTCAACAAAATCCTGGTTCCCATCAAAGATCTGTCAGCCAGCGCACGCGAACAATTTGAACTCGCCCTCCGGCTCCTCTCAACCGCACCAGAGCCAACAGCCACCACCATCAGTCTTTTACACATCCATGATCCGCGCTTCAACCGACACGAACGATCCTGGATGGAACATCAATTGATGAGTTGGTGTCCACGTAACATCGACAGCCATCAAATTCAAATCAAACTGCTTCAGGGGCCTGGCATCGATTCCAAAATTCACTGGTTCAGCAAAAACCAAGATCTCGTGATTCTGCGTTCACAACGACGTCGCGTTGCTGGACTGCCCATTCCAGCCAGTGATCGCACAAGCAATTTGGTCCATCAGTTGAGCTGCCCAGCCCTAATGATCAGTGATCCACTCAACTAATCACGATTGTCCCTACACGAACATCAACACAATCCATCGGTCGCAGCAACAGACCTAAGATCTGCGAATGAATGTCCAAAGGAGTCCGAACAAAAGATCCTTGCTCACAGCAGCAGTCCTAGGACTTTTTGGTGGATTGCTGCTTTCGATACCTATCAGTCGATCTCTCATTCCATCAACAGAACTACCAAAGCTGGTCTCAATCAACAATCCATTTGAAGAGTGGTCCAGCTTCAACGATGAAAATGTAGTGGTGCTCGGAATGGACGCTGGAGGGGGCAATACGGACACCATGTTCATACTAAGCATTGAGAATGGAGATACTTCGATCGTTCAAATTCCAAGAGATAGTTATATCGATTCACAGAGCTTTGGACCAATGAAGGCCAACGCACTCCACGCTAGAGGCGGCCCAGACGCCGTCAAAACAGAACTAACACGGCTCATGGGACAACCCATCAATCACCATATCCTGGTGAATCTTGAAGGAATTCGTACCATTGGCGATTTACTTGGGGGCCTAGAAGTGGATGTACCAAAACGCCTCTACTACCAAGACAAAAGCCAAGGGTTACTGATCGATCTTCAACCTGGTCGACAGGTTCTCAAAGGACGTGATCTTGAAGGATTTCTGCGCTGGCGCCACGATGGACAGGGAGATTTTGGGAGACTTGACCGACAACAACTGGTGTTAAAAAGCCTATTCAACAAACTCCTACAACCTCAGAATCTCATCCGCCTACCAGCCCTCATTACAGAAGCTGGACGTAATCTTGACACAGATCTTGGCCCTATGGAATTGGGCAAGCTGATTACGGCCATGGGATCAACAGAACTCCAAATGAGTCGACTCAATGCTCGTCCTTTTTATCAAAATGGAGTGAGCTATCTTGATACACAATGGCCTACTAAAGACACATCAAGGGGAGTTGATGCGAGCGAATCAAGTAGCAATCGCTTCCAGTTGCTGTTCTAACATTTCTGCGAATAAGCATATCCGTCATGAATAACAACCTTGTCAAACAAAGCCTGAGACTAGGAATCAGTGTCTTAATCACTTGTGCCATCGCGCAGCACTTTGATCGAATCGATTTCGTTTGGTATCCGCTTTTAGCCGTAATTTTCGTGGTTGATGATCAAGATGAAAATACAATCCGAGCAGCTCGAGGAAGGGTGCTCGGTACAATCGCTGGGGGATTGGTTGTTTTTCTGGTCCACACTCTTTTATCTGGCTGGATCGGAATTTTGGTCAGTCTTCTGATCACTGTTCCCTTGCTGCGTCGCCTGGGATGGACCAGTGGTTTGTCGACTGCCGTGGTAATCACCGTGATGTTTTTAGGGATTCCTAATTACACATTACTAGATTGGAATTACGTCCTCAATAGAAGCATCGATACCCTGATTGGAATCTGTATAGCTTTAGTGATGGGCCACCTTCTTTGGCCAAAAGATCGATTAAAACGCATGGAAGAAATCCATCAAAAATTGATGGCTTCACTCCATAAAAGGATGAAGTATCACAGTCAAGCACTTCAAGGAGTTGCCTCACCACCACCTCCCTTCAATCCAAGTTCTATCACAAGAGATATTTTAGAAATCCAGCGTCTAATCAATATTGAGCAACAACTTGGTCCGCGGCATCGCAATCAGCTTGTTCGACTTCGCTGGAAACAACGCATCAGTCTTTGGAGAAGTCTTCAATCGCACTGGATTTTGGTCGAACGACTTCTTAATACTCTATCGCTGAAGCATCAGCCCTTACGGCTACCTGATTTAGCTCAACAGATAGATCCCAACTACGTGATTGGCTGGAAACGATTGCATCTTAATAAACAAAGTTATCCACTAGGCCTAGCTCAACGAATCCTCCTGGAGGAGGAGTGCACTCGCTTTCTTCGACTTATCAGCACCCAGAAACAACTCAATCGAGTTCTGGCTCAAGGACGTGATGCATGATAAATAACACCCATCACTCCCAACAGACGAAACGCGAACACCCGCAACAACCCTGGTTTACACGACAAGATCTACGATTAGCGTTTGTGACCGGACTCAGTGCCGGTGTAGGACTCCTCAGTCCAATTCCTTATGGATATTACTTACCATTTACAACCTCCGCTGTCTTATCGAGCACCTACGGAAACTCAATGAAGCTCGGCATTCAAAGATTGCTGGGCTCCCTAATGGGTGTGATTATTCTAATTATCTTTACACGAGGACTTGAACTTCCTCTTCCGCTAGCAATCGGACTCGCCCTAGCGACAACAAGGCTTTTTGGAGGAATCCTAGGCCTGCAAGTTGGCTATAAAGTTGCTGGAAATATCATCGTCATGGGATGGCTTGTTCATGAACAGGTCGAAACCGTCTGGGGCCCCATCCGCCTCTTCTGGACTGTACTTGGAATTGTCATTTCACTATGGGCCACACAATCGATATGGCCCAGTCGAACGATTCCCAAATTGCATCAACAATTTGCATCTCTACTCATTGATATCGGGCAAGAATTAACAACCGAAAGTAGCCGGCTCAAACAAGATATCCCAATCGCAACGTCACCAAAACAACAACAAGTGATCCGCCTCTCACTTCAGAAACAACTCAATGCGGCCAGACAACAACAGATCTCTGCGCAGATGGAGCTCGGCGTTAATCCCGAACTCCATCCACTTCACGACCTCTGGAGCAGCATCGATCTTTTAATCTCACAACTTCTCACCTCTCTATGGGCGATAAGGAGCCTGAAGGCACCCCTCCAGAGTCCTGAACAGATCAAGCGACTTCACCACAAAGAAGCAGAATTGATCGATATTCTAATCATTCAAATATTGAGAATAAGCGGCGAACTCAGAAGCCCTAAAACAATCAACGATCAAAAGTTAAATCCTCAAGCAATGCAAGAAATTAAAAAACTTACTCAAAATTTTAGCCAATGGCTTGAACAGACCACAGAAGAAACGCTTGCCACTGAAAACCAACAGATCAATGAGCAGCGTCTTAGACAAATCATCCTAAGGGTAACTTTAATTGACTACATTCGATCGGCAATTGTCGAAACAACATCTTCTCGGACTAAATCAGCCATCACAAATAATCCATGAAAGAGGGGATCGAGACATCCGCCCGGGAGCATGAATGAAGCCATCCAAGACTTTCGCAAAGTTCAGCCAATACATTCAATCTCATAAAGAAATCCTGTTCCCCAACCAATATGTCCTTTTAAATAAAAAATCGTTGAAGCTTGTTGCTGTCAATTGTTGAAGCATCGTTCAGCTTACAAACAGTCTCATGCTCACCATCCATTTGGATGGCTAGCGATCAAACTCAACAGAGTTGTGCATTGGACACCTGTCACCGGTGACCAGAGTGCGTAAACATACCCAAAAGTCGTTTTAGAAGTCGTCATCCAAAGCACGTGTTGAAATCCTCTCGCTGTGATCTGGTCCTCTCCCGTTACCTATCCGCGCTCGGGTTGATTTGTGGCACCTTCGCTCCCGTAGCAGCTCAAACCAACGTTGCTCCTCTGGATGAAGGCGGCACAACTGAGCAACTTGAGAAAAGTTGGGAGCGCCTTAACAACCAGGTCGACGCCATCGACACGTTGACCGGTCCAGCACCAGCGATCGAAAGCAGTGACAATCTCAGATCGATTGAGGTTCCCAAACAACTGATCGATGTCAATGCACCCGCATCCGGCGAGTTAACAAAAGAAGAAGCACTGCCAGACCCCCTTCTTCGTCTTCCCTCCTCAGGCGATAACCCTTCACGCATCCTTTCTCTAACTCTTGAAAATGCTGTCGAGATTGCCTTCCGCAACAACCCAGCTTTAGGAGCTCAGCGAGATTTCATCGCGGCTCAGGCTGCCACCATTGCATCCGAATCCAGTAGCTATTGGCCAACGATCAGTGTGTTCGCCAATATCGATGGATTTCAAAGCGGAACAACCACTTACACCCCCTACGGCAACAACACCTACGGACTAGGACCACTCTTTAATCAACAAGGTCAAACTCCCAATTTTGCGCTGACCAAAAATGGGAAAGATATCAGTGGACTCAGCGCTGGACCCTTTTATCAGGCACCAGCGGGGGGGATCGGGTTGGTATCCAATGGGGTCTCCGCCGATGCCGGGCTGCAAATCGATTACAACATCATTGATTTTGCTCGAACTCCCAGGGTTCAAGCCGCAAAAGCCCGGCTCATACAACAAGAAAATCTCTATGCCGACCGGTTAAGAGCCATTCAGCTTGAAGTGAGTGAGGCTTACTACAACCTTCAACGTGCAGAGCAACTCGTGCGGATTCGCGATGCCATCGTTCGCACTGATTTGGTTGTTTTGGAAGACACTCTCGACCTCAAACAAGCTGGTCTTGTTCCGAGGGTGGATCTACTCAGACGGAGCAGCCTGCTTGCTGCAGACGAAGAAAGCTTGATCCAAGCGATGGCAGATCGTGCCGTGGCACGCCGTGAACTTTGGACTGTTCTCAACCTATCAAGTGAGATCATCCCCAGTGCCCTTGACCCCATCAGCCTCCAACCACGATGGCCTTTGGGCTTAGAAAAAACCGTGTTGGCCGCTTACGACGACAATCCAGAGCTCACGGCAATTCTCGCCACACAACAGGCACTGATGCGTCGCCAAGACGAAGCGGCTGCTCAGCTACTCCCGCGACTCAGCCTGTTTGCAGCAGCCGGTGGCCTGGGGTCCGTGGAACGGACCTTCAATATTGCGCCAATTGGAGATGGATGCTGTGGCGCTACCTTCCTGCCTCTTGAGCAGGTCAGCGGATACGAGTGGTCGGTAGGGCTGGCCTTCAATTGGATGATCTTTGATGCAGGTGGAACATCCAACAGAGTGAGATCCTTACAACTTCAAGAACAAGCAACGGCCGAGCAATATGCGAACACCCGAAACGCGATTCGCTTGCGACTGGAGCGAGCTTTTTTAAACCACGAAGCCAACTTGGCAAAGTTGGTGTCAGCCAGACGCGCTGTTGGCGCCAGCAAAGAGGCCTTCCGCGACACACAACTGCGCTATCAGACCGGACTGAGTGATGAGATCGATCTTTCTATTACCCAAGAACAGCTCGTTAATGCCTTAGTGAGACGATTATTCGCCACGGTGGATGTGAATGTCACTTATGCACGCATGCTGCGTGAACTCTTGCCCATGCCTAAAAATCCAAACGATCCAGTCTTAACCCAATTAACTCTTAGCTTTCCGTAAAGATAGTCTTAATCAGTCAGTCTTTGAAGACCACCAACGCTCGATTCGATATGCAAAGACCACCAAAAAAACTACAAACCAAAACCATAATTCTGGAGGATTAGCGTTTAACAACACAATCAATAAAACCAATTCAGAGATCAACCAAGGAATCTCTTGCTTCAGTAACGGGCGTATTGACATCGTAAAAACAGAATCAGGGAAGGGTGTCAGGTTGACGCAGGAAAGGTAGATCAAAAACGCGATCAATCCTTAATGAGCGATAACCGCCTGTGAGTGAACGCAGTCCTGGTATGACATAGGTGATCGGTGAGCGCCATTCCACATAAGCAAAGGTGTCCACGGTTAAACCATCCCGGATCGGGAAGACCCCACTTCCATTAGAAAGCGTCCAAAGAAAACCATCATCAGACCTTGATCGACGCTGCAAACTGATTTCAGCCTTCATCACTGGTCCATCTCCGGCCAGGTCTTCAGCAAGCTGCGCATTACCTGTTGTGGTGGCGATATCTTCCTGGGTTGCAGGCAACGTAAGCACATTTTTCACCTTCCCTTCAATGCCTCCAAACCGGCCCCTTTGATTCCAGCGTGGGACCACCTCAACAGGCAACCCAAGCGGTAGTCGACGCGCATCAGCAGGTGGAAAGTAGGCGACAGCGATCAAATCGGGACCGTTACCTCGGGCCACATCCCCCCTTCCAATCGTGCCAAGACGATCACCCATCTTGATGGTTTGCCCCGGAATCACTTGAAGATCCAGCACACTGCCATCGCGCTGAGCGGTGATCGTGCCATCAAAGGCTAATTTCGCCTCACTGACGCGAATCTGTCGCTTCAGATCATCAATCACAAAGGTCCGGTCGAGCTGCTCAGACTCCACATCAAGTTTGATTTGCTGGAATGTTGTGAGGGCCTGTTTGCCTTGAATCTTGAGATCATCCAAGGCAACGCTTGTGCTGGTCAATCCTTGTTCTGCAGACACCACTTCATTGGATAGCGGAGCCACCACTGCACGTCGTGATAACCATTCAAGATTTCGAAGCTTTCCCGAAAAAGTATTCTGCAGTTCACCCAGCCGTCTCTCATCATCGTTGAGCTTGGCAAGGGTGGTGTCGAGAGCCTGTTGTGCAGTTTCGATACGCAATGCATCGCGCTGATTTAACTCGATATTTTGTTTTTGAAGCTGTTTTAAATTCCCTTTTTCTTGCTCCAGTTCACGTTCAAGCTCAGGCAAATACAGCGTCATGAGGACCTGCTGTTTCTTAACGCGATCACCAACACGCACATCAACATCCAGGACTTGTCCTGCAGACCTGGCATTCAAAACGCCAGCATTATCGGGATAGATCAGAACACCTTTCCCTTCAACTTGAGTAGGAACTGGCCAAAACAAAAGCCAAGCTGAGAACAATCCCCCCATCCCTGCCAAACAGGCCCCAACCTGCTGATGGTCATCAAGACCATCCCAACGCGTTTTTAACTTGCTGAGGGGTACTAAAGACACAAGGAATATCTCTGGTGCAGGACCATCGTGAAAACCATGGATGAGAACAAGTCTTCGAACATCAATCGTCTCTTGTCAATGTTCGAGGCCTTGTTCTCTCCACAGTTGAAACCTTTATCAGATCAACAACGTAAACGATGTAATCACAGATTCAAATAAGTCTTTAACGCGAGGCCAGCGGCTTTCATTTGTGCTGGTGGCAAGGGTGTACAAGCGGCCCCGATCCACAACGACAGTGGCCAACTCATGGCGATCACGATCCTGTAGGTGCACGGCGTACTCCAGGTCGTAAAACGTATGACCGGAGGCCTCCCGTTCTCGCGCCTCGATCAGCTCGGCATTGCGTCCGCTGCCATCAGGGGCGATCACATCACGGCGCAAACGTTCCCCAACGGCAACAGCACTCCCCAGAGTCTGTAAATCGTTATCAGCATCTACATCCGAAACCACAAGGCTCACCGTTTCATCACTGTTAATCAAATCGTGAAAAACAACGGTGGGGCCTCCCGTCACCGCCACTCGTGTCCAACCCGTGGGGTAGAGGAAGGCATATCTGCCATCAGGGCTCTGGAACGAATTAAGACCAGCTCCAGCACCGCTGCAGGCGGTAAGCAACAAAACGCAGACAACGCTGAGGAGCGATCGGAGCGGAACTTGCAATAGGAAGCGCATCGAATCGTTCATGAATCCGCTCCATTCTGCCCGGAGATCTCCCTGCCTAGATTTCAGAGACTTGCAGAAGAGTTCTGAGCGGCTTCACCCGACCGCTAGCACGGTTGATCGACCAGTTCGAACGTCTCCCTGGCATTGGACCACGGACTGCACAACGACTGGCCCTCCATCTGCTGCGCCAACCAGAAGAGCAGATCCACAGTTTTGCTGACGCTCTCTTGGCGGCAAGGAGTCAGGTCGGGCAATGCCAAACCTGTTTCCACCTGAGTGCCGAACCCACCTGTGAGATCTGCAGGAATCCAGAGCGCTCGATCGGATTGCTTTGCGTTGTAGCCGATTCAAGGGATCTGCTAGCCCTCGAACGCACCCGGGAATACGCCGGTAAGTATCACGTTTTGGGAGGCCTGATCTCTCCGATGGACGGCATCGGCCCGGAGATGCTGCAGATCAGCAGCCTCGTGAAAAGGGTCGCAGCAGACGAGATCAAAGAAGTGATCCTTGCGCTCACCCCCAGCGTGGAGGGAGATACCACCAGCCTTTACCTGGCTCGCTTGCTCAAACCATTTACGGAAGTCAGTCGAATCGCCTACGGCCTTCCGGTTGGCAGCGAACTCGAATACGCCGACGATGTCACCTTGAGTCGCGCTCTCGAAGGTCGTCGAGCAGTTGAATGAAACTCCCAGACATGCGGTCATGAAAGCGAACATGAGCCGTTACAGCGGAATCCGGCCCAGTGAGCGCTTACCTGAATGGTTGAGACGACCGATCGGGAATGCCTCAGCAATTGAACAGGTGCAAAATCTGGTCAAACAAAATGGGCTCAACACGATTTGCGAGGAGGGTCGCTGCCCCAATCGAGGGGAGTGTTACGCAGCTGGCACCGCAACTTTTTTACTGGGTGGCTCCATCTGCACCCGTAGCTGTGCGTTCTGCCAAGTGGAGAAAGGACGTTCACCCGAAGCCGTGAACCCTGAAGAAGGGGAACGGGTTGCAGAAGCCGTGCTTCGCATGGGATTGCGCTATGTGGTCCTCACGGCCGTAGCCCGCGATGACCTTGAAGACCATGGGGCCAGCTTGTTTACGAACGCGATGGCGGCGATCCGTGCCCGCAATCCTTTGATCGCCATCGAAGTCCTCACCCCAGACTTCTGGGGCGGTGTAGCCGATCAAACCAAAGCGCTCCAAGCCCAACAACAACGTTTAGCCAGGGTTCTGAAGGCACAGCCCGTTTGTTTCAACCACAATTTGGAAACGGTGAAGCGACTTCAAGGTGAAGTCCGCCGTGGAGCGACTTACGCCCGCTCGCTTGGGCTGCTTGCCGCGGCCAGAGATCTTGCCCCATCAATACCCACCAAAAGCGGCCTGATGCTTGGCTTGGGCGAGAGCAAAGATGAGGTGGTCGACACCTTAAAAGACCTACGCAGTGTCGATTGTCAGCGCATCACCCTCGGCCAATACCTCAGACCATCCTTGGCCCACATCCCAGTAGCGCGTTATTGGCACCCCACAGAATTCGCGGAGCTTGGTGCCATCGCCACCGATCTTGGTTTTTCCCAAGTGCGCAGTGGGCCATTGGTCCGCAGCAGCTATCACGCAGCAGGTGACTGAGCCATCCAGCGCTGCTCAGCTCGCTGCTGCACCTCGGCGCAATCAGCCGTCATCAATGCACCAGCGCCACCCCAAACCATCCGCAGAGGCAAGTCCCAAACAGCTGCCTCCACCTCATGCACGGTGTTGAAGCCACGCTGTTGGAAATAGCGCACCAAACGCCTGTGCTGGCCTTCTTCATCCCGAATCGCCAATAACCGGGCCCTCAGACAAGGGGTGGACTCAAGTGCCCAAGCCATGGTGGCAGCCCAGATCAAATCTCCTGTCCCGGAGGGAGCTTTGGGCCGAACTCGCATCGTGTCGAGCTGCAGTCCAGTGGTAGCGCCATAGGCCCAGGCTTTCATCTCTCCCTGAAGTTGCAGGCGATCGGCAGCCAACTGTTCAGCCACCACTAAGCGCAAACTCCATAGCCCTAGCGGGCGTCCAACCTTGAGGCGAAGCAGCAAGCCACGCTCTTGCGCCTGAGCTTCTAATTCATTGAGCATCAGCACGCTGGCAAAGAAGAGAAAGGACTCACCTCGACCACCGAGGCAAGAGGAAGGGGCCCATACAGATGCGGAAAAAGCGCACCTGTGGGGATGGCATCAGCTCGCAGGGGAGCAGACACCAGCTTGGGATTGATTCTGAGCGTTAGGACGGCACCAGCGTCGGCGTAAAACCGATCAAACGTGCCTTGCAGCTGCTCTTGCCAAGACAAATGAATAAATCCCACTTGCTCGAGCGATAAACCGCGCGTTGAAACGCGGTAGGAGCCTTGCTGAACTGCCGCCTGCCAATCGGATTCCAAGGCGAGATGAAACAGCGGTTGGTCCAAAGGAATCGCAATGGCATCAGCTGGAAAAATCGGCTGCATCCCGCCTAGCGACCAAGGATCAGCCCGTTGCATCAGCCGTTCCATCATCGGATCATCAAGAAAGCGCAGGAGCCACTCCCGCAACGGCACCAGGTGATCATCAGCATCAAATCCAACCGCATCGGCAAGACGCCACTGCCGTACAAACGGCCATAGGGCCGCATCCGCCAACGTCATCTGATCAGCCAACAGCCAGCCGTTATGGCCTATGCGGTCGCTCCAGCGGCGCAGGATCACAAGACCAGCCTGGCGATGGTCCTCTTTTAAGACTCCCGCATAGCGATCGGTGTACTTGAAACGATCGAGATGATGCTTAAAAGGGCCATCATTTTCTTCGATCAAAGAGGCCGAGTCCGCTGTATCCAACACGCCTCGGGGGTCAGCCTGCAGCAAAGCCCAGCGCATGATCGCCAAGCTTTCATCAATCACGCGGCCATCCGGAAGGACCAACACCGGAACCGTGCCCTTTGCAGAGACCTCCAGCATCGCGGCAGGTTTTGCTTTGAGTGCAATCTCACGCCACTGCACCATCAAACCTGCCTGAAGCAGGGCCCAGCGAGCTCGCATCGCATAGGGACAACGGCGAAAGCTGTAAAGGATGGGCAGCAAACGAAGCCAGAACGCAAGTCATGGCCACTGAAGCACTAGCCGCGTGCGGCGAGCTGGTCAATCTGTTGTTGGCGCATCGCAAATCTGCGGCGATCGGCATCTGTGAATTGATCGATGCAATGCAAACACTGCACGCCCTTGATGTAGCTCGGCAATCTCTGTTGCTCAGAGGAAACCGGCAAACCGCAGGCATGGCAAAGGCTGTAGTCACCTCGTTCCAACTGATGGTTCAGCGCAACGCGCTGATCGAACACAAAGCACTCCCCTCGCCAACGGCTGTTTTGCTCTGGGACCTCTTCGAGGTAGCGAAGAATCCCTCCACGCAAATGATGAACCTGGCCGAATCCCTGTTGCTGCAAAAAACTACTGGCCTTTTCGCAACGGATTCCTCCCGTGCAAAACATGGCAATCCGCTTAGGGCCCTCTTGCGCAATGCGAGGACGAAGCTCCTGATCCACCCAGTCGGGGAAGTCCCTAAAACTGTCGGTTTGCGGATTCAAGGCCCCCGCAAAACTGCCAATCGCCACCTCGTAGGTGTTGCGCGCATCGATCACCAACGTCTCGGGATCGTCAATCAAGGCATTCCAATCGTGTGGGTCGACATAAGTGCCGACACTCTCTCGAGGATCCACTTGAGGCAGTCCAATCGTGACAATTTCACGCTTGCTCCTGGCCTTAAAGCGTCGAAACACTTGTTCGGGATTCCAGCTGCGCTTGACCTCCAGGCATTCGTAATGAGCATCACCCAGTGCAAGTTGGCTGCGTAAAAGGGCGAGCAATCGTTCCACTCCCGACGAGGGACCGCACACCGTGCCGTTCACGCCTTCAGCAGCGATCAACACCGAACCCAGAACGGTTTCAGCCTCCGCCAGGGGAGGAAGGGCGGTGAGCAGCTCCTGTTGATCTGCCTCAGCCAAAGGGGTAAAGGCATAAAACGCTGCGACCAGCAAATGAGCCTTGCTCCCCTCAGATCCCATCACAGGTTCCATCAGGCAGCCGCAGGGGAGTGCCAATTGGCCTGCACACCAGCGGTGCGAAGCAGCTCACGATCAGCCTCCACAGCGGGGTTTCCGGTGGTGAGGAGCGTTTCGCCATAAAAAATCGAATCCGCCCCAGCTTGCAAACACAAAATCTGAGCCTCCTTGCTGAGCTGTTCCCGACCTGCGCTCAGGCGAACCCGACTGCCAGGCATGAGGATCCTCGTGACGGCAATCATGCGAACCAACTCGATTGGATCGATGGGAGGGAGTTCCTCGAGAGGAGTGCCCTCTACCGCCACCAAAGCGTTGATCGGAACGCTCTCTGGATGGGGATTGATCGATGCCAGCACCTCCAGCATGGAAGCCCGATCCCCAACGGTTTCCCCCATGCCAATAATGCCGCCGCAGCAAAGGGTTACTCCTGCTTGACGCACCCGCTCAAGCGTCTCAAGACGTTCTTGGAAGGTCCGGGTGGTGATGATTTTGTCGTAGTGCTCAGGACTGGTATCGAGGTTGTGGTTGTACGCCGTTAGACCCGCCTCCGCAAGACGTTGGGCCTGGCCATCGGTGAGCATGCCGGCCGTAACGCAGGCTTCCATCCCCAAGGCCCGCACGCCACTCACCATTTGCAACATCGCCTCGAATGGGGCTCCATCGCGGATTTCACGCCAAGCCCAGCCCATGCAAAACCTGTCCGCACCAGCCTGCTTGGCCGCTTTGGCACGCTCTAAAACAGGAGCAACCTGCAATTCGGGCTGGCCTGTGACATCACTGCTGTGATGCATTGATTGAGGACAGTAGGCACAGTCTTCTTCGCACCCTCCCGTTTTGACACTCAACAACGAGGCCAACTGAACGTGATAACCGGGGTTGGAGGCACGATGGACACCCTGAGCACGCCAAAGCAGATCCATCAATGGAAGATCCAGAAGCGCTTCGATCTCGCTTCGCGTCCAGTCATGGCGCACTTCAACCGCTTCCGTCATCAACCCTGAGAGAGAACCTCGAACCCTCAGGATCCCAGAGCATCGGCAATTAGACCACCAACCCCCCAAAGCGACGGGTTCGGCTTTGATAATCCAAGAACGCTCCCACTAAGGCCTCACGATCAAAATCGGGCCAAAGGACATCGGTGACGTGGATTTCAGCGTAAGCAAGCTGCCACAGCAAAAAATTGCTGATTCGATGTTCACCACTCGTGCGAATCAAGAGATCGGGATCGATTTCACCAGCGGTAAACAGTTCGCCAGCAAGGGTGTGCTCGTCGATCTCGGAGGGGTCAAGCTCCCCAAGTGCTGCGCGTTCAGCCAGCCGTCTGGCTGCAACGACCAGCTCGTGCCGGCCTCCGTAGTTGGTGCAAACGTTGAAATGAATTCCATCGTTGGACGACGTACGCTTCGTCGCTTCCTCGATCAAGGACTGAAGACGGGAAGGCAGGGGCTCAAGGTCGCCAAGAAAACGAATCCGCACCCTCTCCTCCTCTAAGGCCTGAAGCTCCCGTTCCAGAACCCGCTCAAACAGCGTCATCAAAAAATTCACTTCATCGCCAGGGCGAGACCAGTTTTCCGTTGAGAAGGCGTAGGCGGTGAGAGCCTTCACACCCCAATCGCTGCATCGACGCAGGGTGGCTTTCAGGGCCTCAACGCCGGCCCGATGCCCCATTACGCGAGGCAAGCCCCTTGATTGGGCCCAGCGCCCATTGCCATCCATGATCACTGCCACATGGGCCGGCAAACGCTGAGGATTGATCTCGGCAGGACAAACCTCAATCCGAGCGTCATCTGAACTAGTGACCAGGCGTTGACTCAAAGCGATGAGTCCTGTGAAGCATTTTTCACGCTACGCGAAGACCCGGTTTTCGCTGAGGTTGAGGACACTGGAGCCGCCATCAATTCGGTCAATAAATCCTGAAGACGCGAACTGGTGATCGGACGTTCGAGCTTGCCCTGATTCGCAAGCGACAACGTGCCTGTTTCCTCAGACACCACGACACAGATACAGCGATCGAAGCGTTCGGTGATGCCGAGCGCCGCAAGGTGTCTTGTGCCATAGCGGCTAATCCCTTGACGCGACAGGGGCAAGATGACTCCAGCGGAAATAATCCGATTTCCCTTCAGCACGACGGCACCGTCATGGAGAGGTGTGTCGGAGGCGAACAGATTGAGGAGTAGTTCACTGCTCAGCTGCGCATCGACGGTCACCCCTGGATTGAGGAAATCCTCGGGGCGTAAATCACTGCCTAAATCCACCACCATCAAGGCACCACGACGCGATTTAGACAGGCGACCTGCAGCATCTGTTAGTTGAGCGACCGTACTGGCGGTTGCCCTGAGCTTGCTTTGAGGATTGCCCAACAGAACGGCGAGCCGTCCCGTGCCTAGCAGTTCCATTAACCGGCGCAATTCTCCTTGCCAAAGAATGGCCAAAGACAGTGAGCAGGCAAGAACTAACGCATCGACCAACGTCGATGTAAGCGGAAGATTGAAAAACCGCTTAACGAACCAAGCGAGGGCAACAAGGAACAGGTACCCCCTCAACAGCCAAAGGGTTCGCTGCTCGTTGACTCTCGTAAAGAGAAGAAAACCGAGAGCAGAAGCGCATAAAACGTCGATCAGCAGGCGAAGTTGCAGCACCGCCATTACGTTTATGCACCTCTCAGAAATTCAATCTCAGTGTACCGAGCGCAAGCGATCTGGCATCAGGTCATAACGCAGTAAATCCTCTGGCTGCTCACGCCGCTGAATCAGTTCAGCCTCTCCCAGATGCACCAATACAGCTGCGGGTCTCGGAATCCGGTTGTAGTTCGAGCTCATCGAGAGGTTGTAAGCACCCGTGGCCATCACCACCAACTTCTCACCGCTGCGGCACGACGGAAACGA
This sequence comes from Synechococcus sp. AG-683-A03, assembly GCA_003210555.1. GTDB lineage: Bacteria > Cyanobacteriota > Cyanobacteriia > PCC-6307 > Cyanobiaceae > Synechococcus_C. The sequence continues at coordinate 11,907 of QCUZ01000010.1, read as the reverse complement.
CAAATCCTTGAGCAACACGTCGCCTGATTCACAGTGCTTCCCAGCCAAGGTGATCGTTTCGTCTGCTGGCGCCAAGGGGCGGTCAGCAAGACATGCCGTGTAGAGCGATTGGTATGTGATCGGCCGCGGGTTGTCGCTCATCCCACCGTCAACCGAGACGTAAGTGCGAATGCCTGGAACGACCTTGCGCGCGCCCACGGTGTAAACCGTTACGCCACTGGAAGCCACCAGAGAACGACCCGGTTCGCACATCAAACGCGGTAATTCAAGACCTCGCTCCCGGCACGCCACAGTCACCGCTTCTGCCACCACCTTGACCCAGGCATCAATCGATGGTGGATCGTCGGATTCGACGTAGCGAATTCCGAGTCCTCCGCCAACATTGAGATCGCGGACTGGATGACCAAGCTCACGCGCCAACTTGAGGGCATCAGCCATCACAGCGGCCAAATCCCGATGCGGATCCAGTTCAAAAATCTGCGACCCGATATGGGCGTGAAGACCTTCAACACGAGCCCAAGCACACCCTGACAACGCTGTCAGGACTGGCTGCAATTGGTCGGGATCAAACCCGAATTTGCTGTCCAGGTGTCCCGTGCGGATGTACTCGTGGGTGTGGCATTCGATCCCAGGCGTAAAACGCAACATCAAGCGAACCGGTGCTCCGCCTTTGGGAACGAGCTCAGCAAGACAATCCAAATCATGCTGGTTATCGGCCACCACCATCACCCCATGGCTGTAAGCGAGGGCGAGCTCCTCCACCGACTTGTTATTTCCATGCAACACCATGCGTTCTGGCGGCATCCCTCCATCAAGAGCTGTGAGCAGTTCTCCAGCTGAAACGGCATCTAAACCAAGACCTTCTGAGGCCACTAGGCCTGTAAGGGCGAGGGAGCTATGGGCTTTGGATGCATAAACAGCCAAGGAATCGCCCGGGTAATGACGCCTAAGGGCTTCGCGGTACTCCTGAGCAGAAGCGCGAATGCTGACCTCATCAAGAACGTAAAGCGGGGTTCCATATCGCTCTGCGAGTTCGCTTAGACGACACCCTCCCACCATCAGACGGCCCTGCTCATCGAGCTCAGCCGACACGGGAGCCAGATTTCGATTGGGGCTGACGGGATCACAGCCGGATTCATAAGGGGTGGCCATGGCGTCGTCAGGAAGAGGCGATAGGGGCAATCTAAGAAGTGACGCTTCTCAACCCTGACCTCAAAAACCATCCAACTGAATCGAACCCATGCCACGGCATGTCTGAAACTCGATGCTCGAGCTCTCAATGGCCTTTGGACATCAGACCATTGGGAGCGGGAGCTCTCCGAACCTGATCGAATTTGTGTCGGGATTGCTGCTAGCGAAGACGTGTTAATCGCAGTGTCCTGCGGCTGGGTTGTTTTGGATGAACTCCAAATCACCGTGCTTGCCGTTGATCCAGAGCAACGGCGGCGCGGTCTAGGGCGGGCTGTTTTACAAAAGCTGCTGGTCGATGCCAGCAACGCAGGAGTGAGACAAGCAATCCTTGACGTGGCCGAAGACAATCTCGCGGCCAACTCTCTCTACCGATCGTTTGGCTTCCAAACCATTGGACGCAGAGCTCGCTATTACCGCGACGGCAAGGACGCTTTGATTCAGTCGCTGGATATAAAAAGAAAAAACAAACTGAATTAAACCAATTCAGCACTCAGCTGGTAGGGATACCCGCACTGATCAAACAGAAACCCGCACTACATTTCTGCATTGATTAACACTTTTTAGGAAGCGCACCCCAAATCACTACTGGGATCTGGGTTGGTATCGAGAGTGATCACAACAACTCTTCATCCCTGATAGCTTGGTTTCACCATTAACGGCCCTCAAGATGTTCGAGCGGTTTACCGAGAAGGCCATCAAGGTGATCATGCTGGCCCAAGAGGAGGCACGTCGCCTCGGCCACAACTTTGTTGGTACAGAGCAAATTTTGTTGGGTCTGATCGGTGAAGGCACCGGCGTCGCCGCCAAAGTGCTGAAGTCGATGGGCGTCAATCTCAAGGACGCTCGGGTTGAAGTTGAAAAGATCATTGGCAGAGGATCAGGCTTCGTTGCCGTCGAGATTCCTTTCACTCCCCGTGCCAAGCGTGTCCTCGAGCTTTCACTAGAAGAAGCACGGCAGCTGGGACACAACTACATCGGTACTGAGCACCTCCTCCTGGGTCTCATTCGCGAAGGGGAAGGAGTCGCAGCACGAGTGCTTGAAAATCTTGGTGTCGACCTGGCGAAGGTGCGCACGCAAGTGATTCGCATGCTTGGCGAAACAGCTGAGGTAGGTGCTGGTGGCGGTGGCGGCGCCAAGGGGTCAACCAAAACTCCAACACTGGACGAATTTGGCACCAACCTCACCCAACTTGCGTCTGAAACAAAATTAGATCCGGTTGTTGGGCGCCACAAGGAGATTGATCGGGTCATTCAAATTCTCGGTCGACGCACGAAAAACAATCCCGTTCTTATTGGTGAACCTGGCGTCGGCAAAACCGCGATTGCAGAGGGCCTAGCTCAACGGATTCAGCAGGGCGATATCCCCGACATCCTCGAAGAGAAGCGGGTTCTCACCCTTGATATCGGTTTGCTGGTTGCAGGCACGAAATACCGCGGGGAGTTTGAGGAACGGCTCAAAAAGATCATGGAAGAGATCAAATCAGCTGGCAATGTGATCTTGGTGATCGACGAAGTTCACACGTTGATTGGTGCTGGCGCAGCTGAAGGCGCGATCGATGCGGCAAATATTCTTAAGCCTGCACTCGCCCGTGGCGAACTTCAATGCATCGGAGCCACAACGCTCGATGAATATCGCAAACACATCGAACGCGATGCCGCTTTGGAGCGACGCTTCCAGCCCGTCACGGTGGGAGAACCATCGATCCCAGACACGATCGAAATTCTGAGGGGACTGCGTGAGCGTTATGAGCAGCACCATCGCCTCAAAATCACCGACGCGGCACTCGATGCAGCGGCAACATTGGGCGATCGCTACATCTCCGATCGCTTCCTTCCAGACAAGGCCATTGATCTGATCGATGAGGCTGGTAGCCGAGTTCGCTTGCTGAATTCCAAGTTGCCTCCTGCAGCGAAAGAAGTCGACAAGGAGCTACGTGCTGTCCAGAAGGACAAGGAGGATGCGGTTCGCGATCAAGATTTCAGTCGCGCAGGCGAACTACGCGACAAAGAAGTTGAGTTGCGTGAAAAAATCCGCACTCTGCTGCAAAGCAGCCGAGAAGAAACTCCAGTTAATAGTGGGGATGCTGGTCCAGCCACTGAGTCAGCAGCTGGAGAAGCAGGGGCCCCTGAGGCAACCGACGGATCCACAGCACAACCGCAACTCCTCACCACGCCGGTCGTTGATGAGGAAGACATCGCACACATTGTGGCCTCATGGACCGGAGTCCCTGTTCAAAAGCTCACAGAAAGTGAGTCCGTCAAATTGTTGAATATGGAGGAAACTCTCCATAAACGTTTGATCGGGCAAGACGAAGCCGTTAAGGCCGTATCCAAGGCGATTCGTCGTGCGCGAGTTGGCCTGAAAAACCCCAATCGGCCGATTGCAAGCTTCATTTTCTCAGGTCCTACAGGTGTTGGCAAAACAGAGCTCACCAAGGCACTAGCCGCCTATTTCTTTGGTAGCGAAGAGGCAATGATCCGTCTTGATATGTCGGAATTCATGGAGAGGCACACGGTCAGCAAACTGATCGGTTCACCTCCTGGATACGTGGGATTCAACGAAGGTGGACAGCTCACGGAAGCCGTTCGTCGTCGTCCCTACACCGTTGTTCTTTTTGACGAGATTGAGAAGGCTCACCCCGATGTCTTCAACTTGCTTCTGCAACTTCTAGAAGACGGTCGTCTGACGGATTCCAAAGGAAGGACTGTGGATTTCAAAAATACTTTGATCATCATGACCTCGAACATCGGTTCGAAAGTGATTGAAAAAGGTGGTGGCGGTTTGGGATTCGAATTCTCTGGTGAAAACGCCGAAGAGAATCAGTACAACAGAATTAAATCTCTGGTTAATGAGGAACTCAAGCAGTATTTCCGGCCTGAATTCCTTAACCGTCTCGATGAAATCATTGTCTTCCGACAACTTAATCGTGAAGAGGTGAAAGACATCGCCGAGATTATGCTTAAGGAAGTTTTTGCTCGAATTGGCGACAAAGGGATCACTTTGACGGTCTCCAACGCCTTCAAAGAGCGTCTCGTTGAGGAGGGATACAACCCTGCTTACGGAGCAAGGCCCCTGCGTCGTGCGGTCATGCGCCTTCTTGAAGACAGCCTGGCGGAGGAAGTCCTCACAGGCCGCATCAAGGAAGGTGATTGCGCTGAAGTGGACATCGACCACGACAAAAAAGTGGTTGTCCGCCACCTCAACCCCGCCACTCCAGTGACCCCCCAATTGGCTAACGCTGGGGTCTGAGGCAAAGCATGACCACGTCGTTGGTTTGCCACACCCATGCCATCGCGCCTTCCCGGGTCATCCGGGGAGAGCAAGCATGGCAACGTGGCCTGCCTGCCATTGCTGACCTCTGTCAACGACCGGCATTACTGGGGCGAAGCCTTGCAACCCAAGCCATTCGAGCTGGTTTAAAAGCTGATCTCATTGCCAATGATCTGACTGTTGAAGAGGTTCAACTCAACTTCGACTGTTGTGAGGAAGATCTCATGCGCCTTGAGGTCTCACTCAAGGAAACTGGGTTTGACTCCGTTATTGCAGCGGGTGGAGGCAAGGTTTTAGATGCAGGAAAGCTTCTGGCTTATCGCCTCAATGTTCCTTGCATCACAGTGCCACTCAGTGCAGCAACCTGCGCAGGTTGGACAGCTCTCGCCAATATCTATTCCGAGGATGGAGCCTTTGTCTCCGACGTCGCACTCGACGCTTGCCCAGATCTCCTGATTTTTGATCATGGGCTGGTTCGTCAAGCACCGAATCAAACCCTGGCCAGTGGCATCGCTGACGCCCTCGCCAAGTGGTACGAAGCCTCTGTTGGGAGCGGATCCAGTCAAGACGGAATGATCCAACAGGCCGTTCAAATGGCCCGAGTGCTCCGCGATCAACTTTTGATTGATTCTCTTGATGCCATGGCGCATCCTGAGAGTGAGGCTTGGATTCGGGTCGCTGAGGCCTGTGCTCTCACCGCCGGAGTGATCGGTGGCCTTGGAGGAGCGCAATGCAGAACGGTTGCGGCCCACGCAGTCCATAACGGCTTAACGCAATTGCCTTCCTGTCACGGCAAATTGCATGGAGAGAAAGTGGGGTTTGGCATTCTTGTGCAGCTCCGGCTTGAAGAACGCCTTGGGGGCAATCAATTGGCAGCCCAATCCCGTCGCCAACTTCTGCCCTTACTCAAGAAGCTTGGTGTACCAGTTTCGCTCCAAGATCTTGGACTTGGAAAAACAGGATTGCATGAGTTACGCGCCATTTGCAGCTTCGCCTGCCGGCCAGGATCCGACTTACACCATCTCCCCTTCAAGGTCACAGAGACCGATCTACTTGAAGCGCTCGTAAGCACCGAGACGGACAGTCGCCCTATCAACACCTCCCTGGAGACTGAAGCTTGACCAACAAGCGCATTCTCGAGAACGCAGCCTCCACCCTTTTAGATCCCCTGGCCCGTGAACAGCTCAAAGGCTTGGAATGGTTGGAACTCTCCTGTACCGACGGGGGAGCAGATCACTATCCAGTGGTGACAGTAGGCAGTGGGCCACCGGTGCTGTTGCTGCATGGATTTGATAGTTCCAATCTGGAATTTCGCCGTCTTGTACCGCTGCTCAATACCAACTACACGCTGATCATTCCCGATCTCTTCGGTTTCGGGTTCTGCCCAAGACCAGAACAAACCAGCTATGGCCCTGAGCTGGTCCTGAGCCATCTCGACGCACTGCTGGATACCTTGCCAACAAACGAAGCCATCGGAGTGATCGGGGCCTCGATGGGTGGATCTGTCGCGATGGAACTCGCGCGACGGCATCCCGACCGCATCAATCGCTTGTTGCTTCTGGCTCCAGCTGGACTGGACGGCAAACCGATGCCACTACCTCCAGTGCTTGACCAACTAGGGGTGTGGTTCTTGGGCAGGCCTGGCGTTAGACGAGGCTTGTGCAGACAAGCCTTTGCCGATCCAGACAGCAACGTTGGCGAACCTGAAATTGAGATTGCATCCCTGCATCTCAAGGTGCCTGGATGGGCGCGCTCGTTAGCGGCCTTCGCCCGCAGCGGAGGGTTTGCAGGTTGCGGATCCCCACTTCCCTCTTTGCCATTGCATGTGCTCTGGGGTGAGCAGGATCGGATCTTGCGGGCACCTCAAAAACGTTCCGCTCAGGAATTGTTGGGAGACAAGCTTGAATTGGTTGCCAATTGCGGCCATCTTCCCCATCTCGATCAACCGGAGTTGGTGGCACAACGCTGGCGGGGGACAGAATGTCTGCCATGAATGCAAACAGCTCTGGCCCCCTGCTTCAACTGCTCTCTAATGGACTGCAGATTTGGATCCGAGGTCAATGCGATGAAGTGGGTGAGTTGAAGCTGAATCTCCAAGGATCAGCCTTACAACTCCTGCGGGGGAAGCTAGGAGGTGTGTCCTTAACCGCCCGCAAGGTTAGTTTTCAGAAACTCCCCCTTCTGCGTGCTGAGCTGAAAACAGGTGCTCTGCAAGCACACATCAATCCCTCCCATCCTGGCCAGCCGATCCAGCTCTCCCATCCCTTCAACATTGATGGAGAGGTGGTCTTAAACGGAGCCGATCTCAACCGTGCCCTAGCCAGTGATCGCTGGAGGTGGCTTGGAGATCTCCTCAGTGAGCAATTGATGGGGCTGACGCCGCTTCGTTCCTTGAACATCGACGACGACTTACTGGAATTGCAGGCTGCAGTGATCGCAACGCAAGATCCTGTACGCGCTCGATTCAGTCTTCAAGCCTCAGAAGGCACCATTCAGATCATTCATATCGAGACAAAAAAATCGTTTTTATTGCCCATGGATCCTGGCATTCACATTCAAAAAGCTCACCTCAAAGCAGGCCAATTAATCCTTGAAGGGAAAGCAACTGTCAGCCCATAAATTTTAATTTACAAGTGCTTATTTGTGATCAGCGGCATCACCAAAACCAAGGCGTAATACACCACCGCAGGTGTGAACAAATAACTATCGATCCGGTCCAGAATCCCCCCATGTCCAGGCAGAGCATCGCCAGAGTCTTTAAGACCTGCATCGCGTTTCATCATCGATTCAGTCAGGTCACCAACAAGAGCAAATAACGCCACCAGTGCTCCAAGCAAGCCACCACTCAACCAAGCCAGGGTCCACCCCATAAGGCTTGCCATCAAAGCCCCCACTAAGACAGAGCACAAGGCACCTCCAATCGCCCCCTCAATCGTCTTCGACGGAGAGATCGGAGACAAAGGATGACGTCCAAATCGACGACCAATCACGTAAGAACCAATGTCACTCGCAACGACCATCAAACAGGCAGCAAGTGTGATCAACAATCCCGACGAAAGCCAGGAATTATCAAGACTTAAACGTTGTAAAACAGGGGCAACATCAAAATCAGTGAGATTGCGAAGCCTTAACCAATGGCTTGGCAGGAAGCCGAGATAAAACAAACCGAAAATCGAAGCAGCGATGTCTGCAATCGAGCCTGTTACGGGCTGTAGTAGCAACCAACCACAAATTGCTGCACCCGATAAAGGCAGCACGGCATGAGGCAAAAGAGCCGGGAGGCCTCCTGAATTGGCCCACTGCGTACTGAAGAGCAAAAGCTGGCACGCCACGAGCGTTGTTTTCGTGGCAGGTCTCATGCCTTTGAACTGGGCCATTCGGAAAAATTCCAACAAACCCAGATGCACGATCACCCCAAGGGCGAGCGTGAACCACCAACCTCCGAGGCCCACCACCAACAAGCCAAAAGCACCAGCCAGTAATCCACTGAACAAGCGCTTGCGATCAAAACCCCTCTTGGTTTTGCCTTGGCTGCTGCTTGCTACGTCTGAAATCACCCCAGTTGCACCTGCGGCTCTTCAGCCAGAACTTTCACCATACCGGGCACTAGTTCCGGCCATCTTCTGTGCTGACTCAATAACCACTCCAAGCGATCCGATCCAATTCTTTCGCCAGGGATGAGCAATGGAATTCCTGGCGGATAAGGACAAATCATTTCTGCGGCAATTCGGCCAGCACTGTCATGGAGTGACAGCTCACACGCTGGAGCCCGAACTGCAAGCGCTGGAAGCAATTCAGGTGTTGAACAGGTCTGCAAAGGCGGCAATGGCAACGGGTGCAAAGGCTCAGAACTGAGGTGAGACGCCTGGAGCCTTCCCCAAAGTCGTTGCATGCGTTGGGCCAACCCGCGCTGAGACGCCAAGCCCAGGCAAAAGGTCAAACAAAACGGTTCTGGGAGTTCAGCGATCAAGCCTCGCTGCATGAACCATGCATCAGCATCCAAACCACTGATGCCCTTCGCAGCCGTCACCAAAATCAAACGCAAGGGGTCATTACTGCTGCTCAACGGCAGTCCTGCAGCACGAAGGCGATCTGCAAGCTGATGCGCCTCCTTCAGTCTTCGATGCAGCAAGCGCTCCCATGGTGGGGTCAGCATCCAATTCAAAGTGGCCTCACAGGAGGCCAATAACAAGGCACTGGGGCTGCTGGTCTGAAACCTGAGCAACGATGCTTGCACTGCTGCAGAACTCACACGCTTGCCCTGAAGCCAAAGCACAGCGGTCTGCCCAAGACCAGGTGCAGATTTGTGCAAGGAATGCACGACGAGGTCAGCGCCCGCATGGAGGGAAGAGCGAGGCAACCCTTCCCCACCAGCGAAAGCAAAGTGGGTGCCATGCGCTTCATCCACAAGCACGGGCAAGCCGCGACGATGCAGGGCTGCGATTAAGGGGGTGGGGTCGGACCCATAACCGTGATAGGTGGGATGCACCAACACAGCACCCACGATCGACTCAGGGATGGAAGGCAGGGCTGTGAGAGCGCTCTCCAGCCCCTGCGCAGACATGGCACCAGGATGTCCACGATCAGAGAGGAATGGAACAGGTAAAAAAACAGGTCGAATCCCTCCCAGCACGCAGGCTGCAATCAAGCTGCGATGGGCATTGCGCGGCAACAACACCGCCTGGCCAGGTCCAGCAAGGGCCGTGAGAGCTGCTTGAAGCAAGCCGGTTGAGCCGTTCACACCAAACCAACAACCGGCCACACCCAACCGGGAAGCCAGTCGTGCTTGCGACTCTGCAACAGCACCTTCCTTCTCAAGGGGACCACCAATCTCAGGAAGTTCTGGAAGATCCCAACTTGCAGGTGGCTGCCGCAGCAGCCGCTTCAGAGCTGGTGGCAAGGCTCTGCCCCGACCATGCACAGGCAAATGCAAAGGCTGCCGCCGATCCAGCCCTAGCAAAGGTATTAAAGAGTGCATCAGGGCCTGCGCTACTTCAGTCCAGCCAAATCGATCGCCTGACGCAGGGCAGGGGGGCGCTTAACAGTCAACGGATCGCAATGACAACAACACAACAGGACGATCTGCCTAAGATTCACCTCCAGAGGAATTGGACGTGTTGGATATGGCAGAGAAAACCAGTTTGGCCAACAACACCCACGCGAAAGACCCTGCTGAAGCACGCATGCGCTACGCACCTGGTAAGGATGCGCGCTGGCTCTTACTGAGACCCTGGATTTATTTACCGCGAGTGTTCCAAATCATCTGGGCACTAACTGGTTTAGTGGTCAGCTTGCTGGTTCGTGGCGGAAGCAAAGATTCCGAAGTGCAGCGCAAACTGGCCAGAACCCTGCTCCGCACCCTGACAAACCTGGGCCCCTGTTTCATCAAAGTGGGACAAGCTCTGTCCACTCGACCTGATCTGATCCGCCGCGATTGGCTTGATGAACTCACCAAGCTTCAGGACGATCTGCCCTCTTTCGACCACGCAATCGCACTTCAAACCGTTGAAGAGGAGCTCGGAGCTCCTGTAGAGCAACTCTTTGAAGATTTCCCTAACATCCCTGTCGCGGCAGCGAGCCTGGGTCAGGTCTACAAGGCGCGTTTGCATGGCCAGCACTTTGTTGCGGTGAAGGTGCAACGCCCAAATCTTGCTTTTATTTTGCGCCGCGACATGGTGTTGATTCGCTCCCTGGGCGTTTTGGGAGCACCTTTTCTACCTCTCAACTTGGGATTCGGATTGGGGGAGATTATTGATGAGTTTGGTCGCAGCTTGTTTGAAGAAATTGATTATTACTGCGAAGCAGACAACGCCGAACGCTTCTCGGCCCTCTTTGCTGATAATCCAGCCGTCACGATTCCAAAAGTTGAGCGACTGCTTTCAGCAAGGCGTGTACTCACAACCTCGTGGATTAATGGGACCAAGATGCGGGATCGGCAAGAGTTGAAATCTCAACGTCTCAATCCCCCTGCCCTCATCCGTACGGGTGTAATCAGCGGACTCCAACAACTTCTCGAATACGGATACTTCCACGCAGATCCCCATCCAGGAAACTTATTTGCGCTGAGTGGGCAAACAGGAGACCTCGGTCACGTGGCTTACGTGGACTTCGGAATGATGGACTCCATTAGTGACTCCGATCGTTTAACGCTCACTGGTGCGGTCGTTCACCTGATCAATAAGGACTTTTCAGCCCTTGCCAATGATTTTCAACAGTTGGGATTTTTGGCGCCTAACGCAGATCTCGAGTCGATTATTCCGCCGTTGCGAGAAGTGTTGGGCGGAAGCCTGGGTGACTCCGTTGGCACTTTCAATTTCAAAGCGATTACCGATCGCTTTTCGGAGTTGATGTACGACTATCCATTCCGAGTGCCAGCTCGCTTCGCCCTCATCATCCGCGCTGTTGTGAGTCAGGAAGGTCTGGCCCTTCGTCTTGACCCAGACTTCAAAATCATTGCAGTGGCCTACCCCTACGTAGCCAAACGTCTCCTGGCTGGAGACACCAAAGAAATGCGTGAAAAGCTCTTGGAGGTCTTGTTTGATTCCGAGGGCCACCTTCGCCTCGAACGACTGGAAAGCCTGCTTGACGTCGTAGGCAGCGATGCCCCTACTCCGGGCGCTGAGCTCATCCCCGTTGCGGGGGCAGGTTTGCGTTTATTGCTGAGTAAGGATGGCGCCGACCTTCGTAGACGCATGCTGCTCACCCTTGTGCGTGACGATCGCCTCAGTACGGAAGATATCCGGTCCTTAACCTCCCTACTAGGACGCACTTTTAGTCCTCGTCGCATTGCCGGGCGCATGCTCCAACAACTGAACCCACTAGCAGCCGCCTAGGGTCTCCCCAACCTTTCACCTCACCCTTACACCCTCACTGTTATGGGATTAGCCCCTGACCTCATGCCCATCGAGTTAGACCAAGCCGACCTCGATGCGCTCAGTGATTTCTTTGGTGATCTTGATCCCAGTGAAATTTTGCTGGAATACGCCCCCATCAGCCAACCTCCCTATCTCGTTGCGGGCCTGGGACTAGCGATCGGTGTGTTGTGCGGGCTCACTTTTGCGAAGCTGATCCAGATTCGCTTAGACGCTTGGAAGCAAGATCGCCTCGCCCTTTTGCCCCTTGGTACGGCAGAAGTCACGATGAGTTATGCAGGTACTCTCCTCGGGATCACGCTGTTCATCGGCGGCTCGCTTCAAGTTTTCGGATTCGCGTCTGGCGCTGGATATTTGGTTTCCATGTTGCTTTCGCTTCTCACAGGTGGTGCTTTATGGGTGCAACTAGAACGGTTAATGACGCAAGTGGAGTCAGGAAATTTCAAAGCAGTTGACTTCGACAATTTTGACGAATTCTTCTAATACAAGTTTTAAACAAGGACATAAGCCTGGAGTTGTGCATCACCCTGGCGCAACATCTCTAGTCCTTCGCGTTCAAGTCTTCGCGTCCGA
>QCUZ01000009.1:0-31104 GCA_003210555.1 Synechococcus sp. AG-683-A03 | reverse complement strand
GGTGTTGGCGCAATCGGTGCCGGCTATGCCGCAGCGGACCGTTGTCGTATTCCAGATCAGCAGGCCTCAACAAAACGCTGAGAATTTCCAACGGCTGGTCTTGAGCGGGAATGGGGAACGGAAGCTTCAGTCGTAAAAGATTCGAGGGCGATGGAAGCGCCTGCAATTGCCCTGCGATTGCAGCATCAAGAAGCGTGGTTGGCAGAAGGCTGCTCACCAAACCTGCTCTCAGTAACTCAACATTGAGGGCATGGGATAAGTTTCGAATCCTGCGGCTCAAGGCGGCATCCAGCCCATCCAGCCAATTCACCAACTCGATCGGCATCGAGGGAAGCAATTCCGCATCGGGCTTGTCTTCTGAGACAACGGTTGTACCAAGGCCAGAGGCATCGGATTCAAGACGGATCGGATCACCAACAGAGTCGCCCTGCTGCATCGCCTCACCAGCCATCAAAAACAGGGAGCGCAAGAGATCAAAGTCGGATGTTGTGCCTTCAGCAGCAGACTCTGAATCGATCGGATCCTGAACAGCCTGCTGTTGATCATCCAAGGACTCAATCGATGGTGGATCAACCTCCGCTTCCAAGCGAGGAAGCAAACCTTCCAACAGATCAGGATGCTCAATGGGAGGGCTAAGGCTCAACTCGATCCCGCCACGATTGCTGTCTGGCTGTTCACTCTCCACATCAGCCTGAAGAGACTGACTCGCCTCGCGTTGGGCCTGCTGGCGATACACCAGTGCTTCCCTCTGAAGGCGCCTGGAGAGATCCATGAGCTGCTCAACAGTCAGCAGACTGGAGCAGCGCTGAACTAAGCCATCAAAGGTTTGCTGGAGTTCGGACTGTTGTTCCTCTGATAGTTGTGACAGCCGTTCACCCCGTTCACACAAGAGATGTCCAACGGCATTGCGAACACTCGGCAACAGGAGGTTGCGCAAAAGTTGTAGATAAAGCGCTTGCTCTCGATACAACAATGGAACAAGACGCCGGCTTCGTTGTTGAAGCCGGCCCAGCTGTTCCTTAGGGTCGTAACCCCTCGTGGAGTGCGTCTCAGCCGTCAAAATCAGCTGTTCGTCATCGATGCAACTTCGGTCGCAAAGTCGACCTGCTCGATTTCGATCCCTTCACCCAAGGTGTAACGGGTAAAGCGACGAACCTTGACGTTTTCACCAATCTTTCCAGCCACCTCCTTAACCAAATCAGCCACGGACATTGAACTGTCACGAATGAAAGGTTGGTCCAGCAAGGACATTTCCTTCAAGCGTTTGCCGATACGTCCTTCGACAATCTTGACCTTCATCTGATCTGGCTTGCCGTCCAGGTCATCGCGACCCATCTCGATCGATTTCTCACGGTCGATAATGTCTTGAGGAATGTCGTCCGTGCTGACGTATTCCACGTTGGGACAGGCTGCAACTTGCATCGACACGTCGCGCAGGAGTCCCTGGAAAAGATCCCCACGAGCAACGAAATCAGTCTCACAGTTGAGCTCCAGCAACACACCCACGCGAGCACCAGTGTGGATGTAACTGCCAATCGCTCCTTCAGCAGCAGCTCGACTTGATTTCTTTTCGGCACTTGCAATGCCTTTCTGTCGAAGCCATTCAACGGCTTTCGTTGTGTCGCCGCTGGTTTCTGCCAGGGCTTTCTTGCAATCCATCATCCCTGCGCCGGTTTTGTCGCGCAGTTCTTTAACCAGCTTGGCTGAAACGGCCGCCATGAGGTGAATTAAGTGGGAGGTCTATGAGAATGCCGCTACGGCTATGAGCACGCAGCGGCGGAAACTAAGCGTAAAAAGCTGAGAATCAGCCCTGGCCATCATCACCACGGCCATCCTGGCCGCCATGACGTCCTTCGTTGATTGCATCAGCCAAACGGCTCAAAACCAACTGAATGGAACGGACCGCGTCATCGTTGCAAGGGATAGGAACCTCACACAAGTCGGGGTCGCAATTGGTGTCCAACATCGACACCAAAGAGATGTCGAGTTTGCGAGCCTCGAGCACTGCGTTGGTTTCACGCCGCTGATCAACAAGCACCACCACGTCGGGAATACGACGCATGTTCTTAAGACCACCCAAGTACTTCTGTAAACGCTCGAGTTCACGACGCAGAACAGCACCTTCCTTCTTGGGGCGCATGGCGATAGCGCCACTGGATTCCATCCTCTCAAGATCTTTGAGACGATCAATCCTGGCTTTCATCGTGGTCCAGTTGGTCAGCATGCCGCCAAGCCAGCGCTGGTTCACGTAAGACGATCCGCAGCGAAGGGCTTCTTGCGCAACAACCTCAGATGCTTGCTTCTTGGTACCGACGAAGAGGAAGCGCTTGCCGCTCCGAGCAGCTGAACGCACCCACTTGTAGGCAGGCATGACCAATTTCGTGATAAGCAATCAACCGTTTCTTGGCACTGTCTTGCAGTGGAGACGCTGATAACCCCATCGTGATCCGTTCAAGGGCAGCTTCCAGTTCTGAGCTCCCCACAAAGGAACGCTCATGTCTCGCTGTGAGGATCGCCGCCTCATTGATCAGATTGGCTAAGTCAGCCCCTGAAAAGCCAGGTGTTCTTAAGGCCCAATCAGCCAGAGAGACTTCGTCTGAAAGCGGCCTGCTTCGGGCATGAACCGCAAGAATCGCCTCACGCCCCTTGCGGTCCGGGAGGTCGACATGGATTCGACGATCAAAACGTCCTGGACGCATCAAAGCCGTATCGAGCACATCAGCCCGGTTGGTGGCAGCAAGCAGAATCACACCCGAATTATCTGCAAAGCCATCCATTTCAGTGAGCAACTGATTCAGCGTCTGCTCTCTCTCATCATTTCCCCCCCCGATTCCTGCACCGCGCTGACGGCCAACGGCATCAATTTCATCAATGAAAATGATGCAAGGTGATTTTTCTTTGGCCTTGCGAAACAGGTCGCGAACGCGACTCGCACCAACTCCAACAAACAGTTCTACAAACTCCGATGCAGCGATGGAGAAAAACGGAACCCCTGCCTCCCCTGCGATGGCTTTGGCAAGCAAAGTTTTGCCTGTACCCGGAGGTCCCACCAACAGAACTCCCCGAGGGATACGAGCTCCAAGGCGAATAAAATTATCTGGCTGTTTCAGGAAGGTCACAACCTCCTGGAGTTCCTCCTTGGCTTCACTGATCCCGGCAACGTCCTCAAAACGAACGGTGATTTCATCCTGAGGGCGGATTCGGGCCTGGCTCCGACCAAAGCCCATGGCCTTATTAGCGGCCTGCGCTGAGCGACGAAGAAGAAAGGAAAGACCGATCACAATCAAAGCGATCAAAGCCAAATTTCCTGCCAACCCAGCCAAAGCTTGTTCTTGACGAACATCTTTCACCGTCAGGGGTACGCCGGCTGATTCAGCTGTACGCAAAATTTGTTGATCGTTCGCCAGCGTGGCGACGGTGGCGTTGCGGCCATCGTCGTATTCAACGATCACTTCACGACGCGCGGGAACCAATTGCAGATCTTTGACTTTTCCCGCTGAAATTTGCGTCAGTAACTCGCTGTAACTCGGCGGTGGATCCGATTTAAAACGAGCAAACGGATTGGTGGGCCTTTCCTTGGCATCGCTCCCAGATGCCTGGGAGACGATGATTTCACGATCTTCCTGACCTGAATTCACACCGTTCCTGCGATGTATTAAGAGTAGCGATTTGACGAGCGGACTCTCGAAAGTAGATTATGGGCGTTTGGAAGAGTTCCGGCTTCAATGGCTGTACCGAAGAAGAAAACCTCTAAGAGCAAGCGCAATCAAAGGCATGCTGTTTGGAAGGCAAAAGCAGCCACTGCTGCACAACGTGCCATGTCGATCGGCAAATCAGTGTTGAGTGGTCGCGCTCAAGGTTTTGTGTATCCGGTTGCTGATGCTGATGACAGCGAGGACTGAATTCATTTCAAGGTGATCTCACGAACAGCGCGTTGGTTCGTGAGATCAATCACAACGTCGGATTGATGAAGATTTTGCAGCCATGAAACTGGGAATGCAGCTTCAATCATCCGAACAAAGTTTTTAAGAGCCTGTTGAGGCACGTGAACCCCAGTGGTCATGACTTGGGTATCCACCTGCTGGCGCTTCCAAAGCCTGCTTGACGTACCGCTTTGAGCTTTGAGATGCCAGAGCTTATCGATTCGGTCCCAGAGGGGTGCGTAGTCAGGTACGAGCTGGATGAGCTGTTCGCGATACACCAATTCTTCCGTCGTGAGCTCAAGCTGATGAACGTTTTCAACCGAAGAGTGTTGCTCAGCAGGCACCTCATCGGAAACAAGAACACCGACGAACCATCCCTCCAGCACAACTAAATCAGGAGTGGAGCGAACCCATTCACTGCGATCGCCTTTGCCTTGACGTAGCGATTTATCGAAGCGAGGGGCATACAACACCCCCGTCTCTCGCCACTGATCGAGTGCTATGGCCATCAATTCAAGATCGTGACTACCCGGAATGGCCCTGGGCACGCCCCAGGGATTTCCTGCCATCCGTCGATCAAGCTCAGGACCAGGCCAATAAAAATCATCGATCGACAGAAAATCGATCGACCATCCCAACTCGGAGCTGGCTTGCACAAGCCAATCACAAAGGGTGGTTTTTCCACATCCGGGGAGAGCGCTCAAGCCGAGCAGAGGACGACCACCCATTTCCAATAGAGACTCGGCTTGTGAGAGCAATGGCAGGGCCACTCCGAGCAGCCATTGATCTTTTACTTCTGGGGGCCAGACGCAACGCGCAAGCTCAAAACCACCGCGCTGCTGCCAATGGCTCCACCAGAGCTCGGGATCTGACCAACCCAACGATTCAAGGAGCAAAGGCAACCCTTTGGGAGCCAGTTGAAACGGGTCAAGAACCAAGCTTGAAGGCCTCAAACACAACTGAAAAGACGGCTCCAATGCGGATGTTGTCGATCGCAAGCCAACCAATCGGCCAAGGTTCGCTTTTGACATACGTCCTTGCTCTCACCAACAGTTCAACGACGAACACCATCGAGATCACAACAAAAGGGCGTTGTTGATCGACCTGTTGAAACCAATACATGGTGAAGTTGCTGCCCAAAAGGAACCCAAGCAGCAAGGAGAGAACTCCCAGGCTGCGGCGACGCCAAGATCCGGTTAGCGCTCTAGTGAGTTGAACACCAATTCGTCTTTGAAACTGTTCATAGCGGGTGAGATGGGTCGTCATCAATCAGGTAAGACGAGAAGCATCTGCAAGTACTCCAGCGTGACAAGGCGATCCACACAAGGGGGGCCGCTCGAAACAGTGCATGGAAACTGGGAACTCCCTAGATGATCCAACACCGCCACCGCCTGATCTTGATAGCGATGGAGTTCCTGATCCCATGGAGAAGGCATGAGAAGACAGCGCAGACCAGCCGTTCTGGCTGAGAGAAGCCCAGGGGTTGAATCCTCAAAAGCCAAAGCTGCATTGGGATCGGTGTTGCTGCACTCAAGCGCCTTTAAATAGGGCTCAGGCCTGGGTTTATGCCTTGACACATCATTGGCACTAATCACCCCAGCAAACGGATGGTCGCCACCGGGAAACAGAGTGTCTAAAAGCGCCGACACGGATGGACCGCCACTGCTGGTCACGATCCATTGATCAATCCCCCGAGCCTGAAGCTCACGCAGCAGTCTTGCGACACCTGGGCGAAGAGACACAGCTCCGGCACGCACTGCATCGAGATAATGGCTCTGCTTTGAAACGCGCAGCTGATCAAACTGAGCATCACTCAAGACTTCACCCCGCTGCTGCGCAAACGTTTTCATCCGAAGGCTTCCGCCAGGAATACTGAGCAAACGCTTGTAGGTCTCTGGGTCCCAGGTCCAATTCAAACCCTGCTCCACAAAGGCTCGGTTGAAAGCTGGTCGATGCCCATCCATTTCAGTGTCCGCGAGGGTGCCGTCCACATCCCAAAACACGGTTTTCAAAACAGGCATGACGACCATGCAATTCATGGCAACAGCTTGAAGGACAGAGCACAATGCAGGCTGCCTAAGCAATCACCCGTTGCCGTCTGCCGTGTCCGTTCAGCAATGGCAACTGCCAAGGGGAGTAGACCTCTCCGCTTTGGATACGGTTCCACTCCCTGTGCCCCTCCGTGCACTGCTGTTCCGCCGTGGTCTGACAGAGCCAGATCAAGTGAATGCACTTCTCAATGATTCACCCCTACCAAATCCTGGTGGCCACTTCCCTGAATTAGAGAAAGCAGTCCAACGCTTGCACCAGGCCTGCCTGAAGGAGGAGCGCGTTGCGATCTGTGGCGACTACGACGCCGATGGCATGACAAGCACTGCGCTGTTACTGCGCACTTTGCGCAGCTTGGGAGCGGAACCCCAGGCAGCGATTCCAAGCCGCATGGCTGATGGCTACGGCTTGAACTGTTCGATGGTGAATGAACTTCACGAAGCAGGAGTGCGCCTAATTGTCACCGTCGACAACGGTGTGGCTGCTCACGAAGCCCTGAGCAGAGCTGAAGATTTGGGCATGGAGGTGGTGCTGACCGATCACCACACGCTCCCAAACACACGCCCTAAAGCTCTGGCCTTGATCCATCCGGCCACCACGCCAGAGCACTCTCCCTACCGGGGGTTAGCAGGCGTTGGTCTCGCCTACGTCGTTGCGCGCGAACTCGCAGAACGCATGCGCCAACCAGCAGCCATCGCCAGTGCACGTGATTTGTTTTGCATTGGCACGGTCGCTGATATGGCACCGCTGACAGGCGCCAATCGAACTCTTTTGCGAGAAGGGTTGCTTCATCTCCATCAGAGCCATTGTCCGGGAGTGCGTGCTCTACAACAACTCGCAGGGCTCGGCGATCGCCCCCTGCGCGCCGATGATATCGGCTTTCAACTGGCCCCCAGAATCAACGCGGTAGGGCGGATCGGCGATCCTCAGTTGGTGGTGGATTTACTTACCGCAGACGACCAAAACAGCGCTATTGAACTAGGCCGCCAATGCGACAGTCTCAACCGACAACGGCGAGAACTGTGTGATGCGATCGAAGCCGAAGCCCTGGCCTTACTGGAGTCTGACCGTGATCCCTTACCACCCTTTCTTCTCCTCGCTCAAGGCCACTGGCATCACGGCGTGATTGGCATCGTTGCCGCACGGCTAATGGACCGCTTTCAACGCCCAACGGCCTTGCTAGCTGCTGATGGCGATGGCCTCATGCGGGCTTCGGTGCGGGCACCGGAAGGGTTTGCTGTCGACAAAGCCCTAGACCACTGCACGAATCTCCTGGAACGCCATGGCGGACACCCCGCCGCAGGAGGCTTCACGGTGAAAGCCGAACAGGTGCATCGCCTGCATGAAGCGCTCAATGTCTTGGCTCTTTCCTGGATCCAAACCCGTGGAGAAGGACTTTTGGTGGAACCAGAAGCACTTTTATCGCTGTCAGCGATCAATCACGACCTTTGGTCGGCGTTGCTTTCTCTTGAACCCTTTGGCATTGGCCATCCAGCTCCACTGTTTTGGTCGAGAGGGTGCCAGGTGACATCACAACGGTTGCTCCGGGGAGGGCACCTGAAACTCACCCTGGCGCAGGGCGACTGTGAGAGGGAAGCCATTGCATGGCGTTGGCAACAAACTCAACCCCTGCCAGTGACCGTTGATGTTGCGTTTCGGATCAGCCTCAACCGCTGGCAAGGAGAAGCAAAACTTCAGCTCGAAATCCAGGCTCTACGAGAACATCACGCCTGTTTAGATCTGCACCGCGGCCCAGGCGTTTATCGCTGCACGAGCCCTGGACTTTCCACCGTAGAGATTCGAAACCCCTCCGGAGAGAGATTGTCTGGACTGGTCAACAGCGACGGAGTAATCGAAAGTGAAGACAACAGGGCAAGACACCCTTACGTTGCTGACCTCATTCGAGACGCTTGCATTGGCCTCGGTCTTCTTCCATGACCTCTGAACTAAAAACCAACAACTCACGGTTCCGAGGCACAGCGTCGGTCTTGAACGAGATCAGTCGACTTGGACGCCACTTCATTGGCTTGCTCGTTGTTGGCGTTTTGATCGGCCTGGCTTGCCTCCCACTGAATCTTGTTGATCGCATTCAGGAGCGGCTCTTTCAGTTCCTGCCAACCACCGGTGAAACCCCCTGGACCTCCATCGGTCTGCTGATTGTTCTCGCTCCCGTGGTGGTGATGCCAATCCTGTTGAGTCTTCAGAGGGGACCGTGGCGTGGCGGTGCTGGATCGGGAATTCCATCAACGATGAACGCCCTGGAAGATCCATCATTAATGCCCAGTGCGATGGAAGCGAGCAGCACTGTGCATCGAGGAATCCTGTGGTCGATAGCGACTGCAGCCATGTTTCCTCTTGGACGAGAAGGCCCGGTGGTGCAATTTGGATCTGCTGTGGCACGCGCCTCTCAGAAACGGTGGCCCAATTGGATGCCAGCTCTGACCGAACGGCAAATGGTGGCCATTGGCGGAGGTGCTGGCTTAGCCGGTGGCTTCAACACACCCCTGCTCGGCGTTGTCTTCATGCTTGAGGAGCTCACAGCTGAATATTCAATCGTCACGATCTGGCCGGCTTTGCTGGTGTGCGTTGCCGCAGCTGGATTTTCAAACCTTGGAGGAGAGCCGATCTTCGGCTTAGCTCACATCAATGTGTTTGCACCCGAAAGTGAACAACTCTTGCTGGCGATTCCGATCGGAATCGCCGCTGGTCTTGTTGGTGGATTCTTTAACCGTGGACTGGTATGGACCACATCACGTTTGGCTCCAATGGTGCGGCAACGCCCTCTGCGCACCGGCCTCTACCTTGGCGCCGCACTCAGTCTGCTGGCCCTATTGAGCTGGGGGACAAGCACTGCAGACGGTGAAGCACTCGTGAAGCAACTGCTCGAGCGGGGCCTACCAGAATTTGGTGCAGATCACAGCAATGTGCTCTCAGGTCTCGTGAGCATTTGGATCACGGTGGTCCGGGTCATTGGCCCCATGCTCGCCCTGGCCCCAGGAGTCCCAGGCGGCTTGATCGACCCATCACTCACTTTTGGGGCCGTGCTCGGCTACACCGTTTGTGCAGTCATTGGATTCAGCACCCAAGTGGGTGTAGGTCTTGGATTAGCAGCCGGACTCGCTGGAGCCACCCAACTGCCGCTGGTCTCCCTCATTTTTTCTTGGCGACTGGTGGGCGATCAACAATTATTTGCAGGAGCTTGTCTCACAGCCGTCATCGCCGCTTACACCGGCAGGCTGGTCTCCCGAACACCGGTGTATCACGCCCTCGCAAAGCTTCAGAGAGCTCCTCGCCTGTAGAAGAGGATGAAGATCACAGCTGGGCCAGCAAGCGTGATCAGAGCGAGGGCCCCAAAATTTGCAATCAGGTGGATATCAAATCCCATGGGAGGAAAGCAGTTGATCAGCATGATGCCTCCAAAAGGGTACGGGGCGTTCCACCGCATTGCCCTTAAGAAGAGGTATCACTGTGATGCCTTGTCACAGCAGCATCCAAATTGAACCATGAGCCGCCCTCCCCTTCACTGGTCCTGCCTGAGCCAATGCGGTGCCTGTTGCAGGCTTGCTCCGGAGGAACGACCGGAAGCGCTTGAAGCGCTATCGGACGAGCAGCAAACCATCTACCTAGACATGGTGGGAGATGACGGATGGTGCAGACATTTCGATCAAGGAGGACGGCGCTGCAAAATTTATGAGGAAAGACCTGACTTTTGCCGGGTGAGCGGTTTAGCCGATTTATTTGAAGTTCCAGCGGAGGAGGTCAATGCCTTCGCCATTGATTGCTGTCGACAGCAAATTCGCTCGGTTCATGGCGGAAGAAGCCTGGAACTGCGTAAGTTCGAGCGGTTGATTCGCTCACCTCAGGATTCCGATGACTGAAGCAGGTAGCGACAGCAAGCTTGGATTTAACGCCATTCTGCTGAGCACTTTTACCACCGTTTTTTTAGCTGAATTGGGTGACAAAACCCAATTGGCCACCCTTCTTCTTTCCGCCCAATCCGGCGAACCATGGTTGGTCTTTATCGGGGCCGCGCTGGCCTTGATCTGTTCAAGTTTGGTGGGAGTTCTGGTGGGACGTTGGCTTTCCACCATCCTTCCCCCAGAACGCCTGGAACAAATGGCAGGTTTTCTGATGGTGGGACTGGGTTTGTGGCTGGGAAGTCAGGCCTTGAAGTCACTGATAGAGACCCAATCACTTTGAAATTGTTATGGACTTCACCCTTCTCATTTCCACTTTCGTAACCGTGTTCTTGGCAGAGCTCGGGGACAAAACCCAATTAGCAACAGTTGCCATTAGCGGAACCTCCGATCGCCCCTTGGCGGTGTTTCTCGGATCATCCAGCGCATTAGTACTCGCAAGCTTGATTGGCGCTGTAGCGGGAGGATCCTTATCAGCTGTCATTCCCGCAGACTGGCTACAACTAATTGCCTCCACTGGGTTTCTAGTGATCGGTGGCCGCTTGCTGATGCCCATGTTCCAAGCCGGACTGGGATCCACCCAGGCCGAGGACTAAGGGACGGATCGCGCACAGTCGGGCGATTAGAGTTAAGAGATCATTCACTGTTTGCACTACAACTCTTCGAGTGCATCGGTTTTGATTCAACTCCCGGTCCTGAAGGCCGGTTTCTTGCATGCTCCGATGAAATTCACGGTCGCCGACCTTCTCGACCAGGTCCCCCATGACGGTTGCGTTGAGATCAGCAAGCTCGAAAAAATTCTCCGCTTAACCAATCGAGCCGACAAACAATCACTCGGCATTGCGCTGAAGGGACTTGATCGACTTGGTGTGCTGAGCCTTGAAGAGGAGAGTTCCGTCTCCCGAGGCGACGACATCGGGTTGATTGAAGCCCGTTTGCGCTGCAGCAGCAAAGGATTCTGTTTTGCCATTCGTGATGACGGCGGTGAAGACGTTTACATCCGTGACCATCAGCTGAATCACGCTTGGAATGGTGACCGCGTGTTGGTGCGCATCATCCGTGATGCAGGCCGCCGTCGATCTCCAGAAGGAGGGGTGCAATGCATTTTGCAGAGAGCCACGACAAGCCTCCTAGCTCAAGTGGAACAACAAGATGAGCGACTGCTCGCCGTTCCCCTCGATGATCGTGTTCTCGCCTCCATCGAGTTGCCCGAGGGAGATAGCAACTATCAACTCGAGGGACCGGCCACATCAGTGGTTGAAGTACAGCTCGATCGATACCCGATCGCTCAACACCCAGCCCGGGGACATGTGGCCCGTTCGCTGCCACTTAACGGTGGTATCGATGCTGATCGCGATCTTTTACTGACAAAGGCTCACTTACATAACAGAGCAAGCGCCCCAAGAACAACGATCAAGGCTCCCGTCGATAAACGACGCCATGACCTCACCGATCAGCCGTGTTTGCTCCTGAACAACTGGGTGATTGATGGAGCTCCCCACCTACCAGCAGCCCATGTCATCCCCCATGAAGGTGGAACCCGGCTATGGATTCACGCTCCTGCTGTCGCTGAACGCGTGAACCCCGGCAACAGTCTTGATCAATGGTTATGCGAACAAAGTGAAGCTCTTTGTTTGGGCAATAAGTGGATTCCACTGCTGAGTCCCAACCTCTCCAAAGCGGCAGCGTTCAACGTTGGTGAATCGCAAGCTGCGGTGAGTGTTCGTATTGATTTTGACTCTGAAGGCTGTGCTAACGACTGGGAATTCTGTTTGACACAGATTCGGCCTGTCGCTGAAGTGACATCAGAAGCTTTAACGGCTTTGGCAGGGCGAAAGCCCCGTTCGCGCGCCATTCCAGCAGCACTGAAATCAATCAAAGATCACATCGGACAACTCGAGACACTGATCTTTTGCGCCAAAGCTCTTCACGCCGCAGAGTTAAGGCAGGGCCAAATCGAATTGGACCTGCCAACTCCCGATTTGGAAACGCTGGGAGACCTGCGAGCCACTGAACCGGATGGTGGCAATCGTCAGTGGATTGAACCCCTCAGAGAAGAGGACCCCTTCTCAATATTGGCTATTTTTCTTCGCGCAGCGCATGCGACGTGGACTCAGCATTGCCTGGATTTCAATCTTCCAGCCCTGGTGCTTCAAGCCAATGATCCTGAAAGTGGATCCCTGAATGACGTCGCCAAAGCAGCCATTGCCTTAGAGCTGCCCCTCTCCCTGGATGAAGAGGGCACCACCTCAGCATCAGAACTCGCGCAAGCCTTAATTACAAGTCCATCGCGACGAGTCCTGAACCTGCAGTTGCGACAGACCCTCCCGGATCCTCAGTTCCGTCTGATCCAGTCAAGAGCCAAGCAAATATCACTCCCCAATGAAGAGGATGCAGCAGCAACTGAAATAGAAAACAGTCAAGAAGAGCCGGAGATTGCAGCCGACACTGATGCGATGTCTGCTCCTGCTCAGGATGGAACGACTCCGTTATTCGCGCCTTGGTGCTGTCCCACCCTGCATTACGCCGATTTATTGAACCAACAGGTGTTGTGTCAGCTTCTCAACGACGGGAAGGATCGTCCAAGTGTTCGCCAAAAAGAAACGGTCAACCTGGGCAGCAAAGGAGCCGCTTCAACGATGACCTGGCCACTCTTCAGCGGGTCTCTCCAACAACGATTGCAGGAGCTCCTCCAAGAACGCCAACTTCAACGGCTTAATTCTCGGCGTCGCCAACAAGCAGAACTTTCCAAAGATGTGATTGCGATGGCGCAAGCACGAAGCGCCGAACCAATGCTCGATCACGAACAACAAGGTGTCATCAGTGGCGTTCAAAGCTATGGGTTCTTCGTGGAAATTGCCCCCTCCATGGTGGAAGGTCTGGTTCATGTCAGCTCCTTGAACGACGATTGGTACGAATACCGTTCGCGCCAAAACCGACTTGTGGGTCGACGTAATCGCCGCGTTTACAAACTTGGAGATCCCGTCACAGTGCGTGTGACCAAGGTGGACGTTCTTCGCAATCAGATCGATCTAGACATCGTGATCACCCCAGAAGAGAAACAACAGGACGAGGTACCCATGCCTGTTGCCGTGAGTGAGGGTTAGGGGCGTGTCCTTCTTGGAGCAACCTGATCGTCCATATGTTCTTGGAGTGAGCGGCGCCTCAGCCCAACCGCTTGCTGAGCGAGCCCTACAACTTTTGCTTCAGCAAGACCGCAGCGTTCACCTGATCATGAGTCGTGGAGCGCATGAGGTTTGGCTCGCCGAACAATCCATCCAGGTCCCAGTTGATCCTGAGCTCCAGGAACGCTTTTGGAGATCGAGGCTCAACGTTCAAACAGGATCATTAATTTGCCATCGCTGGGGGGATCAAGCCGCAACGATTGCCAGTGGAAGTGTGGCAACCCGAGGCATGGTGATTGTTCCTTGTTCGATGGGCACCGTGGGGCGTATTGCGGCCGGAGTGGCGAGCGATCTGCTCGAACGTTGTGCTGATGTTCATCTCAAGGAAGGACGTCCCCTGGTGCTGGCTCCTCGAGAAATGCCCTGGAGCTTGATTCATCTCCGCAACCTCACAACTCTGGCTGAAGCGGGAGCAAGAATTGCGCCACCGATCCCTGCCTGGTACAGCCAGCCCCAAAATCTCGGCGAGATGGTGGATTTCCTAGTAGTGAGGCTCTTCGATTCCCTGGGTGAGGATTTAGGCCCTCTAAAACGTTGGCAGGGTCGCCAGCCATGACAGCCTTTCAACGCTTGCTGCTGATTCCCTGTCTGAGTCCGGTGGTGTTGATGCTGTTGATCGCAACACTCAATCTCGGGCAACCGTCATCGTTGCGGGTGCTCACATGGAGGTTGCCACCATTGCCCATTGGAGCTTGGATCGCCGTCGCAACGGTTTTGGGATCAGGTGTAAGCGCTGTGGGTGGATTGGCCATGGTGACCTCGAGTCCTGTGCTGCGACGTGAGGTTCGACGCCCAGCAACTGGGCACGATGTTCAAGAGCCATTGCCTCGTGAGCAACCGCATCAGGCACGACCAGCTCAACCCACCCCATGGCCTGAGCGTGACGTACGCGATCCAGCGCCAACGGTCTCCGTGCCGTTCAGGGTGGTACATCGAGGCAACCAAGCCAACGCAACACCAACCCAAGCCAGAGAAAGCAACCCAATTCAGCCAAGGGAACAACACGCCAATTCAGCTGCGAACGAGACAGGGGATGGAGTGGGAGCTAACCCCGACGATTGGAATCAACAGATTGGCGATGATTGGTAGAGAGAGCACTGGGCTGTCTACAGTTCGCCCAGCCATTAAAGTCCGGTGAGCGAAACTCCCGAAACACCAAAAGCGACTGTCAAAGCAGAAGCCAAAGCAGAAGCCAAACCAGCAGCAAAGCCGGCAGCAAAGCCTGCTCCAAAGCCCAAGCTGGAGGACAAACCCTTTCAAGCGTTCATTAAGGACGATCTCATCCCTTCCCTCAGCAATGCGCTGAGCAACAATCATCAGATCACGGCTTCGATTGATCTGATCGAAGGTGATCGTCCAGTTGTGGGAGGCCAATGCTGGATGGTCACCGGAGAGTTGCCTGGCGATCGGCGTTTCTGGGTCTGCTTTGAATCAGATTCGATCAAATCCGGTAAAACCATTGCTCTCGCTGAATCGGGAACGGAGCCCAGCCTGTTGGAGTCCTTTTTGATCGATGAGAAGCGCATCAACCTGGCCCTTCTCCAGTCCAGATTGCTGCAGCGTCTGAATGGCCAGAAATGGCTGGGTGGGAATTAACTGAGAGGTCGTAACACTGGGCTGTGGGTTACCGGAGGGCGACCTACGATGAGTCGTAGTGACTGACGAAACCGATGGTGCCTCCAACAGCCGTGACGGAAGCCACAGCAGCACCAGGGTCAAACGTATCGGCGAAAGACCCGGAGAAGGACACGATCCTGACCCCTCGTTTTTATACGACAGATTTCGAGGCGATGGCCGCGATGGATCTGCGTCCAAATGAGGCAGAACTAGAAGCAATCTGCGAAGAATTTCGAAAGGATTACAACCGTCATCACTTTGTACGCAATGGCGAATTTGATGGAGCTGCTGAGCAGCTCGATCCAGAGACCCGCAAAGTGTTCGTTGAATTTCTTGAGCAGAGTTGTACGTCTGAATTTTCCGGATTTTTGCTCTACAAAGAACTCAGTCGTCGAATTAAAACAAAAAATCCCTTACTGGCTGAATGTTTTTCACATATGGCCCGTGATGAAGCGCGGCATGCCGGCTTCCTCAACAAGTCGATGAGTGATTTTGGTCTACAACTGGACTTGGGCTTTTTAACAGCCAGCAAAAGCTATACATTTTTCAAACCAAAATTTATCTTTTACGCCACCTATTTGTCAGAAAAAATTGGATACTGGCGCTATATCACCATTTTCCGTCATCTTGAGCAAAATCCAGATTGCAAGATCTTTCCAATCTTCAACTTCTTCGAAAATTGGTGTCAAGACGAAAATCGCCATGGCGATTTCTTTGACGCCTTAATGAAAGCCCAGCCAGACACGGTGAGGGGGTTGCGCGCACGACTTTGGTGCCGTTTCTTCCTTCTTGCAGTGTTCGCCACGATGTACGTGCGTGATGTGGCACGCAAGGAGTTTTACGAATCCCTGGGGCTGGATGCTCGGGAATACGACCGCTTGGTCATCGACAAGACGAATGAAAACACTGCACGGGTGTTTCCAGTGGTCCTCGATGTCAAGAATCCGCGCTTTTTCAATGGTCTGGAGCGCTTGGTGGACAACAACGCAGCGCTCAGTGCAGTGGATGCGTCGCAAGCCCCAGCTCCCATCAAACTGCTGCGCAAACTTCCCCATTGGGTGGCAAACGGAGCTCAGATGGCATCCCTGTTCCTGATGGCACCAATTCGCAGCGATCGATACCACCCAAGCGTGCGTTGAGAGCTGCCTGAAGTCACCAGAGCCTCTTACTCCGATTCCATCCGCGATTCTCCATAATCAGGGTTGACGCAGACGAGGGGCTTGGTCGACACCCATCCCGCTCTTAACCAGACATTCAATCTGGATCCGAGCCATACACCCTGGAAAGATCGGCTGGAAACGCTTCTTCAGACAGGTGTCCGTGCTGGCGCTGATCTTGTTGAAGTTTTTCTAGAACGCACAGATCATTTAGGTGTTCTTGCGGAGCAAGAACGCATTACCAGTGTGTCCCCATCCTTTGGAATGGGAGCTGGTATCCGTGTTTTTCTCGGACATCGAGATGGTTTCGTCAGCACGAACGATCTCAGTGAATCCGGCCTATCCCAAGCCCTTGACCAAGCTTTGGCCATGCTCGAGTTGGAGCACAATGCTCTTCAACACGAGCGAGGCTTTGAGGGGCTTCGTCAGCTCAGAGATTTCGGAGCCAACAAAGATTCCTGGCTTGCTCAGTCACCAGTTCTCAGTGAAATTACCCAGCGACTGTTGGAAGGGACAGCCCGACTCGATCAACTCGGACAGCACCTTGAAGTACGTCGTGGCAGCTTCTCAAGGGATTGGCAAGAGGTGCTTGTTGCTGCTAGCGACGGCACCTACGCTCGCGATATTCGCCTTCATCAGTCCAGCGGCCTGAGTGTCTTAGCTGCGGACGGTGAACATCGCGCCAGCATCGCTCGCCGCTTTGGTTCCAGCGATCGCCCGGATGATTTACGGGAATGGGACGTCGATGCAGCGGCCAACGAGGTCTGCAGCAGTGCGGCAACCATGCTTCATGCCGATTACGTGGATGGAGGACAGATGCCCGTGGTCCTCGCCAATCGTTTTGGTGGTGTCATTTTCCACGAAGCCTGCGGCCATCTGCTCGAAACCACCCAAGTGGAACGCGGCACAACACCGTTTGCAGATCAAGTAGGAGAATCGATTGCCCATTCTGCCGTAACAGCCATTGATGAAGGCCTCAGTACTGGCGCCTTCGGTTCCCTCTCCATGGACGATGAGGGAATGGAATCGCAGCGGACGGTCCTCATTGAAAATGGCGTCTTAAAAAGATTTTTGAGTGATCGTGCTGGTGAACTACGCACCGGTCACGCGCGCACAGGTAGCGGCAGGCGACAAAGCCATGGCTTTGCTGCTGCGAGTCGTATGCGTAACACCTACATCGCCGCAGGTCCCCACAGCACCGATGATTTAATCCAATCCGTCGACCATGGCTTGTATTGCAAGTCCATGGGCGGTGGAAGTGTGGGGCCAACCGGACAATTTAATTTCTCGGTGGAAGAGGGTTACATCATTGAAAATGGCCACTTAGGCCGTCCGGTGAAGGGAGCCACCCTGATCGGTGAAGCCAAGGAAGTTATGCCAAGGATTTCCATGTGCGCCAACGATCTCGATCTAGCCGCTGGATACTGCGGTTCGGTGAGCGGCAGCATTTTTGTCACGGTGGGGCAACCCCACATCAAGGTTGATTCGATCACGGTGGGAGGCCGCTGACCATGACCCATACACCTTTGAATGTGGAAGAGCTGCGGGACCAGCTCCACGCCCTAGCAACCAGAGACGGAATCCATCAGTGGGACCTTGGAGCCAGCCGAGGCATGAATGCATCGGTCCAAGTGGACCGGGGCGAAGCCAAGCAGATGAAGGCGGCTCAACGCAGCTCTATCACTGTCCGCGTATGGAATGAACAAGGTTTAGTTGGTGTGACTAGCACCTCTGATCTTTCACCAGGTGGCCTCGAAAAAGCTCTCAATGGCGCCTATCAGGCCAGTTCGTTTGGCAACGCAGAAGACATCCCAGGCTTTTCGCCGCTTGCTACGGCAGCAATCCCCGAGCTTGATCGGCCTCTCAAACCAGCTCAGAGCATTCAGACACTGCTCAGCACACTGAAAGATGTGGAAGAAGAGCTGCTTGCCAAACACCCTGCAATCGAAACCGTCCCCTACAACGGTTTAAGCGAGGGCAATAGCGAGCGGATCTACCTCAACAGCGAGGGGGCGCTACGTCACATGCAACGCACTCAGTCCAGCCTCTACCTGTACGCCCGTGCAGAAGAAAGTGGAAGAAAGCCACGCAGTGGCGGAGCTGTTCGCGTAGCTCTCGGAAGTGCTGATCTGGACCTGAAAGGCTGCATCAACGAGGCGGCCGAACGCACCATCAGCCATCTCAATTACCGAGCGATCGATACCGGTCGTTATCTGGTCTGTTTTACCCCAGAGGCCTTCCTTGATCTGCTCGGTGCGTTCAGCAGCATGATGAATGCCCGATCCATTCTGGATGGCGTCAGCCTGAGCAGTAAGGAGTCGCTGGGTCAACAGATCGCCGCACCATTCTTCAATTTGCACGACAACGGTTTGCATCCCCACCACGTGGGAGCAGCTGCTTTTGATGGTGAAGGCACTCCAACCAAACGTCTTTGTCTGATAGGCAACGGCACATTGGAAAATCTGCTTCATTCCGAAGCGACGGCGCGACAGTTTGGAGTTCAACCCACGGGTCATGCCGGACTGGGAGCCAAGGTTTCCGTTGGACCCGATTGGTTTGAAGTGAGCTCAAGCGAAGGATCAAATCAGCCAGCGGCGCATCTCGACCACCGCAATGCACGGGATACATTTGTATTGATTGAAAGCTTGAATGCCCTTCATGCAGGCGTGAAAGCCAGCCAAGGAGCCTTTTCTCTTCCGTTTGATGGCTGGCTCGTAAAAGATGGTGAGCGAATCTCTGTTGAAGCAGCCACGATCGCTGGAGACATCCGAGATGTTCTCAAAGGGATCGTGCACTTAGAACCCAACGAGGTAGTGACCCATCAAGGCGTTTCACCCCATGTCTGGGTGGATGGTTTGGCCATTACAGGCGAAGCCTGAGCCCGTTTCAATGAACATTTTGTTCTGGGGAACTCCCGACTATGCAGTGCCAACGCTGGTGGCACTGCATCAAGCTGGCCATACGCTAGTTGGAGTGGTGACCCAACCGGATCGACGCCGAGGGCGTGGCAAAACGCTGGTCCCATCCGCGGTGAAAGCCAAAGCCCTCGAGATGGGATTAAAGGTTTTCACCCCGGAGAGAATCAAACAAGACCAAACCTGTCAACAGAAACTCGCTGAGCTCCAACCTGACCTATCTGTTGTGGTGGCGTTCGGGCAAATCTTGCCAAAGAGTGTGCTGAATCAACCGCCACTGGGCTGTTGGAATGGACATGGCTCCCTTCTTCCCCGATGGCGAGGTGCTGGACCAATTCAGTGGTCCCTCCTTGAAGGCGACACCGAAACAGGTGTAGGCGTGATGGCCATGGAAGAAGGACTCGACACCGGACCTGTGCTGATTGAACGAAAACTGCCGATTGGGTTACTGGATAACGGACACACCCTGGCCGAACGCATGAGCGCTCTCACCGCTGAACTCATGGTGGAAGCGATGCCGTTGATTGAATCTGCGGGACAAGGTTCTGAGCCTGAACGCAGGGCACGCCTCAAGGTGATAAACCAGGCTGATCGCCCAGGAGAGGCGAGTTACGCGCGCATGCTCACCAAAGAAGACCACCAAATCGACTGGTCCGCCTCGGCACTCACCATTCATCGAAAAGTCATGGCGCTTTATCCCAATGCCGTCACGCTTTGGAACGACAAGCGCCTCAAACTCCTGCATTGCGAACCTCTCATCGATCGTCTGAAAGAGGAGCTACCAGCCGAGGTTCATCCCCTTATCGGACGATGGCCCACAGGAGGTCATCCTGCGGGAACAGTATTGGAATCTGTAAGGGGAATCGGTGTCGTCGTCAGCACAAGTGGCTGTCCGATCCTGATTCGAACCGCACAACTCGAGGGGAAAGGGCGGAGCGATGGCGACTCCCTTCTTCAACAACTCAGCGCTGCTCCTGAACAGCAATTCGGCACGTTTACGTAACGATTAAGCGTTACCTACGATACGTTCTCGTGCTACGCGTATCTTGACGCCGACGCGACGAACCACCTGAGCGGCGACTCCTTCCACCGCTTAGGTCGAGAGGAGGAGCACTAAGAACAGTGGGTTCAAACCCAGGAACATTTTCGCGACGCAAGGATTCACCGGTGAGACGCTCAATCGCCTTCAAAAGCAATGCCTCTTCCGCAGCAACAAGAGAGATTGCGTGGCCGGTTTCTCCCGCACGACCTGTGCGACCGATGCGATGCACATAATCTTCAGCAACATTCGGGAGATCGAGATTCACCACATGAGGGAGCTGTTGAATATCGATCCCTCGCGCAGCAATATCAGTGGCAACAAGAACGCGCACCGATCCATCCTTGAATCCTTGCAAAGCCCGTGTTCGCGCTCCCTGGCTTTTATTTCCATGAATTGCTGCCGCTAAGAGGCCTTGCTGACTAAGACGTTCCACGACACGATTAGCGCCATGCTTAGTCCGGGAAAACACCAAAACCTGAAGCCACTCACCGCCACGAATGAGATGACTTAACAAATCAATTTTTCGGACCATATCGCAAGGATGCACGACCTGCTCCACAGATCGCACCGTTTGATTAGCAGGGGCAACCTGAATTTGCACAGGATGATCAAGCAATCCCGTCGCTAATTTCCTAATTGGCGCACTAAATGTGGCCGAAAACATCAAGGTCTGACGACGATCAGGAAGGCGTGAAATCACCCGGCGGATGTCATGAATGAAACCCATATCCAACATTCGATCGGCTTCATCAAGCACCAAAAACTCAACTCGATCGAACCGAACAGCACCCTGCTGGAGCAGATCTAACAAGCGTCCGGGAGTGGCAACCAAGACATCAACACCCTTCTGCAGACGCTGAATTTGAGGGTTGACCTTCACACCACCAAACACCACATCACTCGTGAGCTGGAGATGCTTGCTGTAGTCGCGAACACTTGCCAACACCTGTGCGGCCAGCTCACGAGTCGGGGTCAGGACCAACGCCCGTATCTGTGAACGCCCAGGACGTGCTCCATGGTTGAGACGTTCCAACATAGGCAGCGTGAAACCGGCCGTTTTACCGGTTCCTGTTTGCGCAGCAGCCATCACATCTCGCCCAGAGATCACAGCAGGAATGGCCTGCAATTGAATTGGCGACGGAGCGGTGTATCCCTTCTCCTGCAAAGCCTTCAGCAACGGCTGACTTAAACCAAGGGAGTCAAAACCAGAGGTTGCAGACTCCGACGGGACAGGGGAAGCGGAAATGGCCAGCAGGGCGAAAGATTCAGCCTAGATCCACACCTTCAACATTCCGTGTAAAGCGCGCGGGCCTGATTCCAAATCTGCTCTAGGTCCTCATCCGAGAGGGCAAGTGCTTGAGGGTGGACCGAAGCCAACCACTGACGCCGGTGTTTCCAACCCGTGTTAACAAAAAACTCCTCGCCCGCCGCTAGGACCCTGAATTTCAAGAATTCCAGGAGAACAGAACGAGTTTTAATGCGCTCAGCATCAATCATCGTATTTTAAACAAGAACATTGAATGAATACAACGTGGATAAGCCCCCCAGAACAGCAAAAATAACCACAAAATAAGATCTACATTAAGAACTCAAAATCTGAATCGCCGCGGGGTCAACCCCAAGTTCAACCGTTTGGCCTAAGGAGAGATGACCAATAAAGGGAGCTAAGATCTCCAGAGTAGATTGATTTTGCCAATGCCTGGCCTTCGTTTCAGGATGTGGCCAATAAACCAAACCAGGAACAGTCAGATCATTATTTCCGACAAAACGTAAGCGAATCCTCCAAAACGAAAAGGTTTCAGGAGGATGTAAATGGGTCCATTCCAAATCACGAAAACAAAAGTCTGGATGACTCAGATGTAGCTCAGA
Organism: Synechococcus sp. AG-683-A03; assembly: GCA_003210555.1. Taxonomy (GTDB): domain Bacteria; phylum Cyanobacteriota; class Cyanobacteriia; order PCC-6307; family Cyanobiaceae; genus Synechococcus_C. Next base: position 9,430 of record QCUZ01000009.1, on the reverse strand, counting down.
AGGAGCGAATGAAAGATTTAGTGTTCCAGGCCAATAAGGAGACAGATCAAGGCCAAGCGCTGAAAAAAAGGGCGATTGCATCGCAATCGTGCCTTGAGGATAAGGAGTCGTCTGTACCGCACCAGAGCTCAATGCTTGACCTGAGGCGACACCGTGCCCCTTTAAAAGAACGGCAGAGTGCCAACGAAGAGCGGTCATCAACGCACAGCCCGATGAACACAACGATCACAGGGTCCTTCAGGCAAAACGGCACAGCGAAGCAAAGGGCTCAACGCATTAAATCGACAATCAGCATCTCCAATCACCCAACCATGACCAACAAGCCGTGCATCAGCAGGTTGTTTTTGAGATTTAACAAGCAGAACAATCGAAGAAAGCACGTAACGACATGAATGTAGTTTGTAGCGATGTTTCCGCTGCATAACCAGATAACTGGTCTGTTGATGAAAAAACCATTGACCAGGCATTGGAGGATCACCCAACTCAAAGCGATCGAGAAGAACCTGAGTGACTGAATGACGCATTTCAACTAGCATTAAATTAAATTTCCTGACCCAATGAATCCTTTCGATCGGAAAAACCCCAAACCATTAGCAAGGCAACAATTAGCAGCGTCCACCATTCGGGGGGCTGGAAGCCAGACAAGAGCAACGTTAAAATCAGTTTAACTCCTACCAAAGCGACCGCAAAATAACCAGCTGTTTCCAAGCGAGTATAAATTTCAAGCCACCGAATAAATAATCCTGAGGTAAAGCGTAAGGCAACAACTCCAATAAAAGCGCCAGTAATTACAAGAATAATTTGATCACTAATCGCTACAGCAGCAGCAACACTGTCCACGGAAAAAGCGAGATCCGTTAGAGCCAAGGCAACGATCGTTCGTGAGAAGGAGGTCGATGGTGGATGCCCAGAAGATCCATCCGGATCCTCAGGGCCTGATGACTTGACCGAGATATGGGATAGGAATAGCCACAGCAGATAAACACCAGCAAGAAGTTGCAATGGTTTGAACGCCAACACCCACTGAGCCAATAAAATCAGAGCGATTCTGAGAAAAAAAGCAATCGTAATTCCGAGGTCGAGGGCCTTCTTTTCCTGAATTGGGTCGTTTTGCTTTCGAGCTACAGCCGCTAAAGCAATTGCATTGTCAGCGGAAAGCACCAGTTCCAAGGCCACGAGCACTGGAAGGAGGGGCAAAAGTTCAGCCCATCGATCAACACCATCAAGAAGAGGCGTGAGTGACGGTAGGGCTGCTGAATCCATCCCAACAGTTTAGAAATGGTTACCCCCTTCCAGAGGCATGAAAACAAAGGTGGAGATTTGCCACATCGATAGCAACCGGTGTGTGGTGCGTGTCAGTGGCTTTGATGGCGAACGAGACCTTGGAAGCTCACTAGGAGAAGCTGCCGACGCTGAGGAGGCAGAAGACCGTGCGAGGCAACGGCTAGAAGAGCGTGAGATAAAGGCGAAGCAGAGCATTGAGCCCAAACGGCAACTACAGCCTCCAAACAAAAAAGAATCAGAGATCAAGCCGCAACAATCAAAACCGGCCAGCGTCCCTCACAACAAGGAGACAGGCAGCAGTGATTCAGAGCCAAGCAAGCCTGCAAGGCAAGCTCCTCCCTTATCCGTTCAAACGAACGACAAGCTCACGGTGACCAATCAGGAGCCGAGCGAAGCACCCACAGATCCAGAGGATTGGAGCGAAGAGCTCACAGCGATCGATCTACAACTTAAGCGCATTCGTTGGACCCGTGAACATGAGTCCGAATATCTAGAAAGAGCCTATGGCCACGGGAGTAGGCACAAATTAACGAGGTATAGCGATCTAGTTTCCTATCTCAACAAGCTAAAAAGCTTCGATGATGAAGCAAACGCCGGATCAGCGCCAACACCTCTACGTAGAAGCGACTTAATCACTCAAGGCGATGAAATGCTGACGACCCTGCAATGGGATCAAGAAACGGCAAAAAATTTCTTACAGACAAAGCTAGGAGCAACATCAAGACAACAACTCAGCGACGAACAACTATTTGAATTCAACATGCTGCTGGAGGAGAAACTAATAAGCGTTATGCCGAATCAAATCTAATAATCAACCCGTTTTTAAAAAGCACATGAAACATTCGTAGAAACCGTACTTCAACCGAACCTAAAAATTAAAAACGAGGGTAAACCCAACAAGGAGTGCGGGTTAACCCTCTCACTTCAATCAGGCATAGGCAATAAGAATGAATCCACTTAAACCATACAAATGACAAAAGTAATTGGTATTGACTTGGGCACGACAAACAGTTGTGCCTCTGTCATGGAAGGTGGAAAACCTACCGTGATCGCAAATGCAGAAGGATTTAGAACAACTCCTTCTGTCGTGGCTATCACCAAGAACAAAGACCAATTGGTCGGCCAGATCGCAAAACGTCAAGCGGTCATGAATCCAGAAAACACCTTTGGATCGGTCAAACGCTTTATTGGAAGGCGCACAGATGAAGTAGAAACAGAAAGCAAAGAAGTTCCCTACAACGTGGAGTCAGTAGGAAGCAAAGTCAAGATCAAATCAACATGGATGGGAAAATCATTTTCACCTGAGGAGATCAGTGCCAATGTGCTTAGGAAATTGGCTGATGATGCGTCGAAGTATCTCGGTGAAACCGTCACGCAAGCGGTTGTCACTGTTCCCGCGTACTTCAATGACTCTCAGCGACAAGCGACTAAAGATGCTGGCAAGATCGCTGGTTTGGAGGTTCTAAGAATCATCAACGAACCAACTGCTGCAGCTCTTGCCTATGGGTTGGATAAGAAAGATGCAGAGAAAATCCTGATCTTTGACCTGGGGGGCGGAACATTTGATGTCTCGATCCTTGAAGTAGGCGATGGTGTCTTCGAAGTAATCAGCACCTGTGGAGATGCGCACCTTGGAGGTGACAACTTCGACAAAGTACTTGTAGATCACATGGCTGAAACATTCCAAAAGGAAGAGGGTGTTGATCTCAGGAAAGATGCACAGGCCTTACAACGACTCACTGAGGCAGCTGAGAAAGCAAAGATTGAACTGTCCTCTGCCACACAGAGCGAAGTGAATTTACCGTTCATAACAGCCACCGCTGATGGCCCCAAGCATCTCACGATGACAGTGACACGAGGAAAATTTGAGGAGTTGGCTTCAAACTTGATTGACCGATGTAAGCAGCCAATTCAACAGGCGATTAAAGACGCCAAAGCCTCAAAGAGTGATCTGAATGAAGTGGTCATGGTTGGTGGCAGTTCACGGATTCCAGCAGTTCTTGAGCTCGTCAAAGTCGCGACAGGCCAAGAGCCAAATCAAACGGTAAATCCAGACGAGGTTGTTTCCATTGGAGCTGCTATTCAAGGCGGTGTGCTGTCAGGTGAGGTAAAAGACATCCTCTTACTGGACGTAACACCTCTTTCACTGGGTGTGGAAACCATGGGCAGCGTTGTGAATGTGATGGTTCCTCGTAACACAACGATTCCAACTCACAAGACTGAAATTTATTCCACTGCAATGGATGGACAAACCACAGTAGAAATTCACATTCTCCAAGGAGAGCGCCAGATGGTGTCAGACAACAAGAGCCTTGGAACCTTCAGATTAGATGGAATCCCTGCCGCCCCTCGTGGAGTGCCTCAAGTAGAAGTGGCCTTTGACATTGATGCAAATGGAATCCTAAGTGTCACGGCTAAGGACAAAGGTTCAGGCAAAGAACAGTCAGTCACGATCAGTGGAGCCTCAACACTCAGTGACAATGAAGTAAAACAAATGGTGATGGACGCAGAAAAGAACGCAGACTCTGATCAGCGAAAGCGAAAAGCGATCGACACCAAAAACCAAGCAGAATCACTGATCTACCAAGCTGAGAAACAACTAGTAGAACTCGAAAATAAGGTTAGCCCTGAATCCAAAACAAAAGTAGAGCTAGTTCTGACTGAACTCAAAGAAACCCTTCAAACGGACAACACACAACAAATCGAAGAAAGACTTGAAGGCGTGAAAACTGCTTTGATGGAAATGGGAGAAACCCTGTACTCACAACAGGGCGAAACACCTCAAAGTGAAGAAGCAAATGATGAGAGCGATGATGTGATTGATGCTGAATTTGTCGAATCGCCCAAGTGAACACATAAGCGGCATCAGAACCGCAACAATCAGAGTGGGGCAGGTACACAAACTTGCCACACCCACAAATGTAAAAGCCTGGGGAAGGGCGCTTGAACCCAATGAGATGACTGACTGTCCCAGCAGTCGCATTCGAGTCTTCTTAAGATTTTCTCCATAGCGAAGAGGTTATGTGGGCATATCCTGACAACACATGGGAGGAACCTCAATGGACAAATCTCAAAAGAAAGGTGTTGTCTGCATGAAATGGGATTCAAACGGAGAGCTTTCTGTCCACGACTCCCATAAATTAATCACCCGCTTAGCCAAAGCAGAAAAATCACGCCGCTCCATGCTTGATCACCATGAAATTCGAAGGGTACGAAGCAATGAACAGGCGCGTCAAATACTGGCTAGCTAGTGATTAGTCAGATAGAAGTTGAAATAGAATAGACGAAAAAATCACACGAACAATCAGATGGCAGCAGGAAAACAGTCTAAAATCATGAATACAGACCCCATACATTAGTGTGCAGAAAAATAATCAATCCACGATATTCTAAAAATAAAAACCTGGCCACTTAAGCTGATTGTCAAAAAACCATAAACTCTCTAAAGTTAGTCAGAATCGAATCCCAAGAGTTTGGCCAAGCAGAAAAAGATCAGCCTTCCCTATTCAAGAAAAGAAATGGTGGATTCACTCTGTGCCAAATGGAATTCAATGTGTGAAAGGAATATTGAGAAGAATCAATTAAATTCCGAACAATTCCGCGACCTAGCAAGAACAGAAACTGATGATGAATTATTTAGAGATTGCTGCAATTCCGCCAAGAAAGAAGGTATATCTCTTTCTGAGTTCATGAAACGCTATGTATAAACAAGTATTACTATAGGCGCAAATCAATTAATGATATAAGAACAAAAAGGCTGAAGATAAATCAGAAGCCCAAGCGCTTAATTATCAATCGTTAGATAATCCATCGAGACCATAAAGAACATGTGAAATTTCATCCACGTTGACCCAGCTGATCTTTTCATCATCAACATCGACAACTTGAATGACATGGTGACCACTAGGATCCCGGGCCCCTTTCTTGCAGGACACCACCTGTCCCATCCACCAGCTGTGGTCCTTCTTCAGTTCAACCTGGTTTTCACCCTTCACAATAATGTAGTCACCGGGCTTTACACCTAGAAAAGCTGGATAAGCAACCTGTCCATAGGGAAATGGCGTGCGCTCCTTAGCTTCATAACTCATGACTTCAGTCCTATCTTCCTTAGCTCTAACCCATGAAGAACGGAACTTGCCACTTTGGATGGCGAAATGTAAAGGAAATCTGAAGGGAAGAAGCTTTTGGCCTCAATCTCAACAGCCAACTAGAAAAAACCCTTGAACCAAAAAAGAAACAGATGAGCGCAAATGAACTGAAGCCACAGTTTCCACAGCAATCTGAGTGCAATAAAGTCAAATCAATCGGCAAATGGTGCTGAGATGAAAAAGTATAGACATCAATAAATTTATCCACAATTTTGTATATGTCTAAATTATTCGAACAAAACGAGGCAAAAACAAAAATAGTCAAAAAAAAGGACCAGTAGGTCCTAAAAGAGTTATATGCAAAGAAAGAAAACTGCGAGTCGTCCTATCGGTAAAATTTAACTCGCAGAGCCCTTTCTAGAGTTGATTCAGTAAATTGCTGCAATTAGCAATCAAACACCTTGCACATTGGTGAACCGGGATGTGTATCACAGATATCATCCAACACTTTGTCTTTGTGACGGTTGGCCGGATTGTCTAGACCACCGTTCTCCTTAGGGTCAAACTCATCAGCGGAGTGCTCTTCATTGGTGCTGTAGGGAACTTTGAACTTTTCATACTTATCGGTGATGTCCGCCATGGTGATCAAACAAGAACTAATCCATCTTAACCAGTCATTCCGTCCAATTGATTAAATGAATATGTCAATCAAGCACCCCAGCATAAACTCTCACAATAAACAGGAGAATGAAGGCACAATTGTGTGTATTTCATTGAATAAGCTTGACATCATTGCCTGAAGGCTTTTAGAAAATAAACTTACAATTGAAAATACGATAGAAAAAACACTCACTATTGCTTAAAAAGCCAAAAACAGTAAAAACAAAGGCCAGTTAAGATAGCAAACAGTCGCTTAAAACACCTCAGAGACGCCAAAAAATTAATTCCGATCAAAAGAAAGCAACCAAGCTTGAATTGAGATGATAACAATTTACCCACAATACAAGGTGAATAAGAATAATAAATTTAAATTCAGCCTGCTGTGCGCAACACATGAGATTTGAATATTCTGAACTCAGGTGAGACCACTTTGATGTATTCTAATTAATTGATAGCATAAAACGCTTGTCTAAACTTTCCGAAAATTGCCTTGTCGGTTTAGCGATCATCGGAGGCTTCATTTTACTGATCCCAATTGCCAAACAGGCATCATCTCAGAATACTTGTATTTCCCATCATGCCAGGAAATCAACTGGATCAAGTGAAACCATTAATTCGGCAAGAATAATGGGTAGTGTTCGTTATTGTGCTGGAGGCTCTTGACCAGCAATAACCATTCAGTCAAAACACGTAGGGCGAACTAAAGCCTCAACGTACATGAAAAATTTGTCCTCGTTTAAATAACGATATCCTGATAAAGAAATTATCAGGAATTCTCCTTTCAGTACCATATGACCCATGATGTCAGTTGATTGGCTTAGTTCGTACCAAAACCAATGAAAGACAATAGTCGAAGGTCAGCCTCTTACAACTTGAATAATAATTAAAAATTAGTCTTATTAGAAATAACAACTGAACCCAACAAAAAAGTTTGTTATCCAAAGAACCAGCCATAGCTGTGGAGACCAATACCAAGAAGATTCACCCCTATATAACAGACACCAATCACAACTAACCCCGCACTAGCGACTAGGGCAGGACGCCGACCCTGCCATCCTCTGCTCAACCTTGTATGCAAATAAGCTGCATAAACCAGCCAGCAAATCAGAGCCCAAGTTTCTTTGGGATCCCAGCTCCAGTAACTACCCCAGGCCTCATTGGCCCACACGGCGCCGCTAATAATCCCAACGGTTAATAGCAAAAAACCAACCGTAATGGTGCGATAGCTAAGGCTGTCTAGCAGCTCATTCCGAGTGAACTGAACGGAAGACAACTGAACCTCAGAGTCGCTCACACTGCCGAGGGGAGTCGCAAGTGCTGCACGACGATACCCTCCACTACCTATCGAGCTACTGCGCAGTTCCAAGGCATGGCCTCGATCAGTGACCAAGACAGCAACTGACAACAGAGAGCCAACTAAAAGGGCGGCATAACTCACCATGATCACGCTCACGTGCATCACGAGCCAACTGGAGCGCAACGCTGGTACAAGTGGAGAGGCTTCTTGCAGCTGGTCAGGAAGCGCAAAACTTGCAAAAGCAATGCATCCCAAACCCATCGGAGTCGCTGCTGCCGCCACGATTGGTGTTGGCCAAGATCGCTCTACTAGCAATTGGGTGAGGGTACAAGCCCAAGCCAGAAAGCAGAGCGATTCGTAGAGGTTGCTAATCGGGAAATGGCCCGACTGCCACCAACGGAGAACGAGTTGAGCCGTCAAGGCGAGATTCGCTGTTGCAATCAACAGCGTCACAAGACCAGACGTCTTTTCTGAGCTCACTTTCCAAAAGGCAAGCGGTAAGGCCAGCAGCAAAAGCGCAAAAGCAAACAATCCGAGCCCAAGAACCGGATCCATCCCAGCCAACTCCATGAACCACTTCACCACTAAACAACTTGATTCTGACGTGTCTGGTTACCGGCTGGCCTGCCGCAACAACACTCCGCCACCTGCAAGAGAAATCAAAACGGGCCCCCAAGCGGCCAGAAGGGGAGCCAAGGTCCCTTTGACACCGAGTGAACTAAAACTAAAGCTCAGGACGTAGTAAACAAAAATAAGCACAACACTGATGCCAAAACCCTGGCTACGACTTGTTCTGCTGTTGGGCTTTGCACCAAGGCTTGAACCGATCAAACCAAACACCAAGCAAGCCATGGGGACCGTAAATTTCTCCTGAATTCGAACTCTGAGCCTGCGAGCTTCTTTACGATCACCAGCATCAGATAAAAGTTGCTCTGCCTCTATGGCCTCAGATACAGTCATATTATTGGCATCTTTTGGCAATCTTGCGATCCGTAGAGGCGCAGGACTCAGCGGATAAAGGTAGCGATCGAAATCAGCTGATGTAGAACTTCCTGACGGAGTAAGGGTAAGGATTTGGCCATCTTTAAATTCCCACTTAGCTTGAGACTCATTCCAATTTGCCTTGTCAGCAATAAGCATCTGAGTAAAACCAAATCTAGAAAAGTCCAAAACAGTCACACCACTCATCGTTCCATTGTTGAACTTACGTGCATAAAATAATTGAGTTAATCCCTTACTCATATCACCATCTGGTCCAGAGACTCGTCCAAAACGCGAATAGACAATATTGTCTCCCTTCTCAGCAGAAATCGCTTTACCAAGAGCGCGTTGTAATGTAAATTCAGCAGAACGATTTGTACGAGGAACGATCACATCGTTGAACAAAAACGAGAGACTCGTCATCAGCAGGGCCAAAGCGATTGCAGGTGCAATCATTCGACTTGCTGTTACACCGACACTTCTAAGCGCAGTCAGCTCGCTGTTAGCAGAAAGACGGCTATATGCAAGCAAGGAGGCCATCAATGTGGCCATCGGAAAAGAAATCACCAAAAAGCTTGGCAACTTAAGCAATAGCACTTGAACAGCAATCGTCCAAGGGAGGTTTGATTCAACAATCTTGCGAACTAGATCAAACATCACCCCTACGGAGAGGGACACCACCGTGAATGCTGTAAGGGCAAACAACAAGGGCCCGATCAGTTCACCCAGAAGCCAACGATCAATTAAAGGAATTCGATGAACAAGCCTGCGCAGCTGACGTTTGGCTGCAATCCAAAGTTCATTGTTCAAAGCTGGAAACCCTCCCCGAGATAGTGACGTCGTACGAGTGGGTCGTTGGCTACTTCATCGGAACGACCAGAAGCAAGAATGCTCCCATCCGTCAAAATGTAAGCCCGATCCGTAATTGCAAGGGTTTCGCGGACATTATGGTCAGTGATGAGAATGCCCATTCCTCGCTGGCGTAATCCGTGGATCATTTGCTGAAGATCCGCCACCGCCAATGGGTCTACCCCAGCGAAGGGTTCATCGAGGAGTAAATAGCGAGGACCCTCCAAACCAACGGCGAGGGCTCGAGCTACTTCGCAGCGCCTTCGTTCAC